>JALVWY010000179.1 GCA_027023105.1 Campylobacterales bacterium | reverse complement strand
TTTCCATGGCAATTCTGACTTTGTCAAATTCCATATCAAAAGGCACTGCTCTTGTTTGTTTTAAAATATTAACAGGAACATCAATATTTCTAACCCTGATTTTACCTAGACTACCTACATAATCAACCTTAAGTTCTTTTGCAAGTTCTTTTAGAAAAATATCTTTTGAAATAAAATTCAAATCATAAAGGATATCAAGAAATTTTTTTTGAGAATGCTCTTCTTTATAGGCTAATGCTTGTTCAAGCTGTTCTTTTGTTATTATTCCTTTTTTTAATAATTCGTTTCCTACCAATATATATCCTTTTTAATAAGTTTTGAGCCTTTATAAAAATTTAAAATAAAATTATTATTTTTAGTATCATAAAAACCTTTTATTTTTTTTCCTTTGTTGGTTGTAACTTCAAAAGAATAATTTTTTACAGGCGGCTTTTGAGATTTAACTAAATAAAAAACTTTTCCTAAATCATCGTCTAACACATAAGGAATACTAATCTCATTTAAAGAAATTCCATCCATTACATATCTTATAAGAATAGTTTTAATATTAAAAAGTGTTGCTATATAGTTAGCATTAATTCTTCCCATTTTAGTAAATCTCAATGCTTTTGCCACATCAAGAGCCGGAATAAGCTGATGTTTTTTTAAACATGAATATCCTACTAAAGAGAGTAAATCTTCTCTTTTACCTACATAATTGTTAATATATTTCCATCTGTGCTGACAAATAAAACTTAAATAATTATTCTTAAAGAGATATCCCACGCTTTGTTTGGATAAGTCAAAAGCATAAATATTCAAAAACAAAATAAAAATAATCAGTTTTTTCATTAATTCACCTTTAATTTTGTTAAGAAATTATACCAAATAAAAGCTATTTTGTTATAATTGCAAAAAAAAGGAGAATTTTATGAGTCTTAATATGTATTATGACAAAGATTGTGATTTAAATATCATAAAAAGTAAAAAAGTTGCTATGATAGGTTTTGGAAGTCAAGGGCACGCTCACGCACTAAATCTTAGAGACAGCGGTGTTGATGTTGTTGTAGGACTTAGAAAAGGAAGTAAATCTTGGAAAAAAGCCGAAGGTTATGATTTCAAAGTTTTAGAAGTGGCTGATGCCGTAAAAGAAGCTGATGTTGTGATGATTTTACTTCCGGATGAAATTCAACCCGATGTTTATTACGGAGAAATTGAACCTAACTTGAAAAAAGGTGCGACTATTGCATTCGGACACGGATTTAACATTCATTTCAAATTAATCAAACCAAGAGAAGATTTAGGTGTTATTATGGTAGCTCCAAAAGCACCGGGACACACTGTAAGAAGCGAATTTGTAAGAGGCGGTGGAATCCCTGATTTAATTGCTGTTGAACAAGGCGGCGAAGAAGCAAAAAAACTGGCTTTAAGTTATGCAAGTGCAATCGGCGGAGGAAGAACGGGTATTATTGAAACAACATTCAAAGACGAAACCGAAACAGACCTTTTTGGTGAACAAGCGGTTCTTTGCGGTGGTGTTACAAGCCTTGTAAAAGCAGGATTTGAGACTCTTACAGAAGCCGGATACGCTCCTGAAATGGCTTATTTTGAATGCCTTCACGAATTAAAATTAATTGTTGATTTAATGTATGAAGGCGGTATTGCAAATATGAGATATTCTATTTCAAATACAGCTGAATACGGAGATTATGTAAGCGGACCTAGAGTTGTCGGAGAAGAAAGCAAAAAAGCAATGAAAGAAGTGCTTAAAGAAATTCAAAACGGTGTATTTGCAAAAGACTTTATTCTTGAAAGAAAAGCCGGATATGTAAGAATGAACGCCGAAAGAGGATTGGCGGAAAACAGCCTTATAGAAAAAACAGGTAAAAAATTAAGAGAAATGATGCCTTGGATTACAGCAAATAAAATAGTAGACCAAGACAAAAATTAATATTTTCTTCAAATCCCTTTTGGGGATTTTATAGAGAATATTAAAGGAGAAATATGGCTGAAATTATAACTGTCACAAGTGGAAAAGGAGGGGTTGGTAAATCAACCACGACTGCAAATGTTGCAACTGCACTGGCGCTTGAAGGTAAAAAAGTAATAGCGATTGATTTTGATATAGGTCTTAGAAATCTTGATATGATTTTAGGACTTGAAAACAGAATTGTTTATGATGTAGTAGATGTAATGGAAGGCAGATGCAATTTTGCTCAGGCTGTCATTAAAGACAAAAGAACGCCTAATTTACATTTTTTACCTGCAAGTCAGACAAAAGACAAAACAATTTTAAATAAAGAAAAGGTAGAAAAATTAATCAATGATTTAAAAAAAGATTTTGATTATATTTTTGTTGATTCACCTGCCGGAATTGAAAGCGGATTTGAGCATTCAATATATCTTGCCGACAGAGCTTTAGTTGTTACCACACCGGAGATAAGTGCCGTAAGAGATGCCGACAGAGTAATCGGGATTATTGATGCAAAAAGCAAAAAAGCAAAAGAAGGTCAGGAAGTTAGCAAACACATCATAATAAACAGATTAAAACCGGAGTTAGTGGAAAAAGGCGAAATGCTCTCAACCGAAGATGTTTTGCATATTTTAGCACTTCCTTTAATAGGAATAGTTCCGGATGATGAAGAGATAGTAAAATCAACAAACCTTGGAGAGCCTATTGCACTGGATAAAAATTCACGAGTCGGAGAAGCTTTTAGAAGAATTGCAAAAAGAATAGAAGGCGAAGATATGGAATATCTTGATATAAGTGCAAAAAAAGGATTTTTCAATAAATTAAAAGGATTATTTAAATGAGTTTTTTTGATATTTTTAAAAAAAAGAAATCCAAAGATGTAGCAAAAGACAGACTTATGATGATGCTTGCATATGAAAGAGCAAATACAAAAATAGATAATTTAGACAATATGAAACAAGAACTTATTTCCGTAGTAAAAAAATATCTTAATGTCCGGGACATAAATATCAAAACATCTTCAAACCAGGATATAGAAACTTTAGAAGTAGAAATATTATTAGATAAATGAAAAAAACAAGAAAAACAAGAAAAACAAGAAAAACTAAAAAAACGAAAAGTAAACAAAAAACTTCCGTTTATAAAATAATTTTTTTTTCCCTGCTTTTTATCATTATAGGACTAAGCGGATTTATAGTAGGATATATTGTCAATCAAGCACAATCAACTAAAAAAATTGCAAAATGTAAAAATAATTTAGTAAGTTTGGAAAATAAAATAAATACCCTCTCAAAAGAATTAAAAAACAAAAAAACCGCCAAACAAAATATTTCTTCTAACTTAATTAAACCGGTAAATTCTGAAATAGAAGATTTATTGAGCGTAACAAAAAACAATTCCTCAATTCATCAAACCACAATCCCGAATGAAACAAAAACAATAAAACACAAATCAAAAAAACCGAAACTTGTAATCATTATAGACGATGTCTCTTTCGGATATGAAGCAAAACTTATAAAACAAATCCCTTTTCATATAACGCCGTCTTTTTTCCCGGCAACAAAAAGACACCCTTTTACACCTCTTTATGCAAAAACATTTCCCGATTATATGGTTCATGTTCCTATGCAGGCAATGCATTATCCTCATCCAGAGCCTCATACTCTTGAAGTTACAGACAGCTATTACACAATACAAAAAAGAATAAACATTATAAAAAAAGAATTTCCAAGAGTTCATTTTATAAACAATCATACCGGAAGCAAATTCACAGCAAATCTTCAGGCAATGAACAAACTTTTTATGGTATTGAAAAAAGACCGTTTGGGTTTTGTTGATTCAAGAACAACACCTTACACGAAAGCTCCGGTAATTGACAAAATATATCATATTCCTATGTATTCAAGAAATGTGTTTTTAGATAATAAAGAAAATGCAGCTTATATAAAAAATCAGCTCAAAGAAGCCGTCAGATTAGCAAAAAAAAGAGGTTACGCAATAGCAATAGGGCATCCTCACAAAGTAACTCTTACGACTCTTAAAAATGCAGGAAATATTTTAAAAAATGTGCAAGTGGTTTACATAGATGAGCTCAATGATTCAAAATATTAATTTTAACGGTTTTGAGCTCTTTTATAAAGGTAATTCGGAACTTCTAAACCAACCCAAAGTCGCCATTGTCGGAAGCAGAAAAGCCAGTAAATACACAAAAGAAATCACTTTTCTGCTAGCTAAAAAACTCTCAAAAAAATTCACTGTTATAAGCGGAGGAGCACTTGGAGTTGATACCGAAGCCCATAAAGGTGCATATCCTAATACAATTTTTGTTTCCCCTTCATCTCTTGATATGATTTATCCAAAATCAAATGAAAATTTAATAAAAAATATTTATAAAAATTCCCTTGCCATAAGCGAATATGAAAAAAATTACAAACCTTATAAACATACTTTTTTACAAAGAAACCGAATAATAGTGTCGTTAAGTAATTTTGTAATTATTGCCGAAGCCAATATTAAAAGCGGAAGTATGAGAAGCTTTGAATGGGCAAAAGAATATGACAAAAAAATTTATGTTTTACCTCATAGAATAAACGAAAGCTCAGGAACCAGATATTTAGCAGCTAAAGGCGAAGCAGAAGTTATATGGGATATAGATGAATTTTGTAAAAATCTTGGAATTGAAGACAATCAAAAAGTTTTAAATTTAAACGAAGCCCTAAAAACATACGGCAGCGAACTTTATGAAATGGAACTAAATGAAAAAGTGATTATTAAAAACGGGAAAGTCTATTTTAATTAATGGAGAATTGAGAATGAAAAATGGAAAATTAAGACACCCTTTTGAGCCAATAATAGACAAAGAAAGTGAAATTTTAATACTAGGAACTTTTCCATCAATTAAATCTTTTGAAACCGATTTTTATTACGGACATCCAAGAAATCAATTTTGGGATATTTTAAGTATTATTTTTAATGATAAAAAACCCGATACCGTTAATGAAAAAATAGACTTTGTTAAAAAACACAAAATCGCCCTTTGGGATGCCATATGCGAATGTATGAGAGAAAAAGGAAATTCAAGAGACGATAATCTAAAAGAGATAAAGCCCTGCCCTCTTGAAAATTTACTCAAAAATTATCAGAATATAAAAAAAGTTGCCGTTACAAGCAGACTTGCTGAAAATGTTATTAAAAAACATTTCAAAAATTCTCCTTTCTCAATTCTGCATTCTCCCGTTTATCTGCCAAGCCCTAGCCCTCTTAATGCCAGAATAAATCTTAACGAAAAGGCTGAAAAATGGAAAAAATTATTGCAATTGATGTAGGACTCAAAAGAATAGGAGTGGCTTTTACACCAAACGCTTCCGTAGTTGTGCCGCTTCCGGCAATTATCCGCAAAAACAGAAACCAGGCGGCAAGAGAAGTTGAAAACACCTTAAAAGAGTATAAAGCCGATATTTTAGTTGTAGGACTTCCTATGACAAATGAAGAAATGCAAAGAAGAATAAAACATTTTGTCTCTTTACTTAATTTTGACGGCAAAATAGAATTTGTAGACGAAAGTTATACAAGTGCCGTGGTAGAAGAAGAGATGAAAGGCAAAATAAAATATAAAAGAGACGGAAGAGTTGACAGCCTGGTAGCTAAGATGTTGCTTGAACGGTTTTTAGAGAATTGTAAAAAGAAGCAATAAAATCACTTTTTTTAGCTAAAAAACCGGTAATATTATCAACTTCCGTTTTATTTTTATCTTCAAAATCAATTTGCATACTCATTTTAGAATCATAAGGGATATTCAAAGCCTGTTTAATAACCCTCTTTTTTTCATCTTCTAAATTAACTCCGTAATGTTTAGCGACTTTTATAACCTCATCAATAAATTTCTCAACTTCATCTACTTTTTCTTCCATAATCCAGCCTGTAGGCTTAGAATAAAAACTTTGAAGCGTGGCAAATGTTGCAATAAAAAGATATTTTTTCCAGATATCTTTATCAATATTATCTGAAAATTTTACTTTCAAATCACAATTTTTAAAAATTTCTCTTAGTTTTTCATCATCTTCAACACATAAATAAAAAAGAGGAGTTTTTTTATGAATAATTCCGTTTTCTTTATTTGAAAGTATATAAATACAAGCTTTTTTGTAATTAAAATCTTTAAATTTCTCAAAATGCCCTATTCCGTTTAAAATTGGCACAACTATCCCGTTTTCTTTTAAATATTCGGGCAAAGTTTTTATAACATCATCCAAATGATAGCTTTTCGTAGTCACAAAAACAGCGTCATATTTTCCATCTAACTTATCAAATTGAACCTCTTCTATTTTATCAACATCTTTTATTTTGAGTTTTTTTACTTCTCCCTTGCTTCCTATTACACTTACAAAATTACCGCATTTTTTAAGTTTATAAGCCAGATATCCGCCAACCCCTCCGGGACCTATTACTAAAATTTTCATTTTCTTCCTTTAAATTTTTCTGCCAAAATCACACCCGCAACAATTCCTAAAAAAATCACTATCCATAAAAACTCACCAATTAAATTTTCCATTTTACATTTTCCATTTTACATTTTTTCAAGCACCACCCCGCATTCCATATGCTCGGTATATGGAAACTGGTCAAAAAATGCAAATGCTTTTATTTTTCTTCCATTAGCCAGAGTTTCTAAATCTCTTTTTAAAGTTTCCGGATTACAGGAGATATAAACAATATTTTCAAAATCATTTACAAATTTTCTTGATTTATCATCAAGTCCGGCTCTTGGAGGGTCTATTAAAACATTTTTTAAATCATAAGAAGATAAAAGCGGGGAATTGTCTTTTTTTAAAGAGCTAAATTCAGCCGCACTCATAGCAAGAAAAGTTATGTTATCCCTTCCGTTTATATCCGCATTGAAAGTCGCCGCCTGGATGGATTCTTGATTTATTTCAGTGGCAATGACTTTTCTAAAATTTTCACTTAAAGGTATTGTGAAATTCCCGTTACCGCAATAAAGCTCAACTAAATCGCCTTTTAGATGTTTTGAATTTCCAAGAGCCCATTCAATCATTTTTTCACTCATTTTTCTGTTTGGCTGGGAAAAGGTGTTTTCAATAATTTTATATTTATAAGTTTTGCCGTTTATATTAAGTTCTTCAATCAAATAATTTTTATCAAAAACAAATTTTCTCCCTTTTCTTCTGACAATAAAATCTATATTTTTAAATTTTTCTTTTAATTTTTCAATATCTTCGGCTATACTTTCATCAACTTTTTTATGATAAATAAGAGTAACTATAAGTTCACCTTTTGAATTACTCAAAAAATCAATCTCATAAAGTTTAAATCTTAAATTATCGTTTTTTTCTATTTCATTCATAAGAGGTGCCATCACATCATAAATAGCCTTATCTACAATTTTACACTCTTCAATAGGAATCACTCCTCTTCCGTCTTCTTTTCTTTTTCTCATAGCATAAAAACTTTTATCGCCTTCGTGCCAAACTCTAAATTCAGCCCTTGCCCTGAAATGCTCGTCATTTCCATTGATTATTTCAAGTTCAGGCATATTAAATTCATTAAACAACTCTTTTAATTTTTCACTTTTCATTTTAAGTTGCTCACTATAAGGCATTTGCCACAAAACACAACTTCCGCATTTTCCAAAACTACTGCAAATCATTTTATTCCTTTTTTATATAAACTAAATAAAAACTTAAAGTTTCTCACTTCTGTTCCGTCCATCTGCTCCCTACTTAAAACTCTGCACTAATCCCATTACAATAAGATGCCATCCGTCAACCAAAATAAATAATAAAATCTTAAAAGGCAGACTTATCATAACAGGCGGCAACATCATCATACCTAAACTCATCAAAATGGAACTCACTACCATATCTATAATCAAAAACGGCAAAAACAGCAAAAAGCCTATTTCAAAGGCGGTTTTTAACTCACTTATCATAAAAGCCGGGACCAAAATAGTTAAAGGCACATCATTAATTGTTTGTGGGTTCGGAAGATGACGGATTCTAAAAAATAGAGCCAAATCTTCTTCCCTTGTATTTTTTATCATAAACATTTTAAAAGGCTTAACCGATTTTTTTATAGCTGTTTCATATCCTATTTTATTTTGCATATAAGGCTCAATTCCGTTATTATAAGCTTTTTTAGCGTAAGGTTCCATTATAAAAAATGTCAAAACCAAAGCCAATGAAACCAAAAGAGTGGTAGGCGGTGACTGAGGTGTTCCTAAAGCCTGTCTTAAAAATCCGAAAACAACTATAAGCCTGACAAAACTAGTAGTAACCAAAACAATACTCGGGGCTAATACAAGCAATGTCAAAAGAAGCATTACATTAAGAGTAGAAACAAGTTCTTTAGGAGAACTCGGTGCACTTAAAGAGAGATTAACTGTCGGAATAGTCGGTGCAGCTGCAAAAACAATACCTGTAAGAAAAAATAAAATTAATAATTTTTTCATTTTTGCATATTATCCAAAACAGATTTTTTCGTATTTACAGCATTACCTCTTGCAGCAAAAAACCATATTTCAACTCTTCTGTTTTTTGCCCTGCCCTCAGGAGTGGCATTGCTGGCTATCGGATGATATTCTCCATACGCCGCGGCACTGAGCTGTTTTGGATTGACTCCGTTTTTCATTAAAATTCTAAGCACACTAAGGGCTCTTTGGGCACTAAGCTCCCAGTTGTCCGTATAAGGGGAAGTCGGAGGAGGAGGCGTATCGTCTGTATATCCTCTTATTTGAATTGCCGTGTTTTTTGGTAAATATTCATTAATGATAATAGAAATTCTTTTCAAAAACAAAAGAGCATCGGTATTATTTATCTTTGCACTTCCCGGTGCGAACGAAATATCAGCCGGAAGTCTTATAAAAAATCCTTTTTCTCCTTCTTGTAAAACAAAATTAGCACCTCTTCCGCCTTTTGTCAACTGCTTAAATTCCGTAACCGCAGCTTTTAATTTATTAACTGTCTGAGCGGTTTCTTCCCTTTGTTGTATAGGTGTCGCCTTTTGCATTCTTTCGGGACTAACTTCCGTTTGAGTTCCGCCTTCAAGCACACTAAGTGCCCCGGCAAGCGAGCCTATCGCTTCTTTTACTTTTTTTGCATTCATTGTTGACATAGACAAAAGCAAAACGAAAAAACATAATAATAAACTCATCAAATCCCCGAATGTCGCCAACCATTCAGGCATACATTCAGGACATTCACATTTACATTTTTTTGCCATTAATTATTCCTATTCAACTTGACTTACTCTCTTATTTGGAGGAAGAAAGCTAAGCAATTTTGCTTCAAGTGTTCTTGGATTATCTCCTGCTTGAATTGACATAATACCTTCTATTATTACTGTTTTTGCCAAAATTTCATCTGCATTTCTAAGTCCTAGCTTTCCGGCAATAGGATTTCCGAAAATATTACCAATCATAGCCCCATACAAAGTTGTAAGAAGGGCAACCGCCATAGCCGGACCAATCGCACTTGGGTCGGACATATTTAAAAGCATTGCAACAAGTCCTACAAGTGTCCCGATCATCCCCATAGCTCCGGCGAGTCCCGCCCAGTTACTGAAAATAGAAGCCATACTTTTATGTCTTTCGTCCATTTGTTCAAGTTCTATTTCAAGAAGTTCTCTGATTGTATCTGGTTCATTTCCGTCAACCGCCATAGAAAGACCTTTTTTTCAAAAACTCGTCTTCTTCATTTGCAGCCGCACTTTCAAGCGACAAAATTCCATCCCGTCTAGCCTGTGTGGCATAATCTACAAGTTTTTTAATCAACTCTTCATAATTCGGCTGATAGTTAGGTTTAATGGCAATCATAAAAACTTTATGAAATTTTGTCATCATATCCATTTTATATGAAATAAAAAGAGTCATAATAGAACCCAGCACAACAATTAAAACAGATTGAGGGTCAATATATGCTCCAATCCCAACCCCCATAGCCATTGCGGCCACAATAAGACCAAACGCCCCTACTATACCTATGACACTAGCTAAATCCATAAAGAGCCTTTTTTGATATAATTGTAACAAAAAAAAGGATTTTTGTATGTTTCAGATTATTATTTTAGCAGCAGGTAAAGGCACAAGAATGAAATCCGACACTCCAAAAGTGCTTCATAAGTTATGTGAAAAGCCTATGATTGATTATATAATTGAAGAATCCAAAAAAATAACAAACAGTATTGATGTGATTTTATCACACAAATTTGAAGATGTAAAAAAAGAGATTGAAAAATATAATGTCCGAATACACAAACAAGATTTAAAAAATTTCCCGGGCACCGGAGGGGCTTTAAAAGAAATTCCTTTTACGGGAGAAAAAATATTAATTTTAAACGGAGATATGCCCCTAATTACAGCTGATGAAATTAAAAAATTTTTTGAAATTGACGCTGATATTGCAATGAGCATTATGAATTTAACTAACCCTGACGGATATGGAAGAGTTGTAATAGAAAATGAACGGGTAAAAAAAATAGTGGAACAAAAAGATGCAAACGAGGATGAGCTTAAAATCCCTTTTGTAAATGCAGGGGTTTACTGCTTCAAAAAAGAGATTTTAGAAAAATATATCCCTCTTTTAGATAATAACAACGCCCAAAAAGAGTATTATTTAACTGATATAATTGAAATGGCTGTAAAAGATAATTTAAACATAAAAGCCTTAGAAGTAAACGAAGAAGATTTCAAAGGAATAAATTCTAAAAAAGACCTTTCAGTTGCAGAAAAGATTATGTGCAACAGAATAAAAGACAAATGGATGCAACAAGGCGTTATTATGAGACTTCCTGATACTATTTTTATTGATGCATACAGCCGATTTGAAGGGGAATGCGAAATTGAAAGCGGAAGTGTAATTAAAAAAGCTAAAATTATAAAAAGCAGAGTTAAAGCAAACTCCGTAATTGAAGAAGCCGTTTTAAAAAACAGCGAAGTCGGTCCGATGGCAAGAATTAGACCTAAAAGTGAAATAGTAGATTCTAAAATAGGAAACTTTGTAGAAGTTAAAGCCTCTAAATTAAATGATGTAAAAGCGGGACATTTAAGCTATCTTGGAGATGCCGAAATTGATAGCGGCACAAATATCGGAGCCGGGACAATTACCTGCAATTATGACGGCAAAGCTAAATACAAAACAAAAATCGGTAAAAATGTATTTGTAGGAAGTGATACTCAACTTATTGCACCTGTGGTTATTGAAGATGATGTAATGATTGCGGCTGGAAGCACTGTAAATAAAGACATAAAAAAAGGCTCCCTTGCAATTTCAAGAAGTCCTCTAAAAATAATAGAAGGCTTTTATTATAAATTTTTCGGGAAAAATTAATGAATGTTTTAATTGGTGTAACAGGTAGTATTGCAATTTATAAAACCTGCGAATTAGTTAGACTTTTTATCAAAAACGGAGACAATGTAAAAGTTGTAATGACGCTAAGTGCCGAGAAATTTATAACTCCTTTGACATTTGAGGCTTTAACACTGAATAAAGTTTTAAATGAAAAAAACGAAAGTTGGGCGGGGAAAGAAAATCATATAGATTATGCAAAATGGGCGGATATTTTTATTATTGCCCCTGCTACTGCACACACTCTAAATAAAGCATACAATGGAATTGCAGATAATCTTCTTTTACAAACCTATCTTGCGACAACCGCCCCTGCTCTTTTTGCACCTGCGGCAAATACGAATATGTATCTTCACTCTACAACTAAAAAAGCCATTAAAAACCTAAACTGCATAGAGGCAAATTCGGGACTTTTAGCGTGTGGAGATGAAGGAATCGGCAAAATGGCTGAGCCTAATGAAATATTTTTAAGAGCTTTACGAGAAGTGAATAGAGATAAATTTTGGGAAAACAAAAAAGTAGTTGTTACAGCCGGCGGAAGTGTGGAAAAAATTGATGATGTAAGATTTATTTCCAATTTTTCTAGCGGTAAAATGGGAGAAGCTATTGCAAAGGCTTTTTATATAAAAGGGGCTGATGTAACTCTTGTTTCAAGCAAAAAGCATAATTTAACAAAAGAAATCAAACAGATAAAAGTTGAAAGTGCAAAAGAGTATCTTGATGCAATTTTAGAAGAAAATCCGGATTATCTGATAATGGCGGCGGCTATTGTGGATTATATGCCAAAATACAAAAGTGGAAAACTAAAAAAAGAGCAAATCGGCGAAAAAATGGTTTTAGAACTTGATGAAAACATAGATATTTTAAAATCTCTAAAAGATAAGCCTTTTAAAAAGATAGGATTTAAAGCTGAAAGAGATGAAAAAAACGCCCTTAAATATGCTAAAAATGCCCTAAATAAAAAAAATCTTGATGCAATTTGTTTAAATCTTCTTACAAAAAATAATTTCGGAAGTGATGAAAATGAGATATTTTTTATTACAAAAGATAAAGAAATTCTTTTCCCGCAAGACACAAAAGAGAATATATCGTTTAGGATAGTTGATGCCGTTAAAAATATCTGAAGTCGGTAAACTTCTAAAAACTTTTAATAAATTTCAGACTATTGAATTTAATACCTCATTCCCTGTAAAAATAGAAGTTAAAGAAAAACTGACAGATATAAAATATTTAATCCAAATGGGCAAAAAAGAGGTGATTACCAAAAGTTTTGTCCCTTTAAAAAAAGGAAAATATTTTGCAATGGTAAAAGAGATAGGCAATACCCTTAAAATCTCAAATCTAAAACCTTTTCCTAAAATTGCTCTGCTTCTTGATAAAATTAAATTTAAAGAAGAAAATAATTTTATAACAAAAGAGCATATTTTAAATCATCTATCAAATGCCGCAAATAAAGAAGAATTTTTGTTTTTTACAAATATTTTAATAGCTTTGCAGCAAAAAAAAATTTATCATTTAATTATAAATGAGAAAAAAAAAGCGCTTTTACAGTATAAATATTCAAAAAATAGGTTAAAATTTTACGCAGTGTTTAATAATTTAGGAGAAATTGAAGGAGAAATTTATAATAATAATTTAGATATTTACTCTCCATATAAAAATACACTGGAATTAATTGAAAAACATTCTAATTTAATAGATTTAAATGTCAATACATTTCTAAAAGAGACAAAACCTCTTTATGAATTTCAAAATTCATTACTAAATTTAAAGGCTTGATATGCACTTAGCAATAATAATGGACGGAAACGGAAGATGGGCAAAAAAAAGAGGTCTAAAAAGAATAGAAGGGCACAAAAAAGGTGCTGAGGTTGTAAAAGAGATAACTACATATTGTGCCGACAACCCTGATATTGAAATTTTGACTTTATACGCTTTTTCTACGGAAAATTGGAAAAGACCGAAAATGGAAGTTGAATTTTTAATGAAACTTCTTGACAACTGGCTAAAAAAAGAACTTGATACTTATATAAAAAACGATGTTAAGTTTGAAACAATCGGAGATATCTCTAAATTTAGCGATAAACTGAAAAAAAGAATATCCCATACAAAAGAAGTTACTAAAAACAACAAAAAGCTGACTCAGATTTTGGCATTAAATTACGGAGCAAGAGATGAAATTACAAGAGCAGTCAAAAAACTGATAGAGACAAAAGAAGAGATAACCGAAGAAAATATCCAAAAAAATCTTGATATAAGCCGTGATGTGGATTTATTAATCCGCACAAGCGGAGAAATCAGACTAAGTAATTTTTTGCTTTGGCAAATAGCTTATGCGGAGATGTTTTTTACAAAATCGTTTTGGCCTGACTTTACATCAAAAGAGCTTGAAGCTATCATAAATGATTTCAAAAAAAGAGAAAGAAGATTCGGGGGAATATAAAAAAATAAAAAGCGAAAAATTAAGAATGGAGAATAAAAAATGGAAAATTTAATAATTTATATTTTTATATTCATATTAGGTGCTGCAATTGGGAGTTTTTTGAATGTTGTAATTTACAGAATTCCGCTTGGAAAAAGCATAGTTTCACCTCCTAGCAGTTGTCCTAAGTGTGGAGAAAGAATAAAACCGTGGCATAATATCCCTATTTTAGGATGGCTGATGTTAGGGGGAAAATGTGCAAACTGTAAAGAAAAAATATCAGCCAGATATCCGATTATAGAAGCTCTGACCGGTATTTTAGCGGTTGTCGTTTTTACAAAATTCAATAATATTGATATATGGTTTGTTATTAATTTTGCAGTATTTGCAACACTTTTAGCCCTTACAATGATAGATTTTGATTATAAAGCCGTTCCGGACAGTTTAAACCTGCTGGCTTTAACTCTTGCAGTTTTTACATCAAATGATATTTTAGAAAACACAAAAAACGCTCTGATAATGATGGGGCTTGTCAGTGCGGTTAGATTTTATGTTTCATATTTTCTAAAAAAAGAGGCTTTAGGCGAAGGAGATATAATTGTAGCAGGGACAATGGGGGCATTGCTTGGAGTTAAACTCTCTTTAATGGCTCTTTTTATAAGTTCGTTTATAGCGATTTTTCCTTCACTTTACATAAGAATTACAAAAAACGATTTAGAACTTCCTTTTATCCCGTTTTTAACAACCGGAACTTTTATTGTATGGTATTTTAATGACTTTTTCTTAGAACTCTGGAGCAAATTGTATGGATAAACTTTTTAAATATGAATTAAAAGATTTTTTCCCTAATTTCTTTACTATTTTTTTTATACTTGGGATTATTATTTCATTAATATTTATTATATCAATTTCAAATATAACATCAAGTTTTCAAATAACATTTTTGGAACTGTTAAAAATGTATCTTTTAACCCTGCCTCAGATAATATTCCTTTCAACCAGTATTGCGTTTTTTATAGCTTCAGTTAATGAATTTACAAAATTTTCGGAAACTCAGGAGCTTATCGCAATGTTTGCACTTGGAATAAAACCTATTAAAATTTTAAAACCCGTTATTCTTTTGAGTATTGTTTTTTCATTTATGAATCTGTTTATTCTTTTTATTTCCATTCCCTATTCAAAAGTAGCCTTTAATAATTTCAAAAATCAAAAAAAACAAGAAGCAAAATTCAATCTTCAACAGGCAAAAATTTCTCAAAAACTTGGCGATTGGGTCTTATTTGCAAGCGGAGGTAAAAATAAAAAATTATTTGAAAATATTTATCTTTATAACAATAAAAAAAATGAGCTTATAATTGCAAAAACAGCTGATTTACACACCAAAAAGAATATTTTATATTTTGATTTGCACAAAGGTAATTTTTATGATTTTAATAAAAATCTTAAAATAAAATATCAAAAAATGCAGATAAACCAAAAAATTTCAACTGTTTCTTTATCACTTTTTAAGTTTAAAACTTACTTTTTATACAATAGAAAAGTATTTGTAAAATATTTGCCTTTTGCTCTTATTCCAATAGCACTTTTATTTTTTATACCTCTTTTGTCTTTTTTTCATCCAAGGCTTCAAAAAAACAGAAGTTTGATTTTTTCAATATTGATTTTAACGCTTTATATAATCTTAACATTTGCAAATAAGCATTTATCCATAGCAATTCTTTTGCCTTTTGTATTTTTCGTAACGGGTATTTTCTTATATAAATGGAGGGTAAAATTTTAGTCAAAGCCATAATTTCATACGACGGAAGCAAATTTCACGGACTTCAAATACAACCTAATGTCAAAACAGTTATAGGGGAAATTGACAAAACATTAAAAAAAATCAAAATTCAAACAAAAATAACCACCTCAGGCAGAACAGACAAAGGAGTTCACGCTCTAAATCAGGTCATAAGCTTTGAAATACCTGATTTTTGGAAATGCGAAAGATTAAGAGATTTACTAAATAAAATTCTTTTACCTGAAATTTATTTCAAAAAAATTATACAAACAAAAGAAGATTTCAATCCAAGATTTAATGCAAAAAAAAGAAGCTACAGATATATTATCTCGCCCGTTACAAATCCTTTTATAGAAAATTATGTAACTTATTATAATAAAGAAATTAATTTACAACTTTTAAACAAAGCCCTGCAAATCTTAAAAGGAACACACGATTTTGAATATTTTTCCAAAAACGGAAGCGATGTAAATTCACACAAAAGAGAAATTTTTGACGCTTATGCTTTTAGATACAAAAATAAAACTATTATAAAAATAACTGGAAACTCTTTTTTAAGAGGAGAAATAAGAATAATTGTAGATTTTTTGTTTAAAATAAACGAAGGAATTTTAACTCTTGAAGACTTAAAAGCTCAAGTGGATAAAAAAAAGCTTATTAATAAACATCTCGCAAAACCAAACGGACTTTATTTAGAAAGAATTTGGTATTAATTAATATTCCTTAAAATATCTTTTAATTTCTCTATATCAACAGGTTTTGAGAGATAATAATCCATACCTGCTAAAATAAATCTTTCCCTGTCACCTTCGAGAGCATTTGCTGTTAAAGCCACTATTATTATAGGTTTTAAATCTTTTTCTCTTTCTATTTGACGAATCTTTTTAGTGGCTTCTATTCCGTTCATATTCGGCATATTTTCATCCATTAAAATCAAATCATATTTATTATTCTTAAATTTTTCTATAGCTTCAACTCCATCATTTGCCATATCAAATTTAATTCCCATTTTTTCCAAAATAACTCCCATAAACATTTGATTTGCCGGATTGTCTTCCACTACCAAAATATACTCATCAAATTTTTCATTTAAAATTTTTTCACTTTTAACCTCTTCTTTTTTTGATATTAATTTTGCCTTTTTAGCCGGTATTGCGAAATAAAACCTACTTCCCTTTCCCTCCTCACTTTCAACTTTAAGCTCTCCTCCTAAAAGCTTAATAAGTCTATATGAAATAGTAAGTCCAAGCCCTGTCCCGCCATATTTTCTGGTGGTTGAAGTATCCGCTTGAGAAAAACTATCAAAAATATGCTCTGATTTATCTTTTGGAATTCCTATTCCCTCATCAATAACTTCTACAAACAACTTCTCTTTTTTTTCGTCATATTTTACATTTAATATAATTTTTTTATTTTTTTTAAATTTTATTGACATTAAATTTTTTTTTAATTATAATTTCACTCCACAACAAACAATTGTGAAACTTCAAGACTGACCCGTTAGCTCAGTCGGTAGAGCATCTGCCTTTTAAGCAGAGGGCCGTTGGTTCGAATCCAACACGGGTCACCACTTGTTCCCATCGTCTAGGGGTCTAGGACACCGCCCTTTCACGGCGGCGACACGGGTTCAAATCCCGTTGGGAATGCCATCATTAAATAAAAATTCAATTAAGGTCGCTTAGCTCAGCTGGGAGAGCATTAGCCTTACAAGCTAAGGGTCACAGGTTCGAGCCCTGTAGCGACCACCATCTGCAATGCCAAGAATGGAGCCGTAGTTCAGTTGGTTAGAACGCCGGCCTGTCACGCCGGAGGCCGCGGGTTCGAGTCCCGTCGGCTCCGCCACTTAAATTCAAAATTTTTAATACTTATCTTATCAATATTCTTTTATTTTTAGTCCTTATATGTTAAACTTCAATCCAAAAAAGGTTTTTGATGAAAAGCAGATTTAATGTATTTTTACTCTCATTTGCCCATCTGACACACGATATTTATACTTCATTTTTAGCACCTGTTTTACCTATTTTGATTCAAAAATTGGGTCTTAGCGTAACGGAAGCTTCCTTGCTTGATGTTATAAGAAGAATTCCGGCACTTTTTAATCCTTATTTGGCTTTAATTATTTCAAGAAAAGATGTTAGAATTTTTACCATTGTTTCACCGGTTACAACGGCTGTTTTTATGAGTTTAATAGGAATTGCCCCAAATTATATAATTTTGCTTATTTTATTATTTCTTGCGGGAATCTCAGCTCAGATTTTTCATATATCAACGCCGGCTATTGTCAAAGAAGTAACTCCCAAAATGGGCTTTGGTATGAGTATGTTTATGGTTGGAGGAGAACTTGCCAGGACCATTGCACCTTTAATAGCAACGGCAGCCATAGCTTTATGGGGGCTTGAAGGGCTTTGGAAAACTTCTGTTTTTGCACTTTTTGCATCCTTTTTCCTTTGGTGGCAGCTTAACAAAATAAAAGGAGACTTTAAACCAAAAGCAAAACAAAAGGCTGATTTTAAAATCTTTTTGGAATATAAAAATTTCTTTTTGATAATTGCCTCATTTATGTTTTTTCAAAGTTTTGCCAAAATATTTTTTGCATTTTATCTACCTTTGTATTTAACCAATATCGGAGAAGATTTAACAAAAGCCAATATTTCTTTGTCTTTTTTTCAATTCTTTGCAATCATAGGAACATTCTTAGCCGGAAATATAGCGGACAAAATAGGAAATAAAAAAACACTGATTTATTCTACTCTTTTAGCAATTTTATTTATGCCTTTGTTTGTATTTTTTCATCTGATTTATATGCCTTTAATATTGCTTGGACTAACTCTTTTTGCCACAGGACCTGTAATGCTATCCATAATCCATCATCACGAAAATTCCACGGCATTAAACGGCGTTTATATGATGATTTCATTTTTAGTCCCGGCACTTGTGACATTTCTTATAGGTTTATTAAGCGATGCCATAGGGCTAAAAAATGTAGGAATTTTAGCGTTTTTATTTTTATTTATAGCCCTGTTTTTTGCAATGAAAATAAAGAATTAATCAATTTTCAAAACACTCAAAAACGCTTCTTGCGGAATATTTACCTTTCCTATTGATTTCATTCTTTTTTTACCCTCTTTTTGTTTTTCAAGAAGTTTTCTTTTTCTGCTTATATCCCCGCCGTAACATTTTGCCGTTACATCTTTTCTAAGAGCTTTTACAGTCTCACGGGCTATAATTTTATTTCCGATACTTGCCTGAATTGCCACTTCAAAAAGCTGTCTTGGAATAAGTTCTTTCATAACTTTTATAAGTTCTCTTCCTTTTCTCTCGGCTTTTTCTTTTGATACGATAATACTCAGAGCATCCACAATTTCTCCGGCAACCCTTATATCCATTTTAACAAGATTTCCTTCTTTATACCCGATAGGCTCATAATCAAAACTGGCATATCCTCTTGTAATTGTTTTTAATTTATCATAAAAATCGGTTACTATTTCGTTTAAAGGCAGTTCATATTCAAGCAAAACTCTCTCGGGTGAGAGATATTCCATTTTAAGCTGAACGCCCCTTTTATCATTTAAAAATCCTATTAAATTTCCCACATACTCATTTGGCGTTAAAATAGTTGATTTTACATAAGGCTCATAAATTTTATCTACTTTTGCAGGTTCCGGTAGCTCACTAGGATTGGAAATTTCTATTTCGCTTCCGTCAGTAAGTTTTATTTTATAAGTAACACTAGGAGCTGTGGCAATAAGTTCTATTCCAAATTCTCGCTCAAGTCTTTCTTTTACAACTTCCATATGAAGCATTCCAAGAAATCCAACCCTAAATCCAAAACCTAAAGCCTGTGAGGTTTCCGGTTCGTATGTTATGGAAGAATCGTTTAACTGTAATTTTTCAAGAGCGTCTCTTAGTTCGTCATATTTATCTGTATCTATTGGATAAATCCCGGCAAATACAAAACTTTTTGCCTCTTCAAATTCATCCGCCGGCTCGATTGCCGGATTTTTGGCACTTGTAATAGTATCCCCGATTCTAATATCCGCTACATTTTTAAGCCCCATTACAACAACACCTATTTCGCCCGTTTTTATTTCATTTGTGGAAACTTTTTTAATAGGATGAGGATAAAAAAGGTCTAGGACTTTATGCTTTTTACCCGTTCCCATAACCAAAACTTCTTCACCCTTTTTTATACTTCCCTCAAACATTCTTACTAAACAGATAGCTCCTAAATAGTTATCAAACCAGCTGTCATAAATAAGTGCTTTAGCAGGAGCGTTTTCATCTCCGTTTGGAGCGGGTATTCTTTCTATTATCGCATCTAGCAATTCTTCAATACCGATTCCTGATTTCGCACTGACCAAAACAGCGTCCGTGGCATCAATCCCTATGGTCTGTTCTATCTCTTCAGCTACTCTTTCAGGCTCGGCGCTTGGAAGGTCAATTTTATTAATAACAGGAATTATTTCCAAATCATTTTCAACAGCCAAATAAACATTTGCAAGCGTCTGAGCTTCAACCCCCTGCGTTGCATCCACAACCAAAAGAGCCCCTTCGCTAGATTTTAAAGATTTACTCACTTCATAAGAAAAATCAACATGCCCCGGGGTATCAATAAGATTTAAAACATATCCTTTATATGACAGTCTTACACTTTGGGCTTTTATGGTAATTCCTCTTTCTTTTTCTATATCCATTGTATCAAGAAGCTGGTCTGTTTTTTCCCTGTCCGTAATGCCGCCGCAAAATTCTATAAGTCTGTCGGCAAGTGTAGATTTTCCATGGTCTATATGAGCTATTATTGAAAAGTTCCTGATTTTATCTTGCATAAAAAGCCTTTTTTATCGTAATTATACCAAGTCCGTTTCAAATTAAATCATTATAATTTTCAACTTAATATCAAATTAAAAAAAGTTAACTTAAAATTAATTCTTTAATAATCTTGACATACAAACGCTAAATTTAGTATAATTTTATTACTAAATCAAATCAAGGAGTAATTATGAAAAGAATATTAACATCTATAGCGGTAGCAGGTTTACTTGCAACAAATTCATTCGCAATGGATGCAAAAACAGCCAAAGTCAGTAAAAACGCAGTTATTAAAGCGGAAAAAAATGCACAACAAAACACTCAATTAGTAAAAGAGGCAATTAATGCTATTAGAAATACTCAAGACGCTCTTATTTATTTAAATGGAAAAGACAAAAAAAATGCCATTAATTCATTAAAAAAAGCAATAGGTGATTTAGCTGTTGTTCTAAACACTCCAAATCCTCCGTATCTATTACCGGTAGATATAAATTTTGAAGCTTATCAATTTTCAGGAAATATAAAAACGGTAGCTTCACTTGTTCAAAAGGCAAAAGAACTTGTTATAGCAAATAAATTGCCACAGGCTAGAGAAGTTTTAAACACTTTAAGAGATGAAATTGTAATAAAAACAATTAACTTACCTCTTGTAACATACCCGGCAGCACTTAAACTTTCAATAAAATATATAAATGAAAATAAAATAAAAGAAGCCAAAGAAGTATTAGCAATGGCTCTTTCAACACTCGTAGAAGCTAAAACAATTATTCCTATTCCACTTGTAAAAGCTCAAAATTTAATTATAGAAGCTAGTAAAATTGTAAAAAAAGACCCTAAAGAAGCACTAAAATATCTTGATGAAGCGAAACGACAATTAAAAATAGGAAAAGTTTTAGGATACACCAGCACAAGTGAAACTACATATAAAATGTTAAAAGATAAAATAAATCATCTTGAAAAAGAAATAAAGGCAAAACACAACACAAGTAGCCTATTTGAAAGATTAATAGAAAAAATAAAAGATTTTGAACATAAATCAATTACCCGCACTTCTAAATAAAAAAGGGGCTAAAAATTAGCCCCTTTTATTTAAAAATATTAGATATTATTAATTTTTCTTTTTTTTATTAATAGGAGTAACCAATATATTAATATAATTTCCTTCAAGTTTAGGCTCGTTTTGTTTTTCTCCGACATCTTTTAGCATATCCCAAACTCTGTTTATTACTTCAAA
>JALVWY010000178.1 GCA_027023105.1 Campylobacterales bacterium | reverse complement strand
AATATTTTGAATATTTTTTCATTATTTTTCCTTAATATATTTTCTAATATCACAATTTGCATTTAAATAATAATTTGCATATGCTACCTGCAAACGATAAAGAGCCACTTTATATTCAGCCAGGGCATTTGTCTTTTGATTTAGAGCATCTAAATAATCAACTACCGTAGCCTCTCCTATATGGTATTTGTTTGAAATAATTTCAAAAGCTATATTTGCCGCTTCAAGAGATTTTTGAGCGCTTAAAATTTGAGTTTTTATTGTTTTAATATTTAAAAGAGCAAGTTTTAAATTTTTGTTTTGCTCTTTTTTGTAATAATCAATCTGTTTTTTCAAAGAAAGTTTTTGAACAAGAAGAGCTTCTTTTTGCGTTTTAAGTGAATTATTATCAAAAATCAGCATATTTACAGTTAAACTTAGTTGATTTTGATTATCCTCTTCATAAAGCACTTTATCATCTCTACCATATTTATACAAAGAATAACTATCTTCAAGATTTATTTGAGGTTTATAAACAGAATCCAAACTTTTTGCACTGTATTCTATTTCTTTCATTTGAGTATTCAAAGCTTTTATGTTATCAAGTGTTTTAGGCTTTATGTTTTTAGGGGCTAAAATAAAAGAATTATCAATATTGTTAATCTTTTTCCCTACATATAAATTAAGATTACTTTTAAGCTCGCTTAACTGATATTTTAAATTTTCTATTTGATAATTTGTATTAAAAAGAGATGCCTCTATCTTTTTGACATCATATTTTGTAACAAGCCCCTGTTTATATGAATTTTCAACTCTTTTATACTCAGCTAAAAGATACTCTTTTGCGACTTTCAAAGCTTTAAGCTGGGCTTTTAAAGATTTTATATTAAAATAAAGATTAACAATATTAAATTCCAACTGCTTTTTATAAGATTTGCTTTGATAATTTAGAGATTCAAACTGAAATTTTTTTGATTTTATCTGATATTTCTTTTTGTTTCCGTCATATAAATTTACAGAAACTCTCACAAATCCACTGTAAGTATCTCCCGGTTTACCAAACGGAGCAGGATCAAGCCTTTGATAAGCTCCGCCTATATAAACTTTTGGATAATAATCTTTTTTTAATGATTTACTCTCCATTAAAGGCTGTTTAGCCGTAATATCTTTTGATATGGCTAATTCATTATGTGTTATTGCATAATTTAAAACAGATTTTAAATTTTCAGCATTTACTGAGAGTATCAAAACCGCACTTAATAATAATTTTTTCATTTATATCCTTTAAAATCTACCCGGAAACCAATAATAGTTTCTATAATATCTTCCTATTCCTCTTTGGAATGGATAATGTTTGAACCATCTATTGCTCATTAATTCACAAGCGCCTTTTCCTGTAAATGCAATTAAAGCTCTGTTAAAAGCATTATAATGATTATAACTTCCTCCTCTTAAAAACTTAAATAAAGCAATTACATCTGGTGAAGTTGCATATTTTAAATATTTGTCTAAATCTTCTACATCCGTTACTTCTACCATAATACCAACTTCAAGGGCATCTATTTTTGATTTTTTCCCTTTTGCAATAAGCTCATCATATAACTTTTGAAGTTCAGGATTTTTAAATTTTCCTACAATATTACTTCTTATAGGCAAAGGAATATTATAATGTTTTAAAACATTAGCCACACTTCTTTCGTGCATAGTTTCGGATTTATAGATATTAAAAACTCTTAAATCAGGATACATCTTTCCTAATACATAATAGATATTTTTTGCAAGTTTTTCTTCCTGATACATATATTTTAAAACCTGTTTTTCTTTTGGTGTAAGTGCAAATAAATTTACAATTACAAATAAAAATAATAGTAATTTTTTCATTTTCTCTCCTATTTTTTCAATAAGATAATTATATCAATCTAATATAAACTATTTCTAAACAAAAGTTATTTTTATTGATACTTTTTTATTTGAAGATATTTGAAGTTTAAAACCATAATAATCGCAGATATTTTTTATAATATAAAGCCCTAGTCCAAATCCCCCTTCGCTTTTGTTTTCCCTATAAAATTTTTGCGTAATTTTATCTATATTTTTAATTTTTCCATCGTTTTTTATTTCTAAATAGTTTTTAGTTAAAATTATTTCAACTGTAGAGTTTGCCGGAGAATATTTAATAGCGTTTGAGAGTAAATTATCAATAAGTTTTATTAAATCTTCTTTATCAATATTTAAAATCACTTCTTCAAGATTAAGATTTAATTTTAAATTTTTATTTTCAATTTGAGTTGCAAAAAAATTAAATCTTTCTTTTGAAATTTCCTTAACATTTAATTTTTCTAATTTTTTTTCTTTAAATCTTAAATATTTCAAATCATTAAAAATTTTAGATAATCTATTTGAAGCCGTTTTTATTCTTTTTAGATTTTTGTTTTTATCTCCTTGCATCTCTAAAATTTCTATATTTGAATTTATTATCGCTATTGGCGTTTGAATCTCGTGAGTTACATCTCTTATGAAACTTTCTAAATTTTCTATCTCTTTTTTCATTGGTTTTATAAAAAGTTTAGCTAGAAAATAAGCAATTATCATAATAAAAATCAAAGCTAAAATATTAAAAACAAATAATTTTTCTTTTATCTTTTTAAGTTCATCAGGAAAGATTTTACAGGCAATAATATTAAAATCTCTAAATCCCCTTTTTAATTCATAATCAATACATTCTCCACTTTTAGGAGATTTTTTTAAAATTTCATTACCTGAATAAATTGAAACATTTAAATCTCTAAAATTTTTCTCCCAAAATCTCCATCTTAAATCTTGAGAGAGAAGTTCTTCTTTAATTATGGCTTTTTGTTTTTGATGTATCTGATAAGAAGCGTTTTTTAAATAAAGATAATCAAATACTCCTAAAAATATAATCATTGAAAAAAAATAGGTTAGTAAAAAATAGATTAAACTCTTTTTTTCATACAAATTTATATCCTATCCCTTTTATTGTTTGAATTTTTTCTTTTCCTAAAATATTTCGTATAGTGTTTATAAAAGTTCTAAGTGAAGCTTCATTGGGTTCTTCATCAAAAGAATATAAATAGCTAAAAATTTCATTTTTACTTAAAACTTTTCCTTTGTTTTGAATAAATAGTTTTAAAAGTTCTGCAATTTTTGGTTTAAGGTGAATTATTTGATTGTCTTTTATTAACTCCAAACTATCTAATTTAAACTCAAAGTTACCTATTTTTACAATATTCTCACCATAAACTCTTTTAATAATAGAATCTATTCTAAATTTAAGCTCTTTAAGTGAAAAAGGCTTTCTAATATAATCGTCTCCACCGCTTAAAAAACCTTTTTCCACATCTTTTTCGCTGTCAAGAGAAGTCAAAAAAATAATAGGAGTTGATTTAAATTTTCTAATCTCTTTTGCAACTTCAAAACCGTTTAATTTAGGAAGTTTTACATCTAAAATAATTACATCAAAATTTTCTTCATAAGCCTTGTTTAATGCTTCTTCCCCGTCAAATACAACATCAACATCATAAGAATTTTCTAAAAATTCTTTAATAGTTTCATTTAAATCAAAATCATCTTCTACTAATAATATTCTCATTTACATTGATAATAAATCATTGTTTTTAAAGAAGGTATCATCATTCCCGCTTGCGTTTTGTTTGAATCAAGAAAAATCATCACTTTTTTATCAGAGGTAATATATACGGCTAAATTTTTATATTTTTTGATATATGCCAAAGTATCACTTGATTTTCCGGCTTCTACATTTAACATCTTTTTATCTAAATTTAATTTTATTGAATAAAGATTTTTTAATGTTTTTTTAAGTTGTTTATTTGTTTCTTTATTATTCGGAACATTTCTTGTCTGATTTCCGTCTTTAAAAGAGATTCCTATTGTCTCACAGTTATATGTTTTATTTGGCAAAAACGCTCCGAACATCAAAGTTGCCGCTAAAGCTGCTAAAAATATTTTTTTCATAAATTTCCTTTTTTTAAAATTATATCAAAACTCCAAACGAGTCTAAAGCGCCTACTCCTAAATTGCTTAAAACTTGGAACTCTTAACTAGGAGCTCTCATCCCCCGGTTTCCCAAAACGCCCTTGTGCTTACCTCATTTTCCTGCCAGTCGTTTTTTTCCGGTTTATTTGCCACTACATCTTTTAAAATTTCGGCGGCTTTTTTTATATTCCCATTTCTTATAGCTTCTTTTATATTATAACTCTCAGTAAAAAAGAGACACGGAATCAAAAATCCTTCGGCTGTCAGTCTTATTCTGTTGCATTTTTTACAAAAACTCTCATCGTGAGGCTCTATAATTCCAAACTGATAATCATCTTCCGTTTCAAAATATTTGCTTGCACTGTTATCTTTAGGAAGTTCTTTAAATTTATATTTTTGGGCGATTTTATCCAAAATTTCTTTTGAATCAACTCTTTTAATCCCCGGATACGCCCTTTCGTTTTCCATAAATTCTATAAATCTTATAGTTAAATTTTTGTTTTTTGCATATTCTAACAAATCCAAAATTTCATTATCATTAATTCCTTGCATAACAACCGTATTAAGCTTAACTCCAAGACCTGCATTTACGGCTTCATCAATACCTTTTAATACTTTATCCAAAACATCTTTTTGTGCAATTTTTTTTGCAACTTCAGCTTTTAGGGTATCAAGAGAGATATTTACTCTTTTAAGTCCCGCCTTTTTAAGCCCTTTAGCCATTTCAAGTAGATAATATCCGTTTGTCGTTAATGCCAAATCAAGCTCAGGATTATAATCATTTAGCATTTTTATAAATTTATCAATATCTTTTCTTAAAAGCGGCTCTCCGCCTGTAATTCTTATTTTCCTAACACCCTCATCAATGGCAAGACGCAAAAATTCAAACATCTCTTCATAACTTAAAATATTTTCTTTTGGTTCCCACTCAAAAGGAGTATTTGGCATACAATATAGACACCTGAAATTACATCTGCTTGTAACCGAAACCCTTATATAATCTATCTTTCTATCAAACTTATCTATAAGCATAAAAAACCTTTGTTATAATTTTAAAAAAGGCCGAAAATGGACTTTTATATTACTTTAGAAAAAATAATCTCTTGCGATAATATACCACAAAAATTTAAAATATTTAATGATTTGAATCAAAATTTAAATAATTTTGATTTTAAAAGCGAACAAAAAGCAAAAATTTTTCAAAAAGCAAGTTATGAAAACTTTTGTGAGGTAGTTCCCCCTAGCAAAGTTCCAAGAAGAAGAGGATTTGATACCCCCGAAAAACAGGCGGTAATCCTGCACGCAATAGCCCATATTGAATATTCAGCCATAGATTTGGCACTTGATGCCTGTTACAGATTTAGAAATTTAGAAAAAGAATTTTATTTTGACTGGATGGAAGTTGCTGAAGATGAGATTAGACATTTTAATTTAATAAATAATCTGCTTGAAAAAACAGGCTTTAAAT
>JALVWY010000177.1 GCA_027023105.1 Campylobacterales bacterium | reverse complement strand
ACCATAGGAATAGAAAGTCCCGCTGCAACTAACGCCCTTATGTTTGCAAGGAAAATAATAATTACCAAAAGTGTGTAAATTACAGCGTCTCTAAGAGCTTCTAGCATATTGACATTTGAAGTTTCTACCAAGTTTCTTTGTGTATCTGAAACTTTTATTTTAATATTCGGATACATTTTAGCTATTTTTGCCATAGTCTTTCTAGCAGCAGTGCTTGTAGCAATAACATTTCCGCCAGGAGCCCTCTCAACAGACACAGCAATAGCCGGAGAATTGTCACCAATATAAGCGCTGTTATTTGTCTGATATGTCCATTTTACATTTCCTATATTGCTTAAACGGATATTAGGGGCAATAAATGTATTTTTTAGTTTTTCAATACTTTTTTTCTCTCCATAATAACTTAAAGTATAAAAGTTATCTTTTGTTTTGATAAATCCGATAGGAGTGTTTTTGATAGTCGTTTGAATGGTTTTTATTACTTTATCAAGAGAAATATTATATTTTCTCATCAATTTCGGATTTATTTTTATCATAATTGCGCTTTTATATCCGCCGAAAATTTCTACATTTCCTATTTCCGGATTTGTGAGAAGTTTCGGTTTTATAAAGCTGTCTGCTATTTTTCTAATTTCAGGCAGTGTGATTTTATTGTTTTTAGGACTTAGAGAAAATACATCAACAGGCAGTGTAAAATCTCCTACAAGATAAATTGCCGGTGTTGCGTTTTTAGGAAGTTTTGCTTTAATTCTGTTTAGTGCATTACTTACATCAACAGCCGCCCCTTGGAGAGATTTTTTGTAATTAAATACAACATGAACAATAGAGAAGTTCGGAACATTTGTTGATTTTATTTCATAAACATTACTTAGTGTTCCCATCTCTTTTTCTATTGTTTTAGACACTGTATTTGCCACCACATCGGCACTAGCACCAGGAACTGTTGTAAATACTACAACTTCCGGACGGTTTGCATCAGGAAAAAGGTTTTTTGGCATTTTTATTAGACCAATTACCCCAAAAACAAACATTGCTAAAATAACAGCCCATAACAGATGGCTTCTTTTATAAAAATATTCAAACATTTGTTATCCTTTCTAAATTTAGTGTATGGGTATATTTATCAATGAGCAAATGAGTTATATATAAATTATTACTCATAAACTCATAATCCCATCTACTCATTTACCGGCTTTACAGGATATCCTGCTTTGATTTTAAGTAAAATATCAGGATTTGCTTTTAGCAATACTCTGTTGCCTAAATTTTCTTTAATAACAACCCCTTCGTTTCCTGTTGCTAAAATATGAACTTTAATCGGATTGCCGTTAGTATCAAAAACATAACTTTTACCGTTTATTGTAAGAATGGAATTAAAAGGAATCAAAGTTGCGTTTCCGTCAAATGTTACTACTTTTATATTTATTTTTTCTCCTGAAATTAAATTTTCATTATTTACATTTGCTTTGTATGCCGGTATTCCGTTGAATGTTGAATGAAGCGGAATTAATTTGTAAATTTTGTTTTTATAGATGATTTCTTTATAATTTTTTGCCAATGGAATAAAAAGATAATTTCCGTTTTTTGAGGCAATTTTTAATATAGGTTTACCCGGAAATGCGTTATTTCCTTTATTTAAAAATTTTTCACTTACGATTCCGTTTACAGGAGATTTTATAACAGCGTAATTTAAATCGTTTAAAATTGCTTTTTTATCTTCTTTTAGAGAATTTAGTTTTGCTTCGTCTGATTTTAATTTTGCTTTTGCAAAAGCGATTTTTGCTTTTTCTATATTGAATTGCTCAATACTTGCCATATTGGCTTTTAAAAGTTTTTTTGTTCTTTCGTGATTGGCAATTAAAGTTTCAATATTTATTTTATCTGCATCAAGAACATCTTTTAAAGCGTTTATTTGAGAATCAATATTGTTTAAATTGGCTTTTAGTTTTGTGTCATCTATTTTTACAACGCTTTGTCCTTTTGCAACATAGCTTCCAAGAGGTGCTATACATTTGATTTTTCCGGCGAATTTTGAATTTATGATAACATTTTTTGAGTTTTTAACTATTGCTAAATAGTTAAGAGTAGTTGTAATATGTCCGTTTTTCGGGCTTACTGTTTTTATTCTCAAAGGATAAATTGTTGCTGTTTTTGTATGTGCATCTTCTTTTTTTCTTTTTTTTACAAGGCTTATTGCAGCTAATACCAAAATAATAACGACAATTAAAGCGATTCCTATTTTTATACCTTTTTTCATTTAAAAATCCTTTCTAAGTTATTTCCGTAAATAAATGCTTTGTTTGCAAGAAGTGTGTTTTTTGTAGCCGTTAAATTGGCAAGATTTGCTTTTGCATCCGCTAAATTGTTTTCATATGTTAAATATTCATCAACTGTCATTGAATTTTCTTCAAAAGCCGTTTTAGCATCTTTTAAAAGTTCTTCTTTTAATGTAATTGAATTTTCGGTTAAATTAATTGCTTTTTTGATTTCTTTAATACTTGAATTTATTTTCATAATTTCGGCATTTAAATCTTTTAGGGTTTTTTGTATCTCAAGATTTGATTTTATATTTTCTATTTGGGCTTTTTGGATATTTGCATTTTTTGTTTTGTCAAAAACATCCCAGTTCATATAAATTCCGATACTTGCAAAATTTTCGGCTAAATTGTCATCTTTGTTATATGCATTTGCAAAGGCTCTGTAACCCTGAGCTTTTATCATAAAGCTTGGATAATTTTTATCTTTTGCCGCTTTAAGAGTATATTCATTTGCCTTTTTTACTTCTTCAAGAGGTTTTAGGGCTAAGAAATTTTTTGTTTTTATTTTGTAAGTGTTAAATTTTACAGGTTTTGAAATTTTGATTTTAGTCAGTTTGTAAATATCCGATTTTGTGGCATCTATGGCGGAAAAAATATTTGTTATTTTTATTTTTATCTGATTTAAGGCATCTTTAAGTCTTAAAAGTTTGAATTTTGGAATACTTCCCGTATTTACTCCTACTTCAATGGCTTTTAGAGTTGTGTTTATTGATTTTTCTTTTTGAAGCAGGGCGTTTTTAAGAGAAAAAAGATAATTTAATTTACTTAAATATGTTACAAGCAGGGCTTCTCTTTTTAAAAGATTTATTTTTGCCTGATATTCTTTTGCGGTTATTAAATGAGAAATTTTGCTTTTATTGTCATAAATTTCTTTTACAAAAAGAGGCATTGAAGCACTAAATCCAACTTTTGTTATATTTTGTGAAAACCAGTAGCCACTACCGCTAATTCCTATTTTCTTACTTACTGTTGGAGGCATAGGCTTTATATTTGCTGGAGAGCTGAAATGTTCCGTGCTGGCAAAAATATTTAGTTTTGGAAACAAACTTCCTTTTATTGCTTTTTTTTGTGTTTTCATCTGTTTAACGGCAACAGAATCTATTTTGCTCTCCGGTGCTTTTTTAATTGTTTCAAACAGATTTGTTATTTCTGTGGCATTTAGGGCAATTAAAGCCGTGCTTAAAATCAGTAGCTTTTTCATTTTATTCCTTTGAAATGGCTTTTAAAATTTTTTTACTTAAAGAATCGGCTATATCATTGATGTCTGTTTCTAAATTTATATCAAGATATTTTGAGACTCTTTGTCTGAGTTCTTTTGTAGTTTGGTGCATAATAAGAGAACTTACAATTATTAACTGCACACTAAAAGGATTTTCTATGTCAAATATTTCATTTTTTTGTCCTTTTTGTAAAATTAAAATTAGTTTTTTAAATATTTTGGATAGATTTTTTATTATTTCATCGCTTAAATCCCGTCCGCCGTCTACAAATTCGTGTGAAAGCAAAGCGGCAAAACAGGGATGTTTTGTAAAAGTTTTGGAAAAAGCGAAAATATAGCATTTTAAATCCTCTTTTGGATTATTGCTGTCGCACAAATAGACTTCATCTATTAATTTTTGAAGTTTTGGCATTATCACTTCTTCAAACAAAGCCGCTTTATTTTCAAAATGATAATAAATGGCGGCTTTTGAAATACCCGCTTTTTTGGCAATGGTTTCTAAACTGATACCTTTATAACCGTATTTTGCAAATTCTTTGCTTGCGATTTTTAGAATTTCTTCTTTTTTGCTCATCTTTTTCCTTACTTACTGTTCGGTAAGTAAAATTATAAAAAAAATAGAGAACTTTGTCAATGTATTGAGATATCTCTTAAAAATTTGTTTAAATTTATCATTCCGATGTAATTTTTATCTCCATCCGTAAAAGGAATATAATTTGAATTTATGATACTAAAGGCTTTGAATATATCTTCTTGGGAAGAATCAGGCGTTATTGCAAAAGGATTTTTGCCCATAATGTCTTTAGCCGTTATATTTTTCTTTTTTATAAATCTTTTTTTTCTGATATCTCTTAAAGATATTATTCCTGTAAGTTTATTTTCATTCACTACAGGAATATAAGGAATATGCTCGTTTTTGAATCTGTTTTTTATTTTTAGTATATCATCATCGGGATGCAGGGGAGGTGTTTTTGTAATATATTGTTTTAGATTATCTACAGTAAAAAAATTTATTAGATTTTCATCATCAATATCAATCCCTCTTTGAAGCAGGGCTCTTTTGAAATATGAGCCCGGTTCCATTAAAGATATAATATAATTTGTAATAGCCGAGGTTAATAAAATAGGTAAAATAAACTGATATGAATGAGTGAGTTCTATTATAATAATTGAACTTCTAAGAGGAGATTTTGTAACGCCGCTAAGCATTGCAGCAGTTCCTATAAGAGCAAAAACTCTTGGGTCAAGTCCTAAAAAATGAAAAAAATCTCCAAAAAAGTATCCGCCAAACGCACCTATAAAAATACTAGGAGATAAAATTCCCCCAAAAAGTCCGCTTCCAAGACTTAGGATTGTTGCTATAAATTTAAAAAGCATAATAAAAAAGGCATTAAAAAATGAATATTTATCGCTAAAAATTTCTCCTACGAAATTATATCCAACGCCTCTTATTTCCGGTTTTATTATTATAAGAACGGCTACCGTCAAGCCTAAAAAAATTACAACTTTCCACCAGATCTTTTCATATTTTTCTTTTAAATTTTTAAATCTTTTAATTGATATTAAAAAAAATAATGCCAATATTCCAAAAAAGAGGGCTTCAAAGGGTGAAAAAAAGAGATATGCGTGATTATAGTTAAGCTCAGGAACATAAAAAGCGGCGAAATTTCCTATAAATTCTCTTGAAATAAGAGTTGCCGTAAAGGTTGAAACAATTAAGGGAATTAAAATATATGAATTAATCCTTCCTATAATAATTTCTATTCCAAAAATTATACCCGCAAGCGGGGCGTTAAAAGTTGCGGCAATAGCACTTGAAACACCGGCACTTAAATAAATAGGAAGATTAAGCCTTTCTACTTTTATTAATTTTAAAAATATTTCACTTCCCACACCTCCTAGTTTTGCAATCGGACCTTCCCTTCCTACCGGAACACCAA
>JALVWY010000176.1:3554-5588 GCA_027023105.1 Campylobacterales bacterium | reverse complement strand
CCTTTTAGCAAAATCTGATACTCCGTAGGTTTTAGATTCAAATTATCTTTTATTCTTATTTGAGGCACCAAAAACCCGAATTCAGACGCTACTTTTTTTCTCATAGCTTTAATTCTATCTAATAAATCTCCGCCTTGATTAGGGTCTGCAATGGAAATTAGCTGATAACCTATATCAAGCTCTAAAAGCTCAACTTTAAGCACATCTTCTAAAACTCTGTTTTCCTCTTCGGCTTCTTCTTCAGGCGTTTTACTTTTTTCTTCTTTTTTCGGTGAGACTTCTTTTGTCTTTGGTTTTGGCAGAGGTTTTTTTCTGAATTTATTTAAAACGGATTTAATAGGGTCAATTCCTTTTTCGGTTTCCATCATCAAATATCCGGCTATTAAAAATATAAGCCCTACAAAAATCATACTTCCTGTGGGAAATCCCGGCACAAATGCCGAAAATATAATAATAGTCCCTACAATAAGCATAACTTTATAATCTTTTACAAGCTGTTTTATAACACCTTCGGCAAAATTCGTATCATCTTTTGTAGCTCTTGTTATTATAATACCCGTAGCCGTCGCCACCATAAGAGCCGGCAGCTGAGAGACAAGTCCGTCACCTATTGTAAGAATAGTATAAGTTGAAGCCGCCTGTGCTAAATCCATATTATGCTGAAAAATTCCTATTAAAAATCCGGCTATAATATTAACGGTAGTAATAATAATACCGGCAATAGCATCACCTTTTACAAATTTACTAGCCCCATCCATTGCACCGTAAAAATTTGCTTCTTGAATTAATTCCTGTCTTCTTTTTTTAGCTTCCGCTTCGTCAATAAGCCCGGCATTTAAGTCCGCATCAATAGCCATCTGTTTTCCGGGCATTGCATCTAGTGTAAATCTTGCCGCAACTTCCGCAACCCTTGTTGAACCTTGTGTAATAACCATAAAGTTAATTACAACCAAAATAATAAAAACAATAATCCCTATTATATAATTTCCACCTACAACAAACTGCCCAAAAGCAGATATAATCTCCGAAACGGAATTAGGACCTTCATAACCTTTACTCAAAATCATTCTGGTAGTGGCAATATTCAAAGAAAGTCTGTAAAGTGTCACTATCAGAATAATTGTCGGAAAAGTAGTGAAATCCGTCGGTTTTGGAATATACAAAGACAAAAGTAAAATCAAAATTGAAACAGACAAAGAGATTGTCAAAAAAAAATCCAAAAATCCGTTTGGAAGCGGAACTATAATAATTAAAAGAATTGCAAAAACAAATCCTACAACACCTAAATCCGTAAGTTCACTGAAATATCTAAGTGAAGATTTTACTCTATTTATCAGCTTTCATCCTTATTGCATCGGCAAGTGTATATTTTTTCATAATATCTAAAAATTCATCTTCAAGCATGGAAAAAAAAGGCATTGTGCTACAAATGGAACTTCTGTTTCTGACACAGTTCGTATTATTTGACGAGCAGTAAAAAACAAGAGAATCTTTGTCTTCCATAGCCTTGAAAACATCTATTATTTTTATCTCTTCCGGTTTTTTTACAAGCATAAACCCTCCGTGAATCCCCTTAAAAGATTTGATAAAATTCTCTTTTGAGAGATTTTGCAAAAGTTTTGCCAAAAAAGGTTTTGGTATATCAGTTAAATCCGAAAGAGTATTTACATCAACAGGTTTTTTGAACTTGGAAAGCTCAATCAAAGCCTGAAGAGTATAAGCCGTTGATTTGGTAAAAAGCATATATTCCCTTTTTTTTATAAAATTATACTGAATTTATCTTTGTTTTTAAACACTGACCCAATTTTATAGCAAAATTTGAGGATTATCAAAATAATTTGCTTTTTTTTTCAAAACCGGTTATACTTTCACTCATTCATGAAAATGAAAATTTACCAATCAGGAGGCTAAGATGGCTTTAGATTCGGCGAAAAAAAGAGAAATTATCGCTAAATTCGGAAATGATGACAAAGATACTGGAAGTCCTGCGGTTCAAATCGCACTTTTAACTGAAAGAATCAATGAAATCAACGA
>JALVWY010000176.1:0-3454 GCA_027023105.1 Campylobacterales bacterium | reverse complement strand
ACCAGATAATATATATAAAAAAATTTATTATTACCCGGCAGTAAATTTAAAATAAAATCGCTAATGTTTTCAATCATTATTCTTTAATCTTGTAAGAACAGACTTTTCGTGTGCCGTTAACATCTCCGTATGAGCTAATAGCGCACAATCTTTCCCCATCTCTTTTATAGCTTTATCGCTAAAATAAATCACAGAAGATTTTTTCATAAACACTTCTACATTCAAAGGTGAATAAAATTTGGCACTTCCGCCTGTCGGAAGAGTATGATTTGGTCCGGCTATATAATCTCCTATCGGTTCAGGTGTATTTTCTCCTAAGAAAATTGCACCGGCATTTTTGATTTTTGGTAAAAATTCAAAAGGATTTTTTGTCATCACTTCAAGATGTTCGGGAGCTATTTTATTCATAAGCTCAACTGCCTCGTCCATATCGTTTGTCACTATTATAACACCTCTGTTTTCTATTGATTTTCTAGCAATATCAACTCTTTCAAGCTCTTTTAAAAATTCTTCTACCTTAATAGCTGTTAAATCGGCAACTTCTTTAAAATCCGTAATCAAAATAGAACTTGCCATTTCATCATGCTCTGCTTGAGAAAGTAAATCAATAGCCAGATATTCAGGTTTTGCACTCTCATCTGCTAAAATTCCAATTTCACTAGGACCTGCAATCATATCAATATTAACTTCCCCGTAAACCAATTTTTTTGCAGTTGCAACAAAAATATTACCAGGACCTGTTATTACATCAACTTTAGCGATACTCTCAGTTCCGTAAGCCATAGCCGCTATTGCACTGGCACCACCTACTTTAAACGCTCTTGGCATTCCGCAGATATATAAAGCGGCTAATAAAAGTTCATTTGGCTTATTTTCAATTACAGGCGTTGTTACGATAATCTCTTCAACACCTGCTACAAGTGCAGGAATTACATTCATAAGTAAACTGCTTGGATAAAACGCCTTTCCGCCCGGGACATATACACCTGCTTTTTCAACCGCAGTTACTTTTTGCCCTAAAATTGTTCCGTTTTTTTCAAAATCCATCCAAGATTTCGGAAGCTGTTTTTCGTGATATGCTTTTATTCTGTCAAATGCTAAATGAAGAGCTTTTTTTAAGTTTTCATCCAAATTTTCATAAGCCTCTTTCATTAATGATTTATCTATTTCTAAATCTTTATTCTCTTTTGGTTCCCATTTATCAAATTTTGCAATATGATTAAATAAGGCTTTATTTCCATCTGTTTTAACCTCATTTATTATATTTTTAACAATATTTTCAACATTTTCTATATCCATTTTACCACGACCTAAAATTTCTTCAAATTCTTTATCAAATCCGGGATTATTAATATCAAGTATCTTCATTACTTGCCTTTTTTTTTATAAAATTGTATCATAAAAGATAAAGGAGAAAAATGAAAATATTATTATTAGAAGATGATTATAATTTGGCAAAAACTCTAAAAGAGATTTTAAACTTGGAAAATTATGTAGTGGATATTGCAAATAGTGCAAAAGAAGCTTATGAAAAAACATTCAACAGCAAATATGATTTATATATTTTTGATATCAATTTACCCGATGAAAACGGAATAGAAGTTTTAAAAAGTCTAAAAGAAGCCGATGACAATACACCTACTATTTTTATAACAGCTCTTACCGATTTAAACACAATGGCAAAAGCTTTTGAAGCGGGAAGTGAAGATTATATAAAAAAACCTTTTGATATTGATGAATTATTGATAAGAATAAAAGCTAAAATTAAAAAAAATACAGACATTATAAAAATAAAAAATCTTGAATATAATCCTCTAACAAGAGAAATCAAACAAAACGGCAAAATAATATCTTTAGGCTCAACTTTAAAAGATATTTTTCACGAATTAATTACAAATAAAAATAAAACGGTTTCTAAAGAAAGGCTTTTGGATGTTACCGATTCAAGTGACGCATCTTTAAGGGTAAATATAAATAAACTCAAAAACAAACTTGATATAGAAATCAAAAACATAAGAGGCGAAGGATATTTGATTGAAATTTGAAAAAAGATTTTTAATTTACAGTTTTTTAATAATTTTCGGGCTTCTTTTTGCATTAATCAGCTCAATTACATATAGTTTATACATAAAAGAACAACATTTTCTAAATGACAAAATAAAACAGGATTTGGAAATTTGCTCATATAAATTAACTTGTCCGAGCGTTAAAGTGGATTTCATAAAAAGAAGTAAAAATTTAAAACTCTTACATCTTTATCAGACAAAAAATTCTTATTATATGATATTTAATCTACCCCGTTTTAAAATATATTATCTGAAACTTTCAACAAATAAACGGTTTTATAACAAAAAATTACATACAATTAAATTGAAACTTCTAAAGTTATTTGTTTTAGAACTTCTAGCTATCATTATTATTACTCTGATTTTCATTTATATTTTATTAATTCCCCTAAAAGAAGCCTATAAAATAAACGAAACTTTTATTAAAGACATTTTACACGATTTAAACACTCCTTTGACCACTTTAAAAATGAATTTATATCTTTTAAAGAAAAAACAGGGCACCAAAAGAATAGAAGAAATGGAAAAAAACATTCAAACCATTCTTAAATATCAGGAAAATTTAAAAAATTTCTTATCTCTAAATCCAAATCAAATTGAATTAATTAATATAAAAAATTTAATTGATGAAAAACTGAAATTTTATTCATCTTTATATCCGAATATAACATATACAAATAATGCAGAATGTGAAATAAAAACAAATAAAAACGCTTTTAATTCAATTATGGAAAATATTTTAAGCAATGCTTTTAAATACAATAAAAAAAACGGGAATATTAAAATTTATACGGAAAATAAAAAACTTTATATAAAAGACAGCGGTATCGGAATTAAAAATCCTAAAAAAGTATTTGAAAGATTTTATAAAGAAAATCAAAGAGGCACAGGAATTGGGATGAATATAGTAAAAAAATTATGTGATGAGCTGAAAATTCCAATAAAAATAGAATCCCAAAAAGATAAAGGAACCACAATAATTTTGGATTTAAAAAAATATTGTTAACATTTCTTTTACATTTCGTTAACAAAGTGTTTACACTTATATTTTATACTTTCACTGCCAAAACAAAAAATTAAAGGAGTTAACAATGAAAAAATTAACATTATCATTAATCACATTAGGAGTTTTAGCAACATCATCTTTTGCTTTAACAACTCAAGGAGTAGAACAACAAATTCAAGAAATTCAAAAGTTGCCTGTTAATCAAAGAGTAGAAAAAATGAATGAATTAAAACAAGAATTAAGAAGTTTAAATAAACAAGAAAGAGAAGAAATTATAAAAAACATTGCCAGAGAACATCATATTAAAGATAATACAGAAGAAGAAATGCACAACAAAGAAAATAAATTTAAAGAGCATAAAAAAGACGGAGATATGAAAACA
>JALVWY010000175.1 GCA_027023105.1 Campylobacterales bacterium | reverse complement strand
GTTCCGGCAATAGGACGCAGCAAAATCATATTATCCGTAAGCCTTACCATAACTTCAGGGGAGCTTCCTATAATTGCAAAATCATCTATATCAAGATAATAAAGATAAGGGGATGGATTTTTGCTTCTAAGTTTTCTGTAAAACGAAAGTCTGTCAAGTTTTGCTTTTACTTTCAGTCTGTTTGAAAGGACTATTTGAAAGATATCTCCAGCACGGATATTTTCTTTTGCAAAAGAAACCATTTCAAAAAATTTTTCTTTAGAAAAAACAAATTTAGGCTCACTTAAAAGTTCTGCTTTTTTCAAAGGAGAATGTTTATAAGACGATTTAAGGGAATTTTTAATAGTTAATAATTTATCATTATAATTTTCATCATTTATTATTACGGTAAGTTCTGAAGATTTATGAGAAAATCCCAAAATAATTTTCGGTCTTATCATATAAAAATCAGGAATTTTTGTCTCATCTTCCAAATTATCCATAACAGGTTTTAAAACAGGCTCAAAAACTTTTACCATATCATAACCGATATAGCCTATAAATCCGTCCACAAAACCGATTCCGATTTCTTTTGATTTTTTTCTGTAATATTCATAATCAATGCTTTTGTAATAGTTTTTTAAAAAACCAAAAACATCAATATCCAAAATATTTTCTTTTTCTCCATCAAAATAATAAGTTTTATCATTTTGATATTTGACTCTTTCTTTCTCACCTATTACAATAAAAGAATAATTTCCATCACTGTTATTTATAACACTTTCAAAAAGAAAAATTCTCTCTTTAAAAATTTCTTTTACTTTATTATAAATTGCAATAACAGAAAGTTCATCCACTAAAAATTTATCGTAAATCATTATTTAACCTTAAATAAAAACGCATTCTGAGTTATATTCGCTTTAATTTTTTTCAAAGCTTTTCTTGCAGTCTTTTCATTTGAAAAAGGACCTACCAATATTTTTGTAACTTTTACTCTTTCGTTTTTTAATTTTATATATGTTACAAAAAATTTATATTTATACCCGGCTTTTGTTATAAGTCTTAAAAAACTTTTGCTTGGTTTTTTATATCTTAAAAGAGCGGCTACTTGAATATAATATTTTTTGCTTTTTATAACTTTTTTAACAGGTTTTGGTTTGATTTTCGGTTTTGTTTTTTTTACAACCGGTTTTACTTCTTTTACAATCGGTTTTGTTTTTTTTATAGTTTGATTTTTACTAACTTCCGGTTTAGCCTCCGGTTTAGTTTCAGTTATGTTTTGAGCTGAATTTTGAGAATTATTTACAGTTTGGTTTGTAGAAGAATTTTGTATAATTTTTTCTTTTTCGTTTGTTTGCGGATTTTGTTTTTGAGATTTTTGAACATTTTGGGTTTCAATAGGAATTTGTTTAAATAAATTATCCTGTTTTGGTTGTGTCTGAATTGCAGGAGGTATAATAGTGTTTGTTTCACTGTTGTTTGAATTTTGAAAAATAGCGAATCCTATAACAGCTATTACAAAAATCAAAAAAGCAATGGCAACATATATTAAAATTTTTTTCATATTATTAGGATTGTTTCCATTCCCCATATTTAGTAAATCATCTTTGTTTGACATTTTGTCTCCTTTACATATGTTTTGCCCATGAGGCTCCTCTTTCTTTTTTAAACACTTCATAAGGCAAATTCAAGATATTAAACTCAAGCGGCAAATCGTCAGTTGGAAAAACCCTCCATTGTTTAGGAATCTTTGTGGCAAGTTTCATTGAAAGAGCTTTTCCAAGCCGGATTGCTTCATTTAATGTAGTATGTCCTTTATGAATATACAGATGTAAATGCCCCGGTGTTTTTGAATTATAAGCCGTAAAATTTAAGAATCCTTCTTCTCTTAAAACAAGACTTGCCCTGTTCCAAAATTTTTCAGGGTCTCTTCCGTTGTAATCAAATACAATATTCTCAACAATCCCTCTTTTGTGATTAATCAAATCGTGAGCTATTGTTTTTTTTCTTTCTAAATGTTCATTGATAAGAGTAAATGTTATAGATTTTTCAATTTTTTCATATTTATCAAAAAAGGTTCTCCCCTTATAAATAATTTTATTAATTATTTTACCTTTATATTCAAAATAATAATTTTTATTTATTTTTATCATTGAAGTATCTACGCTAAAATTCATAATTCTCCTTTACCGCTCCCAAAAAAGGGAAAAATTAATAAGTGGCTTGAGTGTAAATTACAAATTTACTTGCAAGCTCTTTAAGTTCTTTTGCTATTTTTTCTTGAAGTTCAATATTATAAATATCATCTAAAACATCCGCCATTTTTGTTGCAATAAGTCTGAATTCTTCTTCTTTCATTCCTCTTGCTGTAAGTGCCGGAGAACCGACTCTGATACCGCTTGTTACAAAAGGACTTCTTTTTTCACCAGGAACTGTGTTTTTATTTACTGTAATTCCCGCTCTTCCTAATGCTTCTTCGGCTTCTTTTCCGCTAAATTCTTTATTTAGGAAGCTTACTAATACTAAGTGATTATCTGTTCCGCCGCTTACTAAATCATAACCTCTTTCAAGCAATACATCAGCTAAAACTCTTGCATTTGCTTTTACCTGTTTTGCATAAGCTTTCCAAGATTCATCAAGGTTCATTTTAAATCCGACAGCTTTTGCAGCAACTACATGCACTAACGGTCCTCCTTGAATTCCAGGGAAAATAGCTGAATTTATTTTTTTAGCATAATCAGCGTTATTTGTAAGAATTAAACCGCCTCTTGGTCCTCTTAGGGTTTTATGAGTTGTAGTTGTTACAACATCACAGTGAGGGAATGGATTTGGATGTTCACCTGCAACCACAAGACCTGCAATATGAGCAACATCCGCCATTAAAATAGCCCCTACTTCATCTGCAATTTCTCTGAATTTAGAAAAATCAATTTCTCTTGGATATGCGCTCGCACCGCAAACTAACATTTGAGGTTTTGTGATTTTTGCAATATCTCTTACTCTATCATAATCAATTCTACCTGTTTTTTCATCAATTCCGTAAGAAAAACTTCTGTAATGTTTTCCTGAGAAGTTAACTTTTGCTCCGTGTGTCAAATGTCCGCCGTTGCTTAAATCCATACCTAATAATTTTTCATAAGGTTTCATTAAAGCGACATAAACAGCTCCGTTTGCCTGGCTACCTGAGTGAGGTTGAACATTTGCATACTCACACCCAAAAAGCGCTTTTGCTCTGTCTATTGCCAACTGTTCTATCATATCCGCATATTCGCATCCGCCGTAATATCTTTTATTCGGGTAACCTTCTGCATATTTGTTTGTAAAAACACTACCCATAGCTTCCATAACTTCCGGAAGAGTAAAGTTTTCACTTGCAATCATTTCAAGATGGTCTGTTTGTCTTTGCAACTCTTTTTCTAAAATACCGTAAACATCAGCGTCGTAATTTTTAAGTAAACTCATTTTTTGTCTCCTTTGTTTTTTTAAATATCTTCTTTATTATCTTGTTTTGGTTTCATTGTCGGAAATAAAATCACATCTTTTATAGAGTGTGCATTTGTTAAAAGCATCACAAGTCTGTCAATTCCTATTCCCTCCCCTGCTGTCGGAGGCATTCCATATTGAAGAGCTCTTATATAGTCATAATCCATATCCATTACCTCTTCATCGCCTTTTGCTTTTGCTTCTAATTGAGCTTTAAATCTCTCATACTGGTCAAGCGGGTCGTTAAGCTCATTAAATCCGTTTGCAATTTCTCTTCCCGCTATAAAAAGCTCAAATCTTTCTGCAAATTCAGGATTTTCATCGCTTCTTCTGGCAAGCGGCGAAATTTCTATAGGAAACTCGGTAATAAATGTAGGATTAATCAGTTTAGCTTCAACAAATTCATCAAACAATTCAGCCCATAGCTTACCTCTGTTGTCTATATGTTCTTCAACCTCAACTCCGCTATCTTTAAGATATTTTTTCATTTTTTCAACATCATCCAAAATATCTTCAGGAACATTTCCGATTGCAACAAGAGCGTCTTTATAAGTTATTTTTTTCCATTTATCAAAATCAATAATCATATCCCCATATTCAAGCTGCTTTGGAAGATTAAGCTTTTCAAATAAAAAGTCAAATAATTTTTGTGTCAGATTCATCAAATCTTCCATTGTATGATACGCCCAGTAAAATTCTATCATAGTAAATTCAGGATTATGGGTATAATCAATACCTTCGTTTCTAAAGTTTCTGTTGAGTTCAAATACAGCCTCAAATCCGCCTACTATTAATCTTTTTAAAAATAATTCGGGTGCAATTCTAAGATTCATATCAATATCAAGAGCATTGTGATGTGTCATAAAAGGTCTTGCATTAGCCCCTCCTACAATAGTATGAAGCATAGGTGTTTCCACTTCCAAAAATCCGTGTTTAATAAAAAATTCCCTCACCGAACTTACCACAACACTTCTTGTTTTAAATCTGTTTTTTGTATTTATATCCATAATCATATCAAGATATCTTTGACGGTATTTTGTCTCCACATCCTGAAGACCGTGAAATTTTTCAGGCAGAGGATGAATGGCTTTTGTTAAAATTCTCACACTTGAGGCGTGAATACTAAGCTCTCCTGTTTTTGTAACAAAAGGATAACCTGTAACTTCAACAATATCCCCTACTTCAAGTGTCTTTTTTAAAACATTAAATTCATCTCCTAAATCGTTTTTACTCATATAAACCTGAAGTATTCCGCTTTCGTCTTCTATTTTAAAAAAAGCGGCTTTACCCATAAGTCTTAAAAACTTAACTCTTCCTGCAACCGTAAATTTTTTGGTTTCATCTCTTTTATTTTCCAAATTTTCAACATCTTTGCTTTTTTGCAAAAATTCGGATATTTTTGTGTCTCTTTTGGCAAAATGTCCATACGGATTAATACCGTTTTCTTTTAATTTTTCGGCTTTTGCCATTCTTTGTTTTAGATATTCATTTGAAAACATCAATCTCCTTTAAGGTTATTTAGTGGAATTTTAACATTTTTAAGTGTTTTATTTATCTCATTAAGGTTTAATTTTGAAATATTTATATCTTTTATTCCATTTTGTATATGTTTTTCTACACTATTTTTCATTTTTTGCATATTAAACTTCTCAGGTGAAAAATGAATTATTTTTTCACCGACATTAATCATTACAGGCAAAAGAATACTTTTTCCTTCAAACTTATTTATATCTTTTTTAATAAATTCAACTTGATAAAGAGAAGCCACAATAATACTTATTATTAAAAAAAATTTCAATCCTCCAAATAAAAATCCAAGAAATTTATCTATAAATCCAAGAGATGAAATTTTAAGTATTTTTCCAATTAAAAATCCCAAAAAAATACAAAAAATCCAAAACAATAAAAACACACTCACAAATCCTACTAAATCAATAGCCGATTTATTTGGAATTGACAATAAATTAGAATTTATATACATCCCTACTTGATGATAATAAAATCCGGCAATATAAATTCCACCTATTATTCCTATAAGACCAAAAGTTTCTTTAATAAAACCGTTAAAAAATCCCTTAATTGCCAATAAAAGAGTAATTCCAATAATAATCATATCAATAATCGTCATAATATTACCTTATATAAATTTTTT
>JALVWY010000174.1 GCA_027023105.1 Campylobacterales bacterium | reverse complement strand
TCTTTGGAAATAGTTATTAATAAATGTTGTTTCATGACAAGTTGCACAAACTTTTTTCATTTGAGCTCTTGCAGCTTCAGGTCCGTTTGGATTACCTGCTTTTGCATTACCTCTTGTTATTGTTTTACCATTTATTATTTTTCCTCCACCATTCCAGAATGCCCAACCGGCAGTTTCATGTCCACCGGTTCTTAGGAAACTTTTTGGAGCCCATAAGTTCCATTTAAGTCTAAGTGATACATTATGTGTTGCTTTAAGCCCGTTAATTCCACTCATATGACATGTGAAACATGTAGCAGCTCTTACAGTTTTTCCAGGAATTTGTTTTCCTGTTGAGAAATCATAATATTTTTCATTTGTATCAAAAATATGTCCATGAACGCTTGATTCAAAGATTTCTTTATCCGGATGATCCGGTCCTAAGTGACAGTTTGTACAAGCAGCAGGATTTCTTGCTTCTTCAGCTGAGAATGTATGTCTGCTGTGGCATGCTGTACAACTTCCAACACCACCATCAGGATAAACAGAAGCCATACCGTCATTTGGCCAAGTTGTTGCATCAGGAACACCGTTTTTGTCTAATTTGATTGTAGTACCATGACATTGGATACAAGTATTTGCTACATTTAAATTAGCAATTCTTGGATTTTTTTGTTCCGCATTATATACAGAACCGTCTTTTCTTATTCCTTTGTCCATTTTTGCACCGCTAACACCGTTTAGAGAAGGATTGTTTCCTTTTAAACTTTCATAGTTATATGCAAGTTTACTCATTAAGTAACCGTGTTTGCTACCATTCCCTGCAAGCCATTGAACACCGGCTCTGGCATGTCCTGAATTTAAGAATTCTTTAACTTCTTTAGCATGACATTTTGCACAAGTTACAGATGAAACTGCAATTTGAACAGTCCAATTAGCACCTTGCATTGGGTGATTTTTGAATGCAGTAGGATAATCTTTTGGAACAACATGACATTGAACACACCCTACACCAGCTTTTGCGTGTTTTGAATGTTGCCAGTCAGCTACGATACCCGGGTCCATAGTTTTATGACACATCAAGCATTGATTGTTAGTCACACCTTTTGGATGAAAATTTTTAAGTTTTACATAGTTTGGGTTTGAATCTAAATTTCCTGCGAATGCTGCTGAAGCAATAGCAGCAACGCTCAAACCTGCTGTTAATGTTTTTTTCATTTTTACTCCTTTTGAGTCTTTCTCTTAAGAATTATAAGAAATAAAAGTGTCTCAAAAGTGCCAATTAAACAAAAAGTTGAATCTTTATGAAAAAAAGATTGGAAAAAGATTAATATTTGCCTTTTAGGCTTCCGAAGTATTGGATTTCTTCTATAGGTTTGTCTGTATTTAATTCTTTTACAGTTTCATTCATATCTATATTTTCTTTCATCTTTTCTATTTCGTCTGCACAGTAGCTCATATGCATATCTGCACTTATTATAAAAGGCATCTCTTCTATTTTTTGTAGTTTTTGAATCTCTTCTTCTACACATTCACCTTCTATTGTTATTATTATTACACCTTTTTCTTTTTCTCCGAAATGAACTTCACAAATTTCACACTCTTGTAAATTTGCCCATACGGCATCGTAATTTTTTGGCATTGTTTTTACTATTATGCTTGATATATTCATTGTTTTTCCTTTATTTTAATTTCCATATTACAATTTCAGCAGGTGAATAACTTATTATGGTATTGTTATTCAAAAATTTCATATTTATTAAAGGCATTGAATGGCCTTTTAATAAATAAAGAGGTTTATTATTGATTGTTTTTACCATTATATCATTATTTTCATCATATTGAAAAGCAAATTTTTTCAAATCAAAAGAAATAGCAGATGCATAAGGTAAAAATTTTGCTGTTAAAGTTATTATGGAAGTTTTAGAAACAGTATCATAAATACTTAAGCGCTTATCGCTGCTTCCGTTTATGATATAGTTTTTCACAAAATCCAGGGAAATGGTTTTATCTTTATTAAATCCCTTTAATTCAAAAAGTTTCTTGCCGTTTTTTACGCTTACTATTTTTGCCACACCGCTTTCATCTCCAATTACCGCTTTTGTTTTGCTTTTATTGAGTGAATATGTTGAAAATACATAATTTCCTATTTGTTTTTTATAAATAATTTTTTTGTTTTTAATATTAAAAAGTTCAATTTCATCTCCTAAAAGCGCAATGAAAATATTATTTTTGTCTATATATCTTGCTTTCATAAGAGTTTTTTTTGTAGTATAAATAAGTTTCATTTTTTTTGTTTTAAAATTGTAAATAAAAATTTTTCTTGAAGCGTTTTCACCCTGAGCCATTATCATTAAATTTTTGCCGTTAGGGGAAATATCAAGTGAGTAAATAGGCATTGAAATTAAATCTCCCATAAAATCGTGAATTTTAGGAAGAATTATTTCTGTGATTTTTTTATTTGTTTTAAAATTGTTTATTAAAATTTTGCCGTTCTCAAGTCCGACAATTAAATAATTTTTATTGTAAGCTATTTTGGAGATATAATAGCTGTATCTATAAAATTTATAAGGTTTTAGATTAGTTAGGGCAAATGCAAAAACCGCAATTAATAAAATAAGAATTTTTTTCATTTTTATCCTTTAGATAACTTTTAAATCTATGGCAAAAGTAGGGCATACACTAAGACAAAATCCGCAAGTCGTGCATTTATCCAAATCTATAATCGGATTAAACATTCCTTTATAAATAATGGCATTTTCTTCGCAGATATCCTGACAGGAAAAACATACAGTTTGATTCCAAGCAATACATTTATTTGGATTTATTATCATTTCCGCATTTATTTTTTGTTTTTTATATTCTAAACTTAAAATACCATTGGGACAAGCGGTTGCGCACTCATCGCAAAATGTGCATCCGTTAATTCCAAATTTAATTACGGGTATTTCGTTTTCTATATGAATGATTTTTTCAGGGCAGGCATCTTTACACTCTTTGGATTTACATTCTATGCAGTTTAAAAAATCTTCTTTTTTATTAAAATAGGGAGGATATAAAAAAGATTTAAAAGGAGAAGAAGCTCTCCTAAAAAAATTTCTTTTTTTCTTGTCTATCATTATTTTAAAGCACTTTTTCTCATAGCTTCAAATTTGTTTTCTACTACAGGATTAAGATTTGCCTGACGGTCATGACAAGTTGTACAGAAATATCTGCTTCCAGCTACTTTTCTTACATGTTTATTGCCATCAAAGTTATCTACAAAATGGTCTTTTGGCATAGGTGTAACACCTAGAGCTTTTGCATTTTGAGGTAAATGGCAGCTAAGACACATATTACTTTTTACAGTAATAGGAGTCATTCCTACAATACTGTGCGGTATCATCGGAGGTGCTGTCACATAAGATGTTTTGAATAATTTAACTTTTCCCGGCACCGGTGCTGTGCTTGTATATTTTACAACAGCAAGATTTTGAGAATCTGAATTTAGGCTTGCTTTTCTTATACCTGTAACTTTTACCGTTTTATTGCTTACATTATTATTACTAACGCCTGCATTGTTACATCCTGTTAATAAAACAAGAGCAGATGCTGCGCTAATTAGCAGTAGTCTTTTCATTTGTTTCTCCTTTTATGTAGTTTCTTAATGAAAATTTTAAAGCATTGTCTTCACACACTTCTATGCATCTTCCGCATTCTGTGCATTCCATTCCTGTAATAAAATCCGATTTTTTATTTATTACAGGAGATAATACTTGAGATTCCGGGCAAATTGTCAGACAATTTCCACAATTTGTGCAATTTTCTTTTGTATGGTAAATTCTTATTAAACTTTTTGAGCCTATAAGTGAATACATAGCACCAACAGGGCATATATGCCCGCACCATCCGTTTTTTAGCACAAAAGCATCAAAAATAAAGATAGTTAAAAGCCATACCCATCCAAATCCGAATGTAAAGGCAACACCTCTTGTAAAAATCCCTATAGGGCTTATAAATTCAAAAGCCGCAGCTCCTATGAAGGCAGAAAAAATAAGCATTACAATCATAAATGCGTATCTGAATTTTCTAATTTTCATAGCGCTTATTAAGTTGTCTTTTTCGTGGTGAGTGATTCTTCTAACCCACGCTGCGAAATCAGTAATCAGATTTACAGGGCATACCCAGCTGCAATATGCTCTTCCACCGATTATCGCGTAAAAGAGCAAAATTATAATAACTCCGGCTATTAAATCGCTGCTTATAACGGCTCCTGCAAAAAGCATTTGCAAAAATGCATAAGGGTCTGTTAAAGGAATTTTGTTAAAAAGCTTTGAAAAGCTTAAATTACCTATTAATATTTTCCAGCCATATGCATTTGCTGCAAAATACAAAAACAAAATACCAAATTGCGTAATACGCCTTAGAATCAAGAATTTATATTTTAATATTTTATTCATTGCCAATTTACCCCTTCATTTAAATTATTAAGAGGATTTTTTGTGCTCCAAGGAGTTTTGGTTGTTGTTTTTGTGCTTGCATTTTTGACTCTTTGCTGGTCTTTTTTGCTCCAACCTTTAATATATCTATCGCCTACTTTTCCTAAAAATACTTCTCTTGGAAAAATTTTAATAGCCGCTTTTTCGGTTACACAGGCTTCTTCACACATTCCGCATCCCGTGCAAAAATCTTCGTGAACTATCGGGATTCTATAAGCGTGTTTACCTGTTCTTTTATTTTGTTTCCATTCTATGGTAATGGCTTTATCTATTTCAGGGCAGGCTCTATAACACGCCGTGCACTGTAATCCCCAAAATGCAATACAACTGCTTGGGTCTATTACCGCCACTCCCATTTTTGCATAATCTATGGCTACTTCGCCTTTGTCGTTTTGACATTCTTTTGGTGTAAGCGCTCCGGTTGGACAGGCATACATACAAGGAATGTCATCACACATAAAGCAAGGTCCTGTTCTTGCAATAAAAAAAGGTGTTCCTATAGGAGCATCGTCTTTTGGTGCGGCAAGAAAAAGAGTGTCTATTTCTTTTCCGTTTAATACCATTTTGTTATCTCTGTTTTTACATGCTTCAACGCATAAGCCGCATCTTATACATGTTTTTATAAACTCTTCTTCAGGCAATGCTCCCGGAGGTCTTAACATTAACGGATTTTTTTTATTTTCTTCGGCAAATCCGCTAACAACAGCTCCTGCAGCCGTAGCTGCGGCTGAGAGCTGAATTACACCTTTTAAAAAATCTCTTCTTTGCAATATTTACCTTTATGCTTTATAAATTTTAACAGCTGATTTTTTGTAATCTGTTTCTTTACTTAATGGACAAGTAGCATCAAGACAAACTTTATTTACTAATATTTTTTCATCAAACCATGGAATAAATACTAAGCCTCTTGGAGGTTTGTTTCTTCCTCTGGTTTCAATTCTTGCTTTTACCTGACCTCTTCTAGATTCTACTGTAACTAAATCAAATCTTTGTAGACCAAGTTCTTTTGCATCTTTTGGATTCATATAACAAAGTGCTTCTGGCATTGCTCTATATAGTTCAGGAACTCTCATAGTCATTGTTCCACTGTGCCAATGTTCAAGAACCCTTCCTGTACAAAACCAGAAATTATATCCTTCCGTATCATATTTAGGGTCTTCAGGATGCACCATAAACGGTCTCCAGAAAATTTTCGCTTTATTTGCCAAGCTATATTTTTTGTGAGTTTTAGGACCTTTTAAATCACCTCTTTTAAGTGCTTTAAGAAGAGGACCGTAAAATGCAAATTTTTCACCAGGTTTTGCATGTTTTCTTGCATATGGATCATAATTTACATTAAATCTCCATTTTGTTTCATGCCCGTTAACTACAGGCCATCTAAGTCCTCTTACTCTTTGGTATGTATCAAAGTCCGCTAAATCGTGTCCATGACCGATACCGAATTTTCTATATTCTTCCCATAAGGCTTTTTGAATAAAGAATCCATAACCTTTAAACGGTTTTCCGTCACTTCCTATAACTTCTCTGCTGTCTCCTTGGGCTACTGTATTCGGATGCATTTTTCCAGTTCCAGGATTTTTTGCAATCGGGTCAGGCCATGGGAAATTTTTGTGATATTCAGGTCTATTAAATAGAACATCAAAGAGTGTATCTTCAGGAGAATATCCCATTTCTTTTGCTTTTCCTAATACATCAGGTAAAACAGTTCCGTTTGGAAGTTTCCATTCATGCCATACTTCTTTTAATTTAAATCTTTTTGCAAATTCCGCTATTGTCCAAAGGTCCGGCATAGCAATACCAGGGGCTTCTACTTGTTGTCTCCAGTGTTGTGTTCTTCTTTCTGCATTTCCATAAGCTCCCCATTTTTCATAAATCATACCTATTGGTAATATTAAGTCAGCTACTCTAGCACTAACTCCAGGATAACATTCACTAACAACATTGAAATTATCTTTTGTTCTAGCCGCTTTTATCCAATGGTTTGCATTTGCTGTATTTTGCCATGGGTTATTTACTTGAGTCCATGTCCATTTTAAATGACCTGATTCAAGTTCTCTCATCATTTTTACAAAATGGAATCCAACTTTCGGGTTAATTGTTCCGTGAGGGATTTTCCATAATCTTTCGGCAATTTTTCTGTGTTTTGGATTTGCTACAAGTAAGTCTGCCGGAAGTCTGTGTGCAAATGTTCCAACTTCTCTTGCTGTTCCACAAGCACTTGGTTGTCCTGTAAGTGAAAATGCTCCATTACCAGGTTCTGCTTGTTTTCCAAGAAGGAAATGCACCATATAAGATTGTTCATTTACCCAGCTTCCTCTAACATGTTGGTTAAAGCCCATTGTCCAAAAAGACACTACTTTTCTATTAGGGTCACAGTAAAGGTCTGCTAATTTTTTAAGTTTTGCTTTGAAGCTTTCAAGTGATTCGTCTTTATCACCTTTTGCCACTTTTGCTACATAATCAAGTGTATAAGGTTCAATTCCTTTTTTGAAATCTTCAAAACTGATTTGCCAATGCCAAAAAGGTTTTTTACCGGCTGCATGGTTCATTTTCATCTCGTCTCCGGCTTTCCATTTACCGATTGGACTTAAAGCTACCGCTTCTTCAGGTGTTACCACTTTTGAAGCTTGTTTTTCAACAGTATCTTTTTCTTTTGCAGTTACATATTTAGAGTTCGGATTTCTCATTCCATATCCGATATCAGCGTTTCCTGTTGCGAAAATTGTGTGTTTTTTTACAAAATCCCAGTTTACTGCATCTCTTTTTACGATTTCTCTTGCGATATAGTTCCAAATAGCCAAATCAGTATTCGGTCTAAAAATTATTTCCATATCCGCAAGATTTGAACATCTGTTTCTATATGTTGAAAGGTTAACTACTTTATATTTATCAGGGTTGCTTAATTTTGAATCAGAAACTCTTGCCCAAAGAATCGGATGCATTTCTGCCATATTCGCACCCCAAGTTATAACTGTATCTGTTAATTCAATATCATCATAACATCCGCTTGGTTCATCAATACCGAATGTTTGATAAAAACCAACAACCGCACTTGCCATACAGTGTCTTGCATTCGGGTCAATATTATTACTTCTCCATCCGGCTTTTACTAGTTTTAAAGCTGCGTAACCTTCTTGGATTGTGTATTGCCCTGAACCGAAAATTCCTATTGCAGTTGGTCCATACTTATTATAGTATTTTTTGAATTGTCTTTCCATTTCATCAAATGCTCTTTTCCAACTTACAGGTCTAAATTCTCCATGTTTATCAAATTCACCGTTGTCATTCATTCTAAGAAGCGGTTGTGTAAGTCTGTCCGCTCCATACATAATTTTTGCATTAAAGTAACCTTTAATACAGTTAATACCTCTATTTACAGGGTTTAAAGGGTCACCTTTTACCGCTACTACCTTATCATCTTTTGTTGCAAGCATAATACCGCATCCGGTTCCACAAAAACGGCATACCGCTTTGTCCCATTGCCAGTCTTGCTCTGTATTGTTTGCTTTCGCTTTTGCTTCACTCGGAATTGAAATTCCGGCGGCACTTGCAGCCGCTACAGCTGCTGTTGTTTTCAGAAAGTCTCTTCTATTCATTGACATAGTTTCTCCTTTTAGGATTTTAGAAATTTACATTAATATGATACTACTATTTGAGAGATAAAGAGTAAAAATCTTAAAAATTTTTATAAATTTGGCACTTTTTTGTCACATTTAAGTTACATTTACAAAAAAAATGACTAAAATTTGACAATAAATTTTTTTTAGTTTAAAATTTCTTAAAAAGGTTTCGAGTCATTTTTTCCTAAGGCTTGGCTATGGAATTTTGACCGATAGGGTTTAAAAGGAAACGATTAAGCCTCCCGGGTTTGGAAAGAAGCCTCTCTGATAAGTAGGAGTAAGTGATTTTTAACCCGGGACCTTATCAGAGGAGATTAAATGAAAAAAATAATTTTTTTAGCTATTAGCGTGATTTGGCTTTTTGCTTCAACCGTTTATGTGGCAAGTGCTGCAAACTTGACATATGTAATGCCTCGGATTATTAAAAAATTTAATGTAATCTATCCGGATATAAAAATAAATCTTATTTTATCTAGCAGTGGTAAACTGACAGCTCAGATTTTAAGAGGTGCCCCTTATGATGTTTTTTTGTCCGCGAATATGAAATATCCTTCAAAACTTTATAAATCCGGTTTTTGTAAAACAAAACCGAAAGTTTATGCAAAAGGCTCTATTTCCATCTTTTCTTTAAAAAGAAAATTTACTCTTAAAAATTTAATAAATGCAAATTCCATAGCTGTTTCAAAGCCTATGACAACGCCTTACGGAAAAGCTGCGATTGAGAGTTTTAAAAATGCAAAAATTTATAATAAAATAAAAAACAGGCTTGTTTTTGCTCAGACAGTCCCTGCGGTGATATCATATGTAAAAAATTATGCCGATGCGGGAATTGTCTCCACTTCTATGGTTTATTCTAAAAACATTAAAAATTTAGGTAAATTTTATTATACGAAGATAGATTCTAAACTATATTCGCCAATAAATCAGGGTGCTATTTTGCTTAGTGATAAAAAAGCGGCAAAAAAATTTTATAATTTTCTTTTTTCTAAGACTGCTAAAAAGATACTTAAAAAATATGGATATAATGTGAATTATGAATAAGATAACGGCGGTTTTAAAAAACATAATTTCAGTGGATAATTTAAATTTATTGGAATTTGAAAAAAACAAGCAGTTGATAAAAGTGCTTATTTTGCAAATGAATTTGGATTTAAAAACAGGTGATGAAGTTTGGCTTGGAATAAAACCTACTAAACTTTTTTTGAGTAAAGATAAATGTGATTTTGAAAATGTTTTGGAAGTTGAAATAAAAGATTTTGAAAAAGGGGAGATTTTAAGCAATGTTTTATGTGATTTTTATGGGGATAAAATTGAAGTTATAATGCTTAAAGAGTATATTCGTTTTGAAAAAAGAGCATATTTACTTTTTAAAGCCAGTGACATTTCTATTTTAGGAAAAGTTAATGAATTTTGATTTTACACCTTTTATTCTCTCTTTTAAGCTGGCGTTTATAGTAACTCTCTTCCTATTAATAATAGGCATTCCTTATGCGTGGTATTTATCTGTTACAAAATCAAAAATAAAACCTTTTTTAGAGGCACTTACGGCTTTGCCTATTGTTTTGCCGCCATCAGTTCTTGGATTTTATCTTTTGGTGTTTTTGGCTCCTGATTCTTTTATTGGTAAAATAGCTAATGATTTATTTAATATTAAGCTTGTTTTTTCATTTCCCGGACTTGTTGTCGCTAGTATGATTTATTCTTTTCCATTTATGATACAGCCTATTCAAAGCGGATTTGAAAGCATAAACAAAAATATAATAGAAGCTTCTTATTTGGGCGGAAAAGGCAAATTTATTACACTTTTTAAAGTTATTTTGCCAAATATTAAACCCTCTTTATTAACTGCGATTATTATAACTTTTGCCCATACTGTAGGGGAATTCGGTGTTGTTTTAATGGTCGGTGGTTCAATTCCGGGCAAAACGGAAGTTGCAAGTGTCGCTATTTATGATTATGTAGAAAATCTTGAATATCACAAAGCCCATATATATAGTGCAATTTTACTTGTGATAAGTTTTTTGGTTTTATTTTCCGTTTATTACATAAACTATAAACAAAAGAGAAAATATGATTTTTATTGATATTAAGAAGCCTTTAAAAGGCGTTAAAGAAAATATGTTGTTAGAAGCCAAACTGAATTTGAAAAAAGGCTCTTTTTTAGCTCTTTTTGGAGCAAGCGGGAGTGGTAAAACAACTCTTCTTAGAATAATTGCCGGGCTTGAAAAAGCAGATGGAAAAATTATTGTAGATAATGAAAAATGGCTTGATAAAAAGAAATTTTTGCCTCCTCAAAGAAGGGAAATCGGGTTTATGTTTCAGGATTTTGCACTTTTTCCAAATATGAATATAATGGAAAATCTTTTATATATAAATAATGATAAAAACCTTGCAGAAAAACTTCTCGGTTTAAGCGGATTAAATGCTTTAAAAAACAGAATACCTCATTCCTTAAGCGGCGGACAAAAGCAAAGAGTGGCTTTATGCAGGGCTTTGATGAGAAAACCAAAACTTTTGCTTTTAGATGAGCCTTTTTCGGCTCTTGATACCAAAATGCGTGAAAATTTACAAAATGAAATTATGATGTTTCATAATGAATTTGATTTGACTACGATTATGGTATCACATTCTCCCGAAGAAATTTATAAGTTAGCGGATATTATGGTAGAATTAAAAAATGGAAAAATAATAAAAAAAGGCTCTCCAAAAGAGCTTTTATTAAAAACCAGCGGAAGCGAAAAATTTTCATTAAGAGGTAAAATTATAGATATAATTAAAGCGGATGTAATTAATATAGCGTTAGTTTCAATAGGCTCTCATATTGTTGAGGTTGTTATTTCCAAAGAAGAAGCGAAAAAATTAAAAAAAGGCTTGAGTGTTGTTTTGTCAACCAAGGCTTTTCACCCGAATATAAAGGTTTTAAATGAAGATACTTTTAGTTGAAGACGATAATTTTATAGGCGAATCTATAAAAGATTATTTGGAATTTGAAGGTAACAGAGTGGATTATTTTGATTCTCCGATAAAAGCACTTGAAGAAATTTATCCGGAGCATTACGATATTTTTTTGCTTGATGTTAATATGCCCGGAATGAATGGATATGAATTTTATGATGAGCTTAAAAATTACGCAAAAGATATACCGGTTATTTTTATAACGGCGTATTCGGATATAGAACACATAAAAAAAGCATTTGATTTAGGGGCGGCTGATTATATAAAAAAGCCTTTTGAGCTTGAAGAGCTTGAACTTAGAATAAAAAGGCTTGTTTTTAAAAAGACAAATAATATAAAAATAACCGAAAATTATGAGTTTGATTTGAATAAACTCAGGCTTTTTTACCAAGGTGAAGAGGTTGAACTGACACAAAATGAAAAATATTTTTTGGAAGTATTGATAAAAAACATAGGGCAGGTTGTGGAATTTGAGAGATTTAGGGATTATGTATGGGATGGAAAGGATATATGCGACAATACTATAAGAACACAGGTTAAAAAATTAAGAAGTAAACTTAAAGAAGATGTTATAAAAAATGTAAGGGGGATTGGATATAAGATTGAAAAATTCAAATGATTTTAAATTTGATTTAACATTTGCTTTTGTTATTTTCGCTTTTGTAATAATTGTAATTACCACCTATACTTCTATATATATGTTTACAAATCTGACAACAAAACAGTTTAAAGACAAAATTCAGTTAGTTGCCCAAAATATGTATAATAATTATAAATCAAAAGAAAAAACAATAAAAAATACGACTCTTGCTATTGCAAAAAATGATATTTTCAATACTTCTTTTACTCCTAATATAAATATAATAAAATCGGTTTTTAAAACAATGCTTTATGCAAATTCGGATTTAAGAGAAATTAATTATTATAATTCATATGGCAAAAATATGATTTCATGTGATAAAAAAAACGGAGCTATTTTTTGTAAAAATAGTAATAAAATGCTTAATATTAAAAACTTAAAAAGTGATAAAAATCTTTTTTTTCTTGAAAAATTCAAAAAAAACGCAGTAGAATTTATAGCTTTTTCTCCTACAAAAATAGGAAATACAACAGGATTTATAGAAGTTAAAGCGCTAATTAAGAATTTTTTTATTAAAAATAATCTTTATAATTTGATTTTTTTTGATAAAAAAGGAAATATTTTATATTCAAATCTTTATAATGCAAAAACATTAAATGATATATTTAATTATTTTATTACAGATGAAATATTAAAAACAAAAAACGGATTTATAACGGATAATATTTTTGTAAAATCGTTTTCCCCTAATATGAGAATAGTTTTTACTCAAAATCAGACTCTTATCAATAAAACAAATGACTTGTCTAAAAAACTGACGGTTTTTATGATTATTTTATCTGTTTTTTTGGCTATTCCTCTTGGTGTGTTTTTTTCAAAACCTCTTTATCAGTTTTATAAAGAACTTGATAAAAGGGTTAATGAAGAGATAGAAAAAAGAAGACAAAAAGAGCAGCTTTTAATGCAGCAAAGCAAACTTGCCGCACTTGGAGAGATGCTTGGTAATATTGCCCATCAATGGAGGCATCCTTTAACAAGACTTTCTCTTATTATTCAAAATTTTGAACTTGCTGCAAAAAAAAACAGGCTTACCCCGGAATATATAGAAAAATTTAAAAACAATGCTTCTTTGCAGATAAAATATATGTCTGATACGATAGATGATTTTAGTAATTTTTTCAGACAAGATACAAAAAAAGTTGATTTTTATCCAAAAGATATTATTAAAGACACTTTGAATCTTCTTGAAGGAAGACTTAAACAAAACAGAGTTGAAGTTAAGGTGGATATTTTAAATTCAAAAAAAGTCAAAGGCTATAAAAGCGAATTTGCACAAGTTGTGCTTAATATTATAAATAACGCCATTGATGTATTAAAAGAAAGAGATATAAAAAATAAAAAAATAGATATAAGAATAGATAGTTCCAAAATAGAAATAGAAGATAATGCAGAAGGGATACCAGAAGATATTCAGGATAAAATTTTTGAACCTTATTTCACAACAAAATTTCAGTCTCAAGGCACAGGAATTGGACTTTATATGAGTAAAATTATTATAACACAACATTTTAACGGGGAATTTTTTGCATATAATTCAAAAGAGGGTGCTGTTTTTGTTATTAAAGTATAAAAAGCACTTTTAAAGCACACTTCTTTCGTATAATTTTCATAAAAAAGGTTTAGATATGGCTAGTGGTAAAAAAGTTTTATGGGGAACATTGATTTGTGGATTTGTGATAGGGCTTGGATTTTCTTATGTAGCCGCGGTTGCAGTTGATAAAACAGCTAAGCCTGAATTTTGTATGAGTTGTCATGAAATGAAACCAATGGGAGAAAGTTTTAAAATAAGTGTACATGGAGGAAATAATCCTCAAGGATTTGCGGCTGATCACTGTACAGATTGTCATTTACCGGGTAATTCTCTTGCTAGTTATTTAATAGAAAAAGGAATAAGCGGGACAAGAGATTTCTTGGCTCATATAGGTTTAACAAAAATGGTTGATTTTAAACAAAATTTTTATAATATGAAAGATTATGTATATGATAGTGCTTGTCTTCATTGTCATGAAGGTATAAAAGATCCGGCAACAGCTGTAGGGCTTAGTGAAAATATAAAAGAAATTCACGAAAAATATTATTGGGATGCTAAAAAAGCAGGAAAAGATGTTAGCTGTGTAACTTGTCATAATGACCATACAATGGTTAATTTTGCCCATCCTAACTTATTAGAAACTCTTTCGGAACAAAAATAATCTTTTTCTCTTTTTTTCTTTGCTAAGATGTTAAATTTATGTTAAAATACCCGAAAAAAGGGTATTTATGAAAAAATTCGTGTTTTTAATTTTAAGTGCAGTTTTAATGTTTGCATTTGAATGGAGTGGTAAAGTTAACTGGTCTATCAGTTATCAAAGTGCTAAAAGTATTGCTGCAAAAGAGCATAAACTTGTGATGGTGGATATTGCTCTTACAAATTGTCCTCCGTGTAGATATCTTGCGACTAAAGTTTATACAAATTCTCAAGTTGCAAACTATATAAATAAAAATTTTGTGCCTGTATTCTATTTGGCGGATAAAGATTCAATTCCTACTGAAGTTCAAAATTATTTTACAGGTTCAACTCCTACAATTCTTTTTATCGAACCAAACGGCAAGTTGTTTACATATTTTGTAGGTGCAAGGGAACCTGCAGATTTTTTAGCAATTTTACAAAAAGTCAAATCTAAATATAAGGCTTCTAAATGAAAAATAAGAGTAATTTAAAAAAAGTATTTAATTTTTTCTTTTCGTTAGAAATGGCAGTGGTTTTATCTTTAATATTTATTGCTGCTATGACATGGGCTACGATAGGGTTTTATACAGATGCTCAGGGTGTTAAACATGTATATTCAATGACGGATTCTTGGAAATATGTATATGAGACAAAATGGTTTGAAGCTATTATGTGGCTTCTTGGTATTAACTTAATCGGGGTTATGTTTAGATATAAAACATATAAGAAACTTCCGATTTTTGTTTTGCATTTATCTGTAATAGTAATTTTACTCGGTGCTGCTGTTACAAGATATTTCGGATATGAAGGTCAGCTTCATTTAAGAAACGGTGAGACTAAATCTTTTATTATGGTAGAAAAAAGCAAAGGTAATCCTTCTGATGTTTATCGCAAAAATTTAGGTTTTGAAGTAAGACTTGACAGATTTGTTATGCATAAATATCCAGGAAGTATGATGCCAAGCAGTTATGATAGTTACATAACAATTATAGATAAAGCTGCTCATAAAAAATTTCAGTTTCATATTTATATGAATCATATATTGGTTTATAAAGGTTACAGATTTTATCAAGAAAGTTATGACCCCGATGAAAAAGGAAGTATTTTATCCGTAAATCACGATACGGGAATGTATATCACATATTTAGGATATATTTTAATGGCAATAGGATTTTTATGGAGTATTCTATATAAAAAATCAAGATTTATGATTACCGTTAGAAAGCTTCAAAAAAGCGGACTTTTTTCTATTGCGTTGATGATTTTGTTATCTTCTTATTCACACGCTTTTGATTTGAAAACATATGCCAAAAAATCCATTCAACCATCAAATGAATGGGCTAAAGTGCTTGTTCAAGAAAGAGGAAGAGTTGAGCCTATGGATACTCTTGATTTGGAATTAATTCATAAAATAGCCAAAAAATCAAAGATTTTAGGGCTTAATTATAATCAGATAGTAGCCGGAATGGTAGCTTTTACAAGAGAATTTCAAAAATTGCCTTTAATTTATGTAGGTCATCCAAAACTTAGAAAAATTTTGGGAATTAAAGGAAAATATGCCTCTTATAATGACTTTTTCTTACCAAATGGAAAATTAAGATTTCAAAAACAAACAGATATTGCTTTAAGAACACCTGATAAAGACAGAACACAGCTTCAAAGAGAATATCTAAAAATAAATGAAAGAGTTTATGTTTCTTATACTATTTACAGCGCTTCTATTTTTCATATTTTTCCAACACCGAAATCTGCAAAAATGAACTATAAATGGTTTAGTTTGCCGGAAATCGCACAGGCGGTTAAAATGAATTTAATGTCTCCTATGGATGCAAATTTTTATTACAATTTGTTTTATAATTTGGCTGACGGTATTAAAAATTTTAATGCAGATGAAGTAAAACAAGCCAGAAATAAAATTTATGAGCTTCAAAAATCATACAGCGGTAAAATTCTTCCAAGTCCAAGCCGTGTAAAATGGGAAATTACATACAATAGACTTCAAATATTTCCTCAACTTATAGGTTATTATTCTTTAATAGGTTTGATTGGAATTATTTTAGGGTTTATTGAAATTTTAAGGCTTAAAAAATATAAAAAAACAGAATATGTCTTAATTGCTGCCGGTGCTTTAGTTCTTCTTGCGCATACTGCAAATATGCTGTTAAGATGGTATATAGCAGGTCATGCTCCTTGGACGGATGCTTATGAATCAATTATATTTATTGCTTGGGGCGCTGCTTTTGCATCTCTTGTTTTCTTTAGAAAATCAATGCTGGCATACGGGGCTGGATTTTTTGTAGCGGGTATGTTTATGATGGTTGCACATTTAAATAATATTGACCCTCAGGTTACAAATACCGTGCCTGTTTTAAAATCTTACTGGCTTTTAATCCATGTTTCGGTTATTACTTCAAGTTATGGATTTTTAGCAGTCGGCTCTATGTTGGGTCTGCTTAATATTATCCTTTTTGCAATTCAAAAATTTACAAATAAAAATTTAAATATCCAAATAAAACAGATGAATAATATTATTTATCTTTCTTTATATATGGGACTTGCACTGTTGAGTGTGGGGACATTTTTAGGTGGTGTTTGGGCAAATGAATCTTGGGGTAGATACTGGTCTTGGGACCCTAAAGAGACTTGGAGTTTGATTAGTATGGTTGTTTTTGCTTTGGTTATTCATACAAAAATGATTCCTAAAATGAGAGGGGAATTTATATTTTCGGTTTTGGCATTTTTGAGTTTCTTTTTCATTTTAATGACATATTTCGGAGTGAATTTTTATATAGCTCAAGGTCTTCACAGTTACGGTCAGGATGCTTCTAAAAGTGATACTTGGATTTATTATATTTTCTTTGGTATGGCAATGTGGTTTGCAGTGGCTCTTGTAACACTTATTATGGGAATTTCCCAAAAAATAAGCAAACCTGTTGAAATAGAAAAAACAAATAAAAACGATGATTATCATCCGGAATTTAAAAATAAAAAATAAGGAGAAAAAAATGGTATGTGATTTATGTGGAAATGATAAAAATGTCACTCAGTTTAAAGTGGAACCAAAAGATGAATTTGTGAATTTATGTGAAGAGTGTAAGAGTCAAATAGAAAGCGGAAATTTAGATGAAAATCATTTTCAATGTCTTAATGATTCTATGTGGAGTGAAAACAGTGCGGTAAAAGTTTTGACTTACAGACTTTTAAAAGAGCTTGGCAGAGGTGATTTACTTGATATGATGTATCTTGAACCGGAAGAAGAAGCGTGGGCAAATACGGAAATTGAAGTGAAAAAAGACGCAAACGGAAATGTTTTACAAAACGGTGATAGCGTAATGGTTATTAAAGATTTGAATGTAAAAGGTGGAAATAACATTAAAAGAGGGGAAGTTTTTAAAAATATTCGTCTTGGAGATACTCCCGGGCATATCTTGGCTAAAAATATTTTTATAAAAACGGAGTTTATCAAAAAGGTTTAATTATGTATTTTGTTATAAGTTTTAATTACAGAAATTCCGATGTTGCATTAAGAAGTAAGCTTTCAAAGCTTGTTTTAGAAGATTTTGAAGATTTTAAAGAAGTTATACTTGTAAAAACATGTAATAGAATAGAAGTGGTTTTTGATAAAAAGAGAGATATTAATGAACTTTATGACAAAGTTTTTCATAAAGCGCTAAGTCCAAAAGAGTTTTTAAAAGCTGAAATTTATGAAGGATTTGAGGCGGTTGAACATATTTTTAAAGTTGCCGCTTCGCTTGATTCTATGGTTGTGGGTGAAATGCAAATAACAGGTCAGCTTAAAGATGCATTTGTGGAAGCTTATGAAAAAAAATTTATTTCTCAGGATTTGACAAGACTTATTCATTTTTCTTTTAAATGTGCTAAAAAAATAAGAAATCAAACTTCTATTTCAAGTGAACCTGTAAGTGTGGCAAGTATTGCCGTTAGAAAAGCAAAAGAGAAACTTAATGATTTAAGCGGTTACAGCGCTGTTGTTGTAGGTGTTGGTGATACGGCGAGGATTGTTAGTAAAAATTTAATAAAAGAGGGCGTTAATATTATTTTGGTAAATAGAACCGTGGAAAATGCCATTGCTCTAAAAGAAGAACTTGGAGATGAGGTTAATATAGATATTCACTCAATAGAATCGCTTCCTAAACTTATAAATAATTACAGACTTCTTTTTACTGCTACGGCAGCTCCGTTTTGTGTAATTAGGAATGAACATATTAAGCCTAAAAGCTATAAAAGATTTTGGTTTGATTTGGCAATTCCAAGCGATATTGAAAATATTAAATGTGATAATATTGAACTTATAAAAGTTGATGATTTAAAAGAAATCAGTGAAAATAATCTTAAAAAAAGAGAAAATGAAGTAAAAGCGGCAAAAGATGTGATTAAAAAATGTGTAAAAGAGTTTGAAAAATATTTAAGTGCCGTTTCTATTGAGCCTGTTATTAAATTTTTGCAAAACAAAGCTCATGAATGTGCAAAACGCTCACTTAAAAATGCCGTAAAAAAACATTTTATTCCTGAAGAAATGGAAGAAGAAGTTGAAAAAATACTTCATAATTCATTTAAAAGATTTTTACATCATCCAAATTTAACTCTTAGAAAAATGTCTGACAGTGCGGAAGTTGATATTTTTGTTTCAGTTATTAGAAGACTTTTTGGTGAAAATGATTTAAAAATGGATATGAATAAATGTGAATATCATATGGAAAAGGGAATATTTAAATAAAGGAGAAAAAGTGAGTAAGATTTTTATAGATGCCTGTTTTGGCAAAGAGACGCCTTATACACCTGTTTGGATGATGAGACAAGCGGGCAGATATCTTCCGGAATATATGGAAATTAGAAAAAAAGTAGGAAATTTTCTTGATATGACAAGAAACCCCGAGGTTGTTGCCGAAATTACCATTCAGCCTGTGAAAAGACTTGATGTTGATGCGGCGATTTTATTTAGTGATATTTTAAATCTTCCAATGGAGATGGGACTTCCTCTTAGATTTGAAAAAGGGGTTGGACCTGTTTTTGATAAAACGATTAATGATGAAAAGGATGTAGAAGCTTTAGATGAAAATGCTAGTGAAAAAATATCATATGTTTATGAAGGCGTTAAATTAATAAGAAAAAATCTGGCTGACGATAAAGCGTTAATAGGTTTTAGCGGTTCTCCTTGGACAGTTTCAACTTATATGGTAGAAGGAAGAGGGAGCAAACAATATGCAAAAATAAAAAAAATGGTATATGCAAATCCAAAACTTTTACATAAACTTTTAGATAAAGTCACTAATCAGACGATAAAATATTTAACCAATCAGATAAAAGCGGGTGCCGATGCTATTATGGTTTTTGACAGTTGGGGCGGAGCTTTGGAAAAAGAGAAATTTTTTGAATTTTCTTGGAATTATATGAAACAAATAGCAAAAGATATAAAAGCAAATTATCCTAATGTTCCGGTTATTTTGTTTTCAAAAGGTGTTGGGCTTTATTTTAATGATATTGAGGGTGAATTTGATGTTTTAGGAGTTGATTGGAATACTCCGATTGATTATGCCCTTGAAATATTTGAGGATAATTATACACTTCAGGGAAATATGGAGCCTACAAGACTTTATAGCAAAGAGGCTATAAAAGAGGGTGTTACTAAAATAGCAAAGACAATGAAAGGACATAGGCATATTTTTAATTTAGGTCACGGAATTTTACCTGATGTGCCGGTTGAAAATGCGAAATATTTTGTAGATTTGTGTAAAGAAATTACTAGGAGATAATTATGAATCTAAGAAGACTCAGACTTAACGGAAATTTAAGAGATTTGGTTAGAGAAAATTATTTAACAAAAAATGATTTAATAATGCCTGTTTTTATAAAAGAGGGTTTAGAAGGTAAAAATGAAATTAAATCAATGCCCGGAATTTATCAATACGGAGAAAAAGAGTTTTTAGATGAAATTGCTGAATGTATTGAACTTGGAATAAAAGCTGTTATTTTATTTGGTATTCCAAAACTTAAAGATTCCTGCGGCAGTGATGCTTTGGATGAAGAGGGACTAATTGCCAGAAGTGTAAGGGCTGCAAAAGAGGCTTTTGGAGATAAAATAGCAATTATTACAGACCTTTGTTTTTGTGAATTTACAGACCATGGACACTGTGGAATTATAAATCCAAAACTAAAAACAGTTGATAATGCGGCAACTCTTGAAATAAGTGTTAAACAAGCACTTGTTCATGCAAAAGCGGGAGCTGATATGATAGCGCCAAGCGGAATGATGGATGGAATTATTAAAGCCCTAAGAAGCGGGCTTGATAAAAACGGATTTTCTCATATTCCTATTATGAGTTATTCTACAAAATTCGCTTCAGCGTTTTACGGACCTTTTAGAGACGCAGCCGAGAGTGCACCGGTTGAGAGTGAATATTTGCCAAAAAACAGAAAAACATATCAAATGGATATTGCAAATTCAAGAGAAGCACTGCTTGAGAGTATTATTGATGAAAATGAAGGGGCGGATATTTTAATGGTAAAACCGGCTTTAGCGTTTATGGATATTATAAAAGAAGTTAAACAAAACACCCTTAAACCGCTTTGTGTTTATAATGTAAGCGGGGAATATTCTATGGTAAAAGCGGCCGAAATGAACGGATGGATGAATTACGAAACTTTAATGATGGAGATTTTAACTTCGTTTAAAAGAGCGGGAGCTGATATGATTATTACTTATCACAGCAAAGATGCCGCTAGAATTTTAGGATAAAGGATACCAATGAAATTAACAATAGCAACAAGAGGAAGTAAACTTGCCTTATGGCAGGCGGAATGGGTAAAAGCAAAGCTTGAAAATTTAGGTAATGAAGTTGATTTAAAGATTGTTACGACAACAGGGGATAAAATCCTTGATAAACCATTAGCCGATATCGGTGGTAAGGGACTTTTTATAAAAGAAGTTGAAGAAGCACTTTTAAACGGGGAAGCTCAAGTTGCAGTTCATTCTCTTAAAGATTTTCCAACTCAATATGAAGAAGAGCATTTTTCACTTACTGCAATTCCGGCTAGAGAAAATGTAGAAGATGTATTTTTAAGCGAAAAGTTTGAAACATTAGCAGAACTTCCACCAAAAGCGGTTGTAGGGACAAGCTCAATGAGACGGGCAATGCAGCTTAAGGAATTTAGAGATGATTTGGTAATCAGTGATTTAAGAGGAAATGTAGACACAAGAATAAGAAAATTAAAAGAAGGTAAATATGACGCTATTATTTTAGCTCATGCCGGAATGAAAAGATTGAATTTACTAGGAAGCGTAAAACATTATGAAATTTTGGATACGGATATTATGATTCCTGCAATGGCACAGGGGGCTCTTGGAATAGAGACTGTAAATGATGAAAAAGTAATAAAAGCCGTTAAACCTCTTAATGATTTAAAAACTCAGATTGTTGTAACTATTGAGAGAGATTTTGTAGATGAGCTTAATCTTGGATGTCACGCACCTGTTGGTGTATACGCAAAAATAATGGCTGATGATTTTATAAAAATAAAAGCTACACTTTTAAAAAATGATAAAGTGGTTAAAAAAGAGATTTTAATAAATTTTGATGAATGGGAAAATGCAGGCAGAGAATTTGCAAGGGAGTTTAAATGAGTGAAAAGATAGATTTTAAGAAACTTTCTAAATTTAGTAGACACGCACCAAGATATACATCATATCCGACAGCGGTTGAATTTAAAGATTTGACTCCTGAAGAAATTATCCCTTTTTTGCAAAATAAAGAAAAACCGATTAGTTTATATTTTCATCTTCCTTTTTGCAAAAGTGCGTGTTATTTTTGCGGGTGTAATGTTGTTTATACATCTAAGGCGGATAAAAGAAAAAAATATATTGAATATTTAAAAAAAGAATTAAAAACACTTTCAAAATATCTGGATACTTCAAGAACGGTAAGACAGCTTCATTTTGGCGGGGGGACTCCTACATTTTTTACTCCTGAAGAATTAGAAGAAGTTTATGAACTTATTTATTCTTATTTCAAAAATTTTGAAAATGATGCGGAAATAAGCGTGGAAATTGACCCAAGGTTTTTTTCTAAAGAGCATATGGATGTTATGCAAAAATACGGAGTAAACAGAATCAGTTTTGGAGTGCAGGATTTTAACCCGCAGACTCAAAAAGCGGTTAACAGAGTGCAGTCGTTTGAACTTACAAAAAATGCCGTTGATATGGCAAGAGAGGGCGGAGTTCATTCTATAAATATTGATTTGATTTACGGGCTTCCTTATCAAAGTTTAGAGACATTTAAAAAAAC
>JALVWY010000173.1:2675-5656 GCA_027023105.1 Campylobacterales bacterium | reverse complement strand
TAAGAACATAAAGAATGTTGCTTGAACATTAGCTAATGCAATCGGTGTTGCTGATTCTGCTGTCGGAAGAACTCCGAATACTGTCCAAGGTTGTCTTCCTATTTCTGCTGTCATCCATCCGAAACTTATAGCCATCCATGGAAGTGGAACAGTTAACACTGCAAGATTTTGAAGTAATCTGCTATTTTCAAAACTTCCTTTAACAACTGCTATCCATGCCCAGATGAATATAAAGATGAACCAGAATCCGAATATTACCATTATATGGAATGCATAAAATACTGGTGGAATCGGTGGATGAATTAAATCAGGATTTTTACCTTTAAAGAATCCGTAACCGATTAAGTCACATTTTCTAAGTTTAAGTCCGAGTTTTGGATCACTCCATACTACACTATAGAAATCTTCTTTTGCTTTTTGCATAGCTGCTGTATCTCCAGCTGCTTTTGCCACATGGTAAGCTTTTAAGTCATTTCTTGCTTCTTGACCAACTTCAGCAAGTTTGCTAAGAGGCCAGATACCATATTTTTTATTACCGTCAATTAAATCTTTAAGCCCCGGAACATAAGCATTAAAACTATGTTTTCCAAGAATTGAAAGCATATGAGGCAATTCAATTTTAAATGCCCACGCTTGGTCATTATTTGAAACATCTGCCGCTTTTAAGTTTTTAGGAAAACCTATTGCAACAATTCCCGCACCTTTTTTACCTACATAAAGTCCTTCTGCCGCTGCAATTTTAGTAGGTTGTGTATTTGTAACTTCATAAGCATGGTCATCACCTATTACCGCTACAAAAATTGATGCCACTAAACCGAATGCCGCACCAACAGCTGCAGATTTTTTAGCAAATTCAACATGTTTTCCTCTAAGTAAATAAAATGCTGAAATACCTAAAACAAACATACCAGCAAGTGTATAACCTGCACTTACAACATGTAAAAATTTAACTTGCGCTACAGGTTGAGCGATAAGTTTCCAGAAATTAATCATTTCAAGTCTTGAAGTATCAATATTGAAATTACCGAATTCATTACTTGGATGTTGCATAAATCCGTTTGCAATCAAAATCCAAAGTGCTGAAAGGTTTGAACCGATAGCAAGTAACCAAGTAGATGCTAAATGCACACCTTTGCTAACTCTTTTCCATCCGAAGAATGAAATAGCTGCAAATGTCGCTTCCATAAAGAATGCAACGATACCTTCAACTGCAAGCGGTGCACCGAACAAGTCACCAACAACCCATGAATAAGTAGACCAGTTTGTCCCAAATTCAAATTCGTGAATAATACCAGTAGATAAACCTAATGCAAAGTTAATAGCAAAAAGTAATTGCCAAAACTGTGTAATGTCTTTCCATTCCTGTTTTCCTGTTTTTACATAGATTGTCTCAAAAAATGCTACAACAAAAGACATACCTAATGTAAACGGAACGAAAAAGAAATGGAATAACGCTGTCATTGCGAACTGAGCTCTTGCCCATTCGATCATACTCATATGATCCATTGCTACTCCTCCTTTTTTTGCTTAACTGCCGATGTTCCTGTGATTTGGTTAATGTAAAGCTGTTGCCTGACCTGAGGATTTTGAACCTCTCTTTTTAATGTAGGCATCAAAAAAGCTCTAATAACCACAAAAATCACCACCAGTTTAATTAAAATAATTACCCAAAGCTTACGCCCAAGGTCCGACAGATTTTTAAATCCGTCTATGTAAAAGAATAAAATTCGTTTAAACATAAGCCCTCCTTCGAGGCTACCAAAAATTATATATCATTTTGGCTTCATAGTCAATATCTTTTTAATATAAAGTTAATTAATTGTATCAATTTTACATAAAATCAGGCGAAAAGAAGAGAATTTAAAGGAAAAGAGAAAAAAAGATTAATCTACTTTAACTTCTTTTACATCACTTTCCCAAAGACCGTGTTTTGTGCAATAAGCCATTGCGGTCAGTTTTAGATTTTTTTTAGGAATAATATAAAAATCAACTTCAACATGGTCTTTTTCGTTTCCTAAAGTTCCGGGAGTAAAAGTAGCCTGACCTAAAAGTGTTTCACCGTTCCATAATTGAATGTAAGCTATATAATGGTCAAAATCATCCGGATGAGCATATTCATTCCCGACTTTTACTTTTACTTTGAATTTTTCACCGGCTTTTGCTGTGTCTTCACAAATTACAAACGGTGAGTGTCTGTCTATATAATCTTTTTTTGCTTCTCTGTCTATTTGAGAAATATCTTGGTATCTGTTAATTTTTGGCATATTTGCCTCCTTTTGGTAAAATGTGTCCAGCTATTATAACAAAAAAAATAAAAAAGACAAATTTTATCTGCTATTAAAAGGAAATAGATGAAAAAAATAGAAATTTTTACCGACGGAAGTTCTCTTGGTAATCCGGGACCCGGGGGGTGGTGTGCAATTTTGAGATATAAAGGAAATGAAAAGATAATAAGCGGGGGAGAAGATTATACCACCAATAATAAAATGGAACTGACAGCTGTCATTGAAGCACTTAAAGCTTTAAAAGAGCCTTGTGAAATAGAATTCTATTCCGATTCTACATATGTTTTAAAAGGAATAAATGAATGGCTAAAAAACTGGGTTAAAAAAAATTTCAAAAATGTAAAGAACATTGAATTATGGAAAGAATTTTTAGAAGTTTCAAAACCTCATAAAATTCATATAAATTGGGTAAAAGGTCACAGCGGACACAAAGAAAATGAAATTTGTGATAAAATTGCAAAAAAAGAAGCTTTAAAAAGGAAAGACAAATGTTGATTTTCCAAAAACATATGAAAGGATAATAAATGGTAGCTGAAAGACTGCAAAAGAGTTTGGGGTATCAGTTTAGGGATGAAAAATTGATAACCGAGGCTCTGACACATAGAAGTTATTCAAAAAACTTCAACAATGAAAGACTTGAATATTTAGGAGATGCCGTTTTGGATTTGATAGTAGGAGAATATCTTTATAAACTTT
>JALVWY010000173.1:0-2575 GCA_027023105.1 Campylobacterales bacterium | reverse complement strand
GATGAAAAATTGATAACCGAGGCTCTGACACATAGAAGTTATTCAAAAAACTTCAACAATGAAAGACTTGAATATTTAGGAGATGCCGTTTTGGATTTGATAGTAGGAGAATATCTTTATAAACTTTTCCCTGATTCCGAAGAGGGAATGCTCTCAAAACTCAGAGCCGCTCTTGTAAATGAAGATTCTTTTACAAAGCTTGCACAAAAACTTGAACTCGGCAAATATATTTTTCTATCTGCCGCGGAAGACAATAACGGAGGAAGAGAAAAATCTTCCATTCTTTCAAGCGCATTTGAAGCACTGATTGGTGCACTTTATCTTGAAGCCGGATTTGAAAAAGCAAAAGAACTTTCTTTAAAACTTTTAAAAGAAGTTTTTCCGATAATCACTCCCGAAGAACTTTTAAAAGATTACAAAACAAGTCTTCAGGAGATTACACAGGCTCATTTCGGGGTTGTGCCTGAATATAGACTTCTAAGCGCAAAGGGACCCGACCACAAAAAAGAATTTGAAATAGGCGTATTTATTCACGATAAAGAATATGCAAAAGCAATAGGAAAAAGCAAAAAGACAGCCCAGCAAGAAGGTGCGAGAGTTACTATTGAAAAGTTAAAAAAAGAGCTTGGAATATAAAGGATAAAAATGTTTAACGGTTTTGGAGAAATTTTCAGATTCACCACTTTTGGAGAATCTCACGGAAAAGCCATTGGAGTGATAATTGACGGAGTTCCGGCAGGAGTGGATTTTGATGAAGAATTTTTGATTAATGAACTTGACAGAAGAAGACCGGGCAAAAACCGCTTCGCCACAGCCAGAAAAGAATCTGACACTCCCGAAATCTTAAGCGGAGTTTTTGAAGGAAAAACAACAGGCACTCCTATTGCAATAATAATTTTCAATAAAGACCAAAAAAGCAAAGATTACGGAAATATAAAAGACATTTTTCGCCCCGGACACGCCGATTTTACATATTTTCATAAATATGGAATAAGAGATTACAAAGGCGGAGGCAGAAGCAGCGCAAGAGAAACAGCTGCAAGAGTAGCAGCCGGTGCCGTGGCTAAAATGATTTTAAAAGAATTTAATATAAAAATCAAAGCCGGAACTATTGAAATCGGTGGAATCAGAGCTAAGAATTTAGATTTTGAATATGCAAAAACTTCTCCTCTTTTTGCACTTGACAAAGAAATAGAAAAAGAGTGGATAAAAATTATAGATAAAGCCAGAAACGAACATAATTCATTAGGTGGAGTTGTAAAAGTTAAAATAAAAAATTTACCAATAGGCTTAGGAGAACCGGTTTATTATAAATTAGATAATATTTTAGCATCTGCAATGATTAGTATAAATGCAGTAAAAGGTGTTTATATCGGTAACACTGATGCCCATAAATTAACAGGACTTGACAATAACGATGAAATAAATAAAAACGGCTTTTTAAGTAATAATTCAGGAGGAGTGCTTGGCGGAATTAGTAACGGAGAAAATGTAGAACTTGAAATTTATTTCAAACCAACTCCGTCTATTTTTAAACCCCAAAAATCAGTTGATATTAACACAAACGAAGTAGAAGTAAATCTAAAAGGTCGCCACGACCCGATAGTAGCAATAAGAGGAAGCGTGGTAGCAGAAGCAATGGCAGCCTCAGTTGTAGTGGATATGCTTATGTTAAATGCCACACGAACTATTGATAAACTAAAAAAAGTTTATCAATAAATATGAATAGCTAGCCAAATAGCTATTTTTTTTGTTTTTATTAAAGTATGAAGAGTGTTTGCCGGAATAAAAAGATAATCTCCAGCTTTTAATTTTTTTATTTCTCCGTTTATTTTAATTTTTACACATCCTTTTAATAAAACTACAAATTCATCTTCTTTTTGACAAAATTCCTGTGGTGTTTTTAGAGTATTTGAGATAATTTTTTTGATTTCTATATTTTTATGTTTTAAAATAATTGCAAAAATTTCTTTATCTAAAGCAGGTAATTCTTCTATTTCAAATAAATTCATAATTTTTCCTTTTTTTCTTGACATTTTAATTTTTTTTACTTATAATTTCAATCCACAAACACGGAGTGTAGCGCAGTTTGGTTAGCGCACCTGGTTTGGGACCAGGGGGTCGGGGGTTCGAGTCCCTCCACTCCGACCATTTACCCATTATAAGTGAGTAGCTTTTGAGCTTCCCACTTGTGGTGGGTATAGCTCAGTTGGTTAGAGCATCGGTTTGTGGCACCGAGGGTCGCCGGTTCGAATCCGGTTATCCACCCCATTGTTTTATCCAGTTTGGCGCCCGTAGCTCAACTGGATAGAGCAACGGACTTCGGATCCGTAGGTTGTAGGTTCGAGTCCTACCGGACGCACCAAACAACAAAAGCTCGAAAATATGCGCCCTTAGCTCAGCTGGATAGAGCAACGGCCTTCTAAGCCGTAGGCCGCAGGTTCGAATCCTGCAGGGCGTACCACTTTTATTATACATTTCTCCTATGCGGGAGTGGTGGAATTGGCAGACACGCCAGACTTAGGATCTGGTGCCGCAAGGCGTGGAGGTTCAAGTCCTCTCTTCCGCACCATTT
>JALVWY010000172.1 GCA_027023105.1 Campylobacterales bacterium | reverse complement strand
AATGTTGATTTTCCTTATCAAAAAAATCTTGTTTTTGCTTTTTCACTTTCACCTGAAATTGTAATAAAAAAATATGAAAAATTTACCCCAAGCCTTGAAGCAAGAATTAAAGCTGTTAAAAAGGTAATAAAAAAAGGATTTAAGCCTGTAATTGTTTTTGATCCGATTATAAAAGTGCCAAATTTTAAGGAAGTTTACAGGGAATTTTTAAATAAAGTTTTTAGTGAAATTGATTATAAAGATATTGAATCAATAGTTTACGGAACTTTTAGAATGAACTCAACTCAATTTAAAATTATAAAAAAACAGCTTCTAAGTGATATTTATTATTATCCTTACAGCGTAAAAAACGGAATTGTTGAATATGAAGATAAAAAGGAAGTAATTGAATTTATAGAAAGTTTACTTCCTGATGTTAAAAAATTTAAAGTTTAATAGATTTTTTTAGACCTTTTTTTAATAGTTTGTCATTTGTATTAAAATTTACTATATCTATTTTTAAATCTAAATCCATTAAAAAAAGTTCTTTAAAAAATTTAATTTTTCTATTTTTAAATTCTTCTTTATTAAAATCGCCTTTAATGGCAATATCTATATCCCCGCCTTTTTTTTTATCATCAATTCTGCTTCCAAAAAGGTAAATTTCTACATCTCCAAAACTTTTAAAAACGGCTTTTTTTATTTTTGAAATAAGAAAATTACTAAGTCTCATTGGTATTTTTTAAAAAATTGAAGTGAATTTAAATAATATTTTTCTAATCTTTCAAAACTATCTACACAAAATTTTAAATCTTGCAGGGCTTCTTCTAATTCCTCGGGATAATCGTGTTCTAATTCATTTCTTTTTTCTCTAAGTTCTATCCAATTATCAAGTGAATCTATAATTTCTTCTTTTTCAATATAAAATAATACTTCGCTCATTTTATTTACACTAATCCCTGCATTTTCTAATAACAAAGGAAATATTTTTGCACCTAAATAATCTTGAAGTGAAGCAAATCTTTTAAGATAAGCTTCAAGAATTGCTTTTTCTTCTATTTTTAAAGAGTTAAAAAAATAAGGAGAGTAGATATCACCCGTTTTTTGTATAAATGAGTGATAATCTCTTAGCGCTTCATAGTGTTTTTTTGCTTTGTTTAATCTTTTTTCTAAAATCTCTTTTGTCATTTTAATCCATATCGTTTGGATCTAGTGGCGGTTTGTTGTCTTTTGGTGTTACAAGCCAAAAGTGTCTAACTTCGCTTCTGAAATTATCTAAAATAAATTTGGCTTTTTTGCTTCCTGTTGCGTTATAGTATTCTATAAGTCTTTTTTTAAGGTAAATTTTCGGTTTTTCATTTTCGTCTGTATCAATCCTTCTGATTTCAATGAGTTCAGGATTTATTTTATCTACAAAGCTGTGTGCTTTATCATAAACAAAAGCAACTCCTCCGGTCATTCCGGCACCAAAGTTTATACCTGTATTTCCAAGAATAATAACTTCTCCGCCTGTCATATATTCACAAGGATGATCACCCGTTCCTTCTACAATAGCAATGGCACCGGAGTTTCTAACGGCAAATCTCTCTCCTACTTCGCCTGCTACAAAAAGTTTTCCACCTATGGCACCGTAAAGACAGGTATTTCCGGCTCCTGTTCCTTCTTTTTCAGGAGTGATAATGATTTTACCTCCTATCATTCCTTTTCCTACATAATCATTTGCTACGCCTTTTAGTCTTAAGGTCATCCCTTTGCTTAAAAACACACCGAAACTTTGCCCCGCAACACCTGTTAAGTTATATGTTATACTATCTTCTGGCAGTCCTTCATCTCCATAATATCTTGCTATTTCCCCGCTTGTAAGAGCTCCGAAACTTCTGTTTAGGTTGCAAATAGTTGAATTAATTACAGATTTATGATTTGGATTTTTGATTGTTTCATAAGCTTGTTTTAAAAGTTCTTTTTCATAAGAGTTGTCATCAAACGGGACATTCTCTTTTGTTTTTACATTTATGCCTTTGACTTGTCTAAATATAATAGATAAATCAAATTTTTTAGCTAAATCAATATCTTTTTTGGTTAATAAATCGTTTCTTCCTATAAGCTCTTCTAAGCTTTCATATCCCATTTTTGCCAGATATTCCCTTACATCTTCGGCTAAATTTTCTACATAATTTATTACTTTTTCTACGCTTCCGTTGAATTTAGCTCTATATTCATCATCTTGTGTTGTAATTCCTTTTGGACATTTGTTTGTTTGACATTGTCTACAAAAGATACACTCAACCGCCATCATTAAAGCAGTTCCAAACGCATACTCTTCTGCACCAAGAAGTGCGGCGATAATTACATCTCTTCCTATTTTAAATCCTCCGTCTGTTTCAAGAGTTACAAATTCTCTTAAATGGTTTTCTTTAAGAGCGTTATTTGCTTCAATAAGTCCGATTTCCCAAGGGTTACCGGCGTGGCGGATTGATGTAATAGGAGCGGCTCCCGTTCCACCTTCTGCACCTGAAATGGTTATTTTATCTGCATAAGCTTTTGCAACACCTGCTGCGATTGTTCCGACACCCGCTGTTGAAACTAGTTTTACGCTAATTTTAGCTTTTGGGTTGATTTGTTTTAAATCAAAAATTAATTGAGCTAAATCCTCAATAGAGTAAATATCGTGATGAGGTGGCGGTGAAATTAAAGTTTTTCCGGGTGTTGTGTGTCTTAATTTTGCAATGTAAGTTGTTACTTTAAATCCGGGTAACTGACCGCCTTCACCCGGTTTTGCACCTTGTGCTACTTTGATTTGAATTTCCTGGGCATTTACAAGATATTCAGGAGTCACACCAAATCTACCTGATGCAATTTGGCGGATTTTGCTTTGTTTTATAGTTTTGTTTCTAACTTTATCTTCTCCGCCTTCTCCCGAGTTGCTTCTTGCACCAAGTCTATTCATAGCTTCTGCTATTGCTTCGTGAGATTCCCGGCTTAGTGCCCCGATACTCATAGCAGCACCGATAAATCTTTTAATAATTTTTTCTTTAGGCTCTACTTTTTCAATAGAAATAGGTTCTTTGTCCGATTTGATATCAAGTAAATCCCTTATATAAGTCACTTTTCTGTTTTCTACCATTTCTTTGAATTGATTGTAGCTTTCTTTATCTTTGCTTTCTACCATTTTTGTAAATGCTTTAACTAAAGGAGGAGTTACTTCGTGATATTCTTCGTTTCTTCTGAATTTAAATACTCCGCCAGCCGGTAATTTTTCTTCTTTGAAAGCTACTTCGTGTTTTTTGTTTAATTTTTCTTCAATATCTTTATAAGTTAGTCCGGGGATTAAAGTTTTACTTCCTATAAAACACTCACTTGCCATTTCTTCGCTAAGACCTATTACATCAAAAAGCCCTGAGTTTCTATAACTTGCGATAGTAGAAATACCCATTTTTGACATAATTTTTAAAATACCTTTATTTAGTGCAGAGTGGATATTAAATAAAGCGTCGTCTCTGTTTATTGCTTCTTTATCGCAAATTTCACAGGCTGTTTTAAATAGAAGGTATGGATAAATGGCAGTTGCCCCATAAGCTATCATTACAGCAGCGTCGTGAGGATTTATTACTTCTCCTGTAATTGCTACAATGCTTGTCAGGTGTCTTAATTTATCATCAAGCAGTTTTTTGTGAACTCTTCCTATTACCATAGCCATTGGTATTAATTTATGCTCTTTATCCAATAATTCATCACTTAAAAAGATTATTCTCACACCGTTTTTAACATCCTTGACTATTTCATCAGCCAGTTTTTCAAGAGATTCTTTTAGGTTTTCTTTAAAATGTGTATAGTATGTCTTGTTTTTATAATCATTCTCAAATCTAGGATTGTTTTCATCTCCGAAACTTTTTAAAACTTCATATTTTGTCTGAGTTAATATTGGAGAAGTTGTTTTTAGTCTTTTTGCGTGTTCCGGCGCTTCGTCAAGCATATTATGGATTTCTCCAAATCCTGTATTTAAACTCATTACGATTTTTTCTCTAAGTGAATCAATAGGCGGGTTTGTAACCTGAGCGAATTTTTGACGGAAAAAGTCGTTAAAACTTCTGTATGGATAATCACTAAAACAAGCAAGAGGTGTATCGTCTCCCATACTGCCTGTCGGCTCTTTTGCTTCTAGCATCATAGGTTTAATTACAAGATTAATTGCCTCTTTTGTAATTCCTGCGTATCTTTGTTTTGGGATAAGCTCTTTTACATTAATGTTTTCGTCTATTAAATAAGGGTTTTCAATATATTCTTGAAGATAAATCATATTTTCATTTAGCCATTTTGTATAAGGGTTGCTGGATTTTAGATAATCGTCAATATCTTTGTTTTTAAGAACCACACCGAATTTTGTGTCAATTCCTATCATTTGACCTGATTGAAGTTTGTCTCTTTCGACTATTTCATCTTCATCAATATCAATAACTCCGTATTCGCTAGCAATTAATATTTTGTCATCTTTTGTAATTACGAATTTTGCAGGTCTAAGTCCGTTTCTATCAAGCACTACGGCAATATATCTTCCATCACTTACACTAACAGCCGCAGGTCCGTCCCACGCTTCAAAACGAGTTGAAAAATATTCATAAAAGGCTTTAAGTTCACTGTCAAGATAAGGAGCATTTTGCCAAGGCATAGGAATTAAAGATCTAATTGCCTTAAAAAAGTCCATTCCGTTCATTATTAAAAATTCCATCATTCTATCAAGTGAGCTTGAATCACTCTCATCAAATCTTACTATTGGAAGAAGTTTGTTTAGCTCTTCTTGTGTGAATACATTTGATTTAATTGATTCCGATTTTATTAGCGAATTAATTCTGTTTGCTTCAATAGAGTTAATTTCTCCGTTATGGGCGATAAATCTAAACGGTTGAGCTAGTCTCCATTCCGGAAGTGTGTTTGTTGAGAATCTTTGATGAAACAGGGCAAAATAAATTTCAAAATCTTTATCAGCTAGGTCTTTGTAAAATTCTTTAATGTGATTTGGCATTAATAAGCCTTTATAAGCCAACTTTTTAGAAGAAAATGAAGGAATATAAAAATCTTTGTCTTCAATGAAATTTTCAATCTCTTTTCTTGTTAAATATAATAATTCTTCAAATCTTTTAACGGCAATAATAGAATTCGGGACAATAAAAAGATGATAAATCTTTGGAAGAGTTTTAAGAGCCAGTTCCCCAAGAGCATTTGTATCAATAGGAACTTCTCTCCAAAACAGAGGTTTTAAATCGTTTTTTTTACATAGCTCTTCTATCGTTGTTTTTTGTTTTTCGTTTTTTAAAAATATAACACCAATTCCAAATTTTTCCGGTAAATCGTATCCGTTCTCTTTTGCTGTTTTTCTAAAAAATTTATCCGGCATAGAAAATAAAAGTCCGCTTCCATCCCCGCTTTTCCCATCCGCTGCTATTGCACCTCTGTGCATCATTCTTTCAAGCGCTGTGAGGGCATCTTCTACCATTTTATGAGTGGGTCTGCCTTTAATGTCGGCTATTACCCCAAAACCGCAGTTGTCTTTAAATTCCAGTGTTTTTGACATATTTTTTCCTTTAAGAGGTTATTAATCCTATTTTATAATTGTCAAATTATAGCAAAAATAGTTTTTTTTTGGAATTAATTAAAAATGTTATAATAATAAAAAACGGAGTTAAAGAAGGATATGTAAGAGCTTGTTAACAAATCGTTTACAAAACCGGTATAAAATTTTAAAAAAGGAGTTGCAAATGATTAATGAAATGGTAATTGACGAAAATAATGTGGGATTTATTCCTTCTCTTGGGATTTCTTTTCAGGTTAATGAAACGGCAAAAAGAATTATTGAGCTTATTAAAGAAGG
>JALVWY010000171.1 GCA_027023105.1 Campylobacterales bacterium | reverse complement strand
TAACTTTATCATTAAAGATATCTTCTCTTTGAGCTATATTTGACATAAGTGTATGGTTTTTTATCAGTTTTGCAATAATCTCAGATTTTGGAAATTTTAAATCCCGGGCAAAATTTTTAGCTATTTTTGCTCCTGCTGTTGCGTGGTCTTCTATTCTTCCTTTTCCTAAATCATGAAAAAATGCAGTAAATCTTAAAACTGCTTTTTGTTCATTATTTAAGCTTTTAAATTCTTCTAAATTTTCAAGTTCTTTTAGTGTATATAAAGAATGAATATCTACGGGATATTGATGATATCCGTCAAACTGGGCTAAATTTTTTATTTTTTCAAACGGAGGAATTATTTTCATAAGTTTTCCGGCTCTGTATAGTGCAAAAAAAATCGGATATATGTTTGAAGTGTAAAATAGTGATTTTTTAAGAGATTTTGTTGTTTTTAATTTTTTGGATTTTAAATTTTTTATAACTGAAATATCGCTCTTTGAAAAAAAAGGTAAATTTATCATCTCTTCAAGATAAGATTTAAAATTATAAGATGTATTAAAGTTTGAATATAATTTATTATTACAAATATAAAAATTTTGCTTAATTCTTTTTTCTTTTATTTCTTTGATTGAATGGGAATAAAGATAAGGTTTTATAAGCTCTTTTATTACAATTTCACAAAAAGTATTTATTGTCCATAGAGATTTTAACAAATCTCTTATAAATTTTCTCTCGGCATTTATTCTCGGGGAATCTTTATATCCCATTAAAAGTGCAATGTCTCTTTGATATTGCAAATGAACCGTGTCTGTTTTTCTTTTTGCAACAAGATGTAAAAACACCCTTGTTTTAAATAAAAATTCAAGAGAACTTCTGTATTCTTTAAATTCTTCTTCACTTGCATATTTTGGGATTAAATAGAAATTATTCGGATAATTAAAAATAACTTTGTTTATCCAAAGAAGTGTATTAGAGTCTCTGATTCCTCCAAAACCTTCTTTTATATTCGGTTCCATTGAAATGGGATGTTTTTGATGTCTTTTTTTCATTTCTTTATATTTAGCCAAAATATACTCTTTTTTGTTTTCGTTTCTTATTTTATTGAGAACATTTTGGGTTTCATACCACAAAAATTTACTTCCGGTAATAAAACGGCTTTCAAGCATTGCTGTTTTTATGGTAATATCTTCTCTGCTAGCTGTAGTTAAATCATTTATTTCGTGAACTCTGTGTCCGATTTTCAGTCCTAAATCCCAAAGCATTGTAATAAAAGATTCTATTAAATTTGTCAGAGAATAACCTTTTATGTCTTTATAAACAATCATAATGTCAATATCTGAATATATTGAAAGCTGCTCTCTTCCATAGCTTCCAAGGGCTATTAGTGATATTGGGATGGCATTAAAAGAAGGAGCAAATTCTTCAAAATTTTTTTTAATTATATATTTATAAATAAGCGTGATAAATTCATCCGTTTTTTTTGTATGTTTGACGAAAAAATCTTTTCCGCCTTCTATTTTGATATGTTCTAAATATTCTTTTATAGAGTTTTTTATAGCTTTTGAAATTTCAAAATCATTATTTGATGAATATATTAGTTCATTGAGTTGCATTTTAACTCCTTTTGTGGTATTTTATCAAAAAAGTCTATTGTAAATTAAAGGAAATTTTATGAATTTAATAGATAAAATAAAAAGTGGTGATTTTGAGTTTCAAGATGCTGTAAAACTTTATGATTTGGAACTTTTTGAACTTGGAAAAGCTGCAAATGAAATTAGAGAAAAAAAATTTGGTAAAAAAACTTATTTTAATATTAACCGTCATATAAATCCAAGTAATATTTGTAAGGATATCTGTAAATTTTGCGCTTTTTCGGCAAATAGAAAAAATCCTAATCCCTATGCTTTGAATATTGATGAGTGCGTTGATATAGCAAAAAATGCTTATAAAAAAGGGGCAAAAGAAGTTCATATAGTATCAGCCCATAATCCTGAAGTAGGGTATGAATATTATATGAATATTGTAAAAGGAATAAGAAAAGAATTGCCTGATATTCATATAAAAGCTTTTACAGCTGCCGAGGTTAATTTTTTTAGTGAATTAAGTGGAAAAAATTATAAAGAAGTTTTGGAAGATATGATTAAAGCAGGTGTGGATTCTATGCCGGGAGGCGGAGCAGAAATATTTGATGAAGAAGTCAGAAATAAAATATGTAAAGGAAAAGTCAGCTCAAAAAGATGGTTTGAAATACACGAATATTGGCATAAACTCGGTAAAAAAAGTAATGTGACAATGCTTTTTGGACATATTGAAAATAGAGCTAATAGAATTGACCATATGCTAAGAATTAAGGCTCTTCAGGAAAAAACAGGCGGATTTAATGCTTTTATTCCTTTGGTTTATCAAAGAAAAAATAATTATTTAAATGTAAAAGAATTTTTAACGGGAATAGAAATATTAAAAACGATAGCAATAAGCAGAATATTGCTTGAAAATGTGCCTAATATAAAAGCTTATTGGGTAACTACCACCCTTAATTTATCGTTAGTTGCACAAAATTACGGAGCGAATGATATTGACGGGACAATTCAAAAAGAATCTATCAATTCAGCTGCCGGAGCAGCTTCTAGTAACGGTTTAAATCTTGATGAATTGATAAATCTGATAAAAGATAGCGGTTATATCCCTGTTGAAAGGGATAGCCTTTATAGGGAATTAAAGATATTTTGAAACTTTTTCCCATAGATTAACCGGATTAACCGGTTTAGTTATAAAATCTTTTGCTCCTAAAGATAAGGCTTTTTGCTTTTTAGTATCATCTGTTGATAATACAATTATTGGAATACTTGAAAATTGAGGGTTTTTAAGTCGTATGTTTTGCATAAATTGAATTCCATCCATTATAGGCATATAAATATCTAACAATATCAGTGAGATATCAGGTGTCAATTTATTAATTGCATTAGAGCCGTTTTCGGCTTCTATTACTTCTATATTTTTTTTCTTTAGAATAACATTTACCAGTTTTCTGTTTGTATTATCATCATCAACTACTAATATTTTTTTGGGTTTATTTAAATTCATTTACTTACCTTTTGAATTGTTTTTTCAATTTCTTCAGGATTTAAATCTTCGATTATAGCATCTGCGTTTTTTATAGTTTTTTCTGTTATTGCTATTACTATAGTATCAGGGTTTTCTTTTTTTATGGAAGAAATCAACTGTTCTAAATTAGCTCCTGTAAAATCTTCTTCAAGTAGAATTATATTTAAATTGTCTTTTGTTGCAAGTTTTGATAGTTCTTTTAAATTAGTTGCTATTTCAAAATTTTCTTTTAGTGTGATTTTAAGATAATTGGCTAAAAATGAACTTTCAGTTGCTAAAATAATTTTTTTCTCTTTTATGCTTTTTTCTTCATTTCTCGGAGTTTCTTGAGCTTCTTTTAGCTCGTTGTTATTCTCTTCTTTTTGGATTATATGAACTGTTTTTGAATAGCGGTGTTTTGCAATTTGTTCTAAGACTCTATGCAATTCGTTTTTATTAATAGGTTTGGAAATATAATCATCCATCCCTGAACCTAAAAATCTTTCTTTATCGCCTTTTAAAACATTTGCGGTAACTGCGATAATAGGAGTATGAGGCAATTCTTCTTCTTCTTCATATTCTATAATTTCCTGAGTAGTTTCAATACCATCCATAATAGGCATTTGAACATCCATAAAAATCACATCGTATTTATCCGGATACATTGAATATTTGTTAAACGCTTCAAGACCGTTATTTGCCGTATCGGTTTCAACGCCTAAATTTTTAAGAGTAGTTGTGATTAATTTCATATTAATCGGGTTGTCTTCTGCAACTAAAGCTTTGATTTTATAAATAGGGGTTTCTTCTTTTGAGGATTGAATAAGTTGTTTAGTCTCTTTTAATGATTCTGTACTGTTAAATGTTTTTGTAGGTGTTACAGGGTCATAAATATTGATTTCAGGTGAAAGCTTATCGATTGCCTCTTTAAAAGCATAAGAAGCTATCATAATTACAGGAATGTTTAATTCTTTATTTAAAATATTTTCAATTTCTTTTTTATCGGATTCCTGATAAAAAAGAATGATTGACTCAATTTTTTCCGTATTTATAAGACTTTCTATTTCATTTGCATTATTAAATGTTATTTTATCAATTCCAAAATAAGAAAAATATTTAAATGTGATGTTTTTTCTTAAAGAATCTGTTTGAGTTTTTAATATGGCAAAAGTTTTATCTTTATATAAAGAAGCCTGATATCTTGGAGTTTTATCTATTACAGGCAATTTTAAAGTAAAGAAAAATTTTGTTCCTTTATTTAGTTCGCTTTCTACTTTTATTTGACCATTCATCATTTCTATATAATTTTTCACAATAGTAAGACCAAGTCCGGTTCCTCCATATCTTCTTGTAACACTTTCATCGGCCTGTGTAAATGCTTCAAAAACTTTTGCTTTTTGTTCTTCACTCATACCTATACCGGTATCTTCAACTTCAAAATAAATTTCGGCTATATTGTCTTTAATACCGTTATTTTTAATTCTAACTGTTATTGAACCGTTTTTTTGTGTAAATTTCATTGAATTATTTATTAAATTTGTCAAAATTTCTTTTATTTTTAAAATATCGCCTTTTAATACGGTAGGAATATCAGGAGAAATATCCGCTGCATATTCTATGTTTTTTTGAGCTGTAGGAGCGGCAAAAATTTCTATTGTGTTTTCAAATTCATCAAGTGCTCTAAAATCAATTTCTTCAATAGATATTTTTTGACTTTCAATTTTTGAAACATCAAGGATATTATTAACAATTTGAAGTAAGTTTTTTGCACTTAGTTCTATTGTTGATATGTAATCTTGTTGTTCTTCATTTGCTTCGGTTGCTTTAAGTAATTCCAAAAATCCTAAAATACCGTTTAAAGGAGTTCTGATTTCATGAGACATATTTGCAAGGAAAAGAGATTTGGCTTTTGTGGATTCTTCTGATTTTTTGATTGCTTCTTGAGTAATTTCAATAGCTTCTGAAACTGTTTGAATGGCTTTGTGCATTCCTTCCGGAGATGCAACATCAATTTTTGTCTTTTTTCCTGTAATAATAGGTGTAATAGATGAGATTAGAGTTGATAATTCATTAATATGAGTCTTTAAAAGCTTGTTAACATAAATACCTATTAAAAGAAGAATAATTGAGATAAAGAATAATATTGTATAAATAATGAAATTTTTTGTAGCATTTGTTTTGATGATATCTATATTTGAGTTAATATCTGTATTAATATAATCTGTAGTCTTTTTAAAATAAGTAATTCTTTTTGTCATTTCATGGAAATAATCAAATGCATCAATAGGATAACCGTTAAATTCTCCATTATTATAATATTCCATATTGGCTTGTTCTATATAAAACATAATTGATTTTATGTTGCTTTCAAGATTTTTGAATTTCTTTGAATTAAATTCATTATAAACAGGAGTCCCTTTAAATTGGGCGATAGGTAAAATATTTGTATCATGATAATATTTTAATAAAACACCTTTATAATCATCCTGACTAAGAGGTAAATCGGCAGTAATATAATATGATACAAAACCTCTGATTATACCTGTATAAGCCGTTGCTTTTTCAAAAGGTATTTTGGCTCTGTAAAGAGCTTGCAATTTAAGAGGAAATTTTTTACTTAATTGATATATTTGGTTAATAATTTCATTTTCTAAAACAGTATAATATCCAAAAAACCACTCTTTGTATTTTATATTTGAAAAAGAGTCTATTTTTTTTCTAATTCCGGGTAATTGATTGGTAAGAGAAATAATATTTTCTGTTTCATTATAATATTTAGGATTTTGATTTATAAACTGTTTTAAAGCATTTATAGCTTTTGACATATTTGCTCTTTTTTTTGTAACAACTTCTCTTGAATGAGGATATTTTCCTTTTGATACGAAATAAATGGAACTTGTCCCTCTTTCCTGACCTAAAGCGACTAAAATATTTTCAAGTTTTTTTGTCAGTGTGATATATTTTTGTGTTTTTTGAATTTTTTGATAGTTTTGAAAGTTTTGATAAAAAAAGAAACTGCTGAATCCAAAAAGGATAAGTGCAGGAATAAAAATAGCAAGTTCAATAAATTTGTTTAATGAAAGTTTCATTTTGTTTCTCCTTTGATTGTTAAATTATTTTGACTAATATCTTTGCAATAATGTGCAACAGATGGATAAGAAAGGGCGTAATTCAGGTATTTCCTTGCTAAATTTGATTTGCCCATTTGTATATAAAGTTTAGCTAATGAACAGTTTGCCCTTACATTTCCAAGGTTAATGGCTTTTAGAAAATATTTTTCAGCTTTTTGATAATTTTGTTCTATACCCCATCCGTTAGAATACATTTCTCCAAGCATATAATTTACCTGTGAAGTATCTTTGTGTTGCATCTGTTGTATAAGAAAAAAAGCTTTTTGAAAGTATTGATTTGCCTTTTGTTTATCTGTTTGTTCAAATCTTGTTCCTTTGTTGAAATTATTAAAGGCTTTTGTAAATGTCAAATCAAGAGCAAATGCACTTATTGTTAAAATTAAAACCAAAAATAATTTTTTCATTTTTCAGCCTTTATTATTTCTTGTAATTCTTCAATAGAATTTATTTTAACATTTAAAAGTTTTTTAATATATTTTAAATCTTTTTTCAATTTTTTTTCATTTTGAGTTGAAAGATAATTTTTAATTGTTTCTAAAATAAGAGTTTTCAAAAAATCCGGTATTTCTTTTTTATTCTCCGGTTCTTTAGATATATTTGTTTTTGTTTCAAGATTTTCCACTTTTTTTACAAAAGCATAAAAATTATTAACTAAAAATTCAAGTTTGTCAAAAGATATTTTTTCTTTTGATTTTTCATCTATTGTTTTTAAAATAATCGCCATATTTGAAATTCTTAAATTTAATGAAGCACCTTTAAGCGAATGGGAGATTTTGTGCATTTCTTCATAATCTTTTGTTTTTATTGCATTATAAAAAGCATCTTTGCTTGTTTCTATCTGATTTATAAGGTCATTATATAATTCTTTTATGCTTTCTAAGTCCATTTCAAAATCATTTGAAGCTTTTTCTAAATCTTCTAAGATAAGTTTTTTAGCTTCTTTCTCGTTTAAAGAGAGGATTTTTTCTATTTCTCCAAATTCATCTTCAAAAGTAATTGAAATTTCTTTTGGTTCTTTTTCAATTTCCAATTCTAAAGGCTGAATTGTTTGAGAAGGTTCTTCTTTTGTTGGTATATTTTCAGGGATTTCTTCTATAGGATTAATTTCAAATGAATGTTCTAAAGAAGGAAGTTCTGAAATTTCCTGCTTTTTAGTCTCTTCTATCGGTTTTATTTGTGTAGAAAAGATATTCTCTAAAGAAAGTTCATTATTTTTGGTTTTTGCTTCTAATTCATAAATATGTAAATCATCTATGTTTACTAGTGATATTTCTTTTACATTGAAATTTTGATTTTCTATTGTAATTTGGCTATTTTGAATACTATTTAGCGCTAAATCCACTTGAGAAATTTTTTCACTTAAATCTGTTAAAGAGCAGTTTAAAATTTGCAAAAGCTTCTTATCAACTGCCGTAATTTGATTGTTTTGGTAAATTACTATCATTTTTGTTCCTTCTCTCTCATTTCTTTGTATAATTGTTCGTATCTTTCTTTATCCTGCTTAGATACCGGTTTTCTGGCACTTATATAACCTATTTTATTTCCATCTTCATCAAAAACAGGTTGAATAGCGGCTTCTACCCAATAATATTTTCCGTCTTTTCTTAAATTTTTAACAAATCCTCTCCAGTCTTCATTTCTTTCAATAGTTTCCCATAAATCTTTAAAAGCGGCTTTTGGCATATCCGGATGCCTTATGATATCGTGCGGTTTTCCTATGAGTTCTTTTTTGTCATATCCTGCAAGTTTACAAAATGCGGAATTTACAAAAGTAATAATACCTTTTAAATCCGTTCTGCTGATAATCGGTCTGTTTATTACTCTTGCATCTTCAAAAGTAACTTCTTCATTTAGAGATGTTGGTTTTGGCATATTTGAATCCTTAATATTAAAGTAAAATTAATCACCTTTTGCAATTTTACCTAAAATTTAGTAAAATTCAAATAAAAAAAGGTAATTTATGAAAATTTTATTAATAAAAGATGTAAAAAGTTTAGGAAAAGCAGGGGAGATTAAAAACGCAAAAGACGGATATGCAAGAAATTTTTTAATTCCAAAAGGACTGGCAAAAGCCGCTACAAAAGAAGTTGTTGAAGAGTGGCAAAAAGACGAAGCAAAAAGAAAAGCCGAGCTTGAAGTTGAAATCGCCAAATTAAATAATTTTAAAGAAAAAATAGAAAACAGTAAATTTGTTATTAAGCATAAATTAGGAGCAAACGGACAGTTAATAGGTTCTGTTACAAATAAAGAAATTGCTGAAATGTTAAAAGAAAAAGGTTTTGATATAGATAAAAAACATATAGCCCATACGGCGATAAAAGCACCCGGAATTTATGAAATTGAATTAAAATTAGGACATGGAATCAATGCAAAATTAAATCTTGAAGTAGAAGGTGAGTAATGGCAAATATTCATTTGGAAGCCACAACTATACTTGGATATAAAAAAGACGGAGTGGCTGTAATAGGCGGAGACGGGCAAGTTACTTTTGGTAACAGTGTTTTAAAAGGCAATGCAAAAAAAGTAAGAACTTTATATAACGGAAAAGTTTTATCCGGATTTGCCGGAAGCACGGCCGATGCTTTTATTTTATTTGATATGTTTGAAAAACATCTCCAAAACAGAAAAGGTGATTTGCTTAAATCGGTAGTTGATTTTGCAAAAGAATGGAGAAGAGATAAATATTTACGAAGACTTGAAGCTATGATGATTGTTTTAAATACAAAACATATTTTTATTCTATCAGGTAACGGGGATGTTGTTGAACCGGAAGACGGGAAATTAGCGGCTATTGGAAGCGGGGGAAATTTTGCTATTTCAGCGGCAAGAGCACTTGATAGACATGCTGAATTAGAGCCTGAAAAACTTGTAAGAGAATCTCTTCAAATTGCAGGTGAACTGTGCATTTATACAAATACAAATATTACACTTTTAAGTTTAAAGGACTAAAATGAATTTAACTCCAAAAGATATTGTTGCATATTTAGATGAATATGTAGTGGGGCAAAAAAATGCTAAAAAAACAATAGCTATTGCCCTTAGAAACAGATACAGAAGACTTAAGCTTACAAAAGAGTGGCAGGATGATATTTTGCCTAAAAATATTCTTATGATAGGACCGACAGGGGTTGGTAAAACGGAAATTGCAAGAAGAATGGCAAAAATGATGAAAGTCCCTTTTGTAAAAGTAGAAGCCAGTAAATATACGGAAGTCGGATTTGTAGGTAGAGATGTTGAGAGTATGATTAGAGATTTGGTTAATAATGCTATAAATTTAGTAAGAAAAGAGATGCAAGAAAATTCAAAAGAGAAAATCCAAGAAGAAGTAATTAATGAAATTACAAAAAAACTGCTTCCTCCTCTTCCAAAAAACGCTCCTGAAAATAAACAAGTTGAATATAAACACTCTTTTGAAAAAATGAAAGAAAAAGTAAAAAAGGGAGATGTTGACCATCTAAAAATTACTATAGAATTAGATGAAGATATGGCAATGGATGATTCCCTGCCGCCTGATATGGTAAAAGCTCAGGAATCTATTGTAAAAATAATAGGTGTATTTAATAAAAATAAAGAAAAAAAAGAAGTTACTGTAAAAGAAGCAAAAGAACTTTTACAAAAACAAGCAGCCGATAAAATTATTAATAAAGAAGATGTAAAAAAAGAAGCGCTAAAAAGAGCTGCAAACGGTATTATTTTTATTGATGAAATAGATAAAATCGCCGCAACCGGAAATACAAGACAAGACCCAAGCAAAGAGGGTGTTCAAAGAGATTTACTTCCAATCGTTGAAGGATGCACTGTAAATACAAAACACGGTTATATTAATACAGACCATATTTTATTTATTGCCGCAGGAGCTTTTCATGTAAGCAAACCTAGTGATTTGATTCCGGAACTTCAAGGGAGATTTCCTCTTAGAGTTGAGCTTAATTCTTTAGATGAAGAAGCGTTATATAAAATTTTGACAACACCTAAACACTCTTTAATTAAACAATATCAAAAACTTCTTGAAGTTGAAAAAGTTGAATTGATTTTTGAAGAAGAAGCGCTAAGGGAGATTGCTAAATCTGCATTTTTAGCAAATGAAAAAACAGAAGACATAGGGGCTAGACGACTTCATACCGTTATAGAAAAAGTGTTAGAAGAAATTAATTTTAATGCAGATGAATATTCCGGTAGGGAATTTGTAGTTACAAAAGCTTATGTAAATGAAAAATTAGACGATATAGTGGAAAATGAAGAGATAGCCAAGTATATTTTATAAAATAGGGACAAAAGTGAAAGAAGGTAAAAAATAATGATAAAAAGTGGATTCGTAGGAATTTTAGGTAAACCGAATGCCGGGAAATCAACACTTCTTAACTGGCTTTTAGGGGAAAAAATAGCACTTGTTTCTCCTAAAGCGAATGCCAGTAGAAAAAGAGTAAATGCAATAGTTATGCATAATGATAATCAAATAATTTTGCTTGATACCCCGGGGCTGCACGAAAAAGAAAAATTATTAAATAAATTTATGTTGAAAGAAGCCTTAAAAGCTCTTGGTGATAGTGATTTAGTTTTGTTTTTAGCGGATGTAAGAGATAATCTTGACGGATATAAATGGTTTTTAGAGCTAAATAAAAAAAATATTCCGCATATTGTAGTTTTAACTAAAACAGATTTGGTTTCAAAAGAAGAAACGGAAGAAAAAATAAAAGAATATAAAAGTTTTGCTAAAGCTTTGGATGTAATTCCTGTAAGTGCTACCGAAGGCAAAGGAAAAGAAGAATTACTTGATACTATTATTAAGTATCTTCCGGAACATCCTTATTATTATGACCCTGAAATTATTTCTACGGAAAATATAAGAGATATTTATAAAGAGTTAATTCGTGAAGCTCTTTTTGAGAAGTTAGGTGACGAATTACCTTATGAAACGGATATTATTATAGAAAAAATGGAAGAGCTTGACAATTTAGATAAAATTTATGCTATAATTATGGTCGAAAGAAAATCCCAAAGAGGAATGATTATCGGAAAGAAAGGTGAAAAAATAAAAAAAATAGGAATTTACTCAAGAAAACTTTTAGAAGAATTTAGCGGTAAGAAAATTTATTTGGAACTTTTTGTAAAAGTTGTTCCTCATTGGAGTAAAAATAAAAAAACATTAAAAGAAATTGGCTATGAATTTAAACATTAAAAAAAATAATTTTAGTTTTTTCAAAAACAAATACAATTATGATTATAATAGAGTTATAGGTGTTAAAAATCAAGAAAGATATATTTTATATACAGATAAGAAACTTCTTAGAGTATATAGAAATAATTTAAAATCTCAGGCTCTTTTATCGAGTTATGTACCTATAGAAGATGCTATTTTTTATAATTTTATTATAGATAGTTCTGTTTTGGATAAAATAGATTTGGATACTTTTATTGAAACAAAAGTGTACGAAGAGGCAGGTCTTTCAGAAACTGAAAAATATATTATAAAATACAAAATTATTGATAAACTAAATAATGAAAAAGAAGTTTTAATTCAAACCGTTATTGTTCCTGAAACTTATATTAATAAAGGTTATGATTATATTTTAAAAGAAGCGGGATATATAGATTATATCTCTTTTCCTGCTTTTGCTTATAAAACACTTTATGATGAAAATATTTTACAAAAAGCTGATGATGTTTTTATTGTTGTTTTGTTTGATAAAATATTTTTAACATTTTATTCGGAGGGAGAACTTTTATATATAAATACGATAAGTGGCGGCTTAAATAAAATATATGATAGATTAGAAGAATTGAATATTAAAAATTTTGATATTGATTTATTGAAAAAATTACTTTTAAAAAAAGGTTTTTTGGAAGAAAAATATATCAATAAAGAAAAATTAATTTATCAAATAATAACTGAAGAATTTCAAAACAGAATAAATCTTATTAATGAGCAGATTTTGAATGTTATTGAAAATTATAATATTGATAAAATAGACAGAATCTTTATTACATCGGAATATGGAACTATTCCCGGAATGAATGATTATATTAAAGAGTATTTAAATATAAAAACTTTTGATTTTGAATTTTATGAAAAATATAATCTTGACAGACTTGCTATAGATCCTTTTTTGTTTTTGGGAATGCTTGAAAGTGCACATGCTTATAAAACAAAACAATTGGAATATAATTATTCTTTCTTTTTAAGAAAACCAAAATTTATATTCAGAACTTCAGGTATTTTGATTTTATCTGCAGTGGCAATAACAGCTCTTTTTTCGGTCTATCCTCTTTATTTGTATGTAAAAGGTTTAAATTATGAAAAAAAAGCTGAAAATATAAAATTAAAATTAAATGAAATAGATATTCAAAAAAATATTTTAAGTAGCAAACTTGTGAAATATAAAAAAGATAAAAAATATTTAGAAAAAGAAATTGTGAATAATGAAAAAGCTATAAATAACTATAAAAATCTTATAGAAAGTATTTATAAATTTAAATTTTCTTATTTACCGAAATCTCAAGAAATTGTGGATTTAACTCTTTTAATGAATAAATATACCGTTTTTCTTAAAAGTATGTCATATAAAAATGATATTTATCAAATGTCCGTTTATACTTATAATGGTGATAAAATTGCTAAGTTTATAAATGCATTGGTAAATAACGGGTTTAATGTTTATTTTGATAAAATTACTAAGAAAGACAATAAATATACCACCACTATTAGGATTGAAGAATGAATGCAAGTATTTTTGATAAAATAGATTCTTATTATAGAATAAAAGGTAAAAAAGATTTTTATTATACTGTTTTAGCTATTGTTTTAGCTGTCGGTTTTATTGTTTTTTATTTTATAATTCCTAAAGTTTCGGAGTTTGCAAATTTCAATGAAAAAAAATTTAAACAATTTACACAAAGTTTAAATCAAAATATAATTGCACTGAATGTTGTTAAAGTTCAAAATATAAGAATGAAAAAGGAATTAAAAGAAATGAATCAAAAAATAACTACATTAAAGAAAAATAAGGTTTATTATTCACAGCTTGTAAATGTATTGGATTTTACTCAGTTTAATAAACAAAAATGGGCTCAATTTGTTAAAAACAGTATATTAGATGCAAAAGCTCAGGGGCTTGAAGTTAAAGTGGTAAAAAATATATATGATGAAAATCAAAGTATGAAAAAAAATAGTGAAACTAATAAAAATATTGTTAAAAAAGTGGAGTTTGCACTAAAGCTTGAGGGTGAATATAAAAATTTTCTTTATTATGTATATAAATATGAAAATATAAAATCACTTATAAGAGTTAATGATTTGAAAATTATAGCTCCTAATAAATATTATATAGAATTTTCATTATACGGATATAAATTATGAAAAAGTTATTTTTATTCACAATTAGTGCGTTACTTGTAGTTGCTTTTGCAAAAAACAATAAATATTCGAATTATACCGGTGATTTGGTTCATTATCATTTTGAGTTGGTAAATTTTAATAAAATAGCTGTTCCTTTTGAGAAAAAAATTATCATACAAGGTGCTCAAAAAATAAAAGCATCTTCAGGACTTGAAAGAAAAATAAATATTAAATTAATATCTATTTTTAATAAAAGTGCTTATATTTTGATAGATGATTATTTGGGAAACAAATTAATAAAAAGTTACAAAAAATGGGTTAAAAAAAATGATATTATTGAAAAATATTATAAAGTTAAAAAAATAACATTAAATAAAATAATTTTAAAATATAAAAATAAAATCATTGCAAAAACCCTTAATAAAAAAATTCCAGGAATAAAGGAAAAATAATGAAAAAACTATTAATGCTTCTTTTTTTAAGTCTCTTTTTGTTTGCAGGAGGCTGTGAAAATAAATTGTTTAGTTATGCAAACAGCATCAATAAGCAAGAACGATTGAGTATAAATTCTTTTTTAAAACTGCTTCTTACGCAAAAATGTAATATAAATATTGTTTATAAGGATGATATAGCAAAAAAAATTGCAAAAGAGAAAATGCCTTATATGAAAATTAAAGATTTTACGCTAAATCAGATTTTAAATCTTATTTTAACAAAAAAGAATCTTTTTTATACACTAAAAAACAATAATATTGAAATAAGTTATTTCAAAACCAAAACATATAAAATCAATTTTATTTCGGCGACGAGAACAGGAAGTTCTAATTTAAATGCTACGGACAATCAACTTAAAAATACATATGATTTTGATTTTTGGGGAAAATTGAAACAACAAATAACAAATCTTTTAACAAGTAATATTGTAATTGACCCTAATTATAATATTTTAAAATCAACTCATATTAATAATTTTTCCCCTCTTGTTGATAAAGATGCCGGTTTAGTTGTTGTTACGGGAACAATGAAACAGTTAAATGCAGTGAATGAATATATTTCAAATCTAATGCATAATCTCCAAAAAGAAGTCTTGATTGATGTACATATTTATAGTGTTGAACTCTCTTCTTCTCATAAAACAGGGATTGATTGGAGTAATTTATCTTTAAGTCTTAACAAATCAAATGTTCCTTTGAGAGGAAAATATATAGGCGGTTCTTTATCTGTATTTAATTCGGCTTTTTTTACGATAAACGGTCTTTTGAATTTTTTATCTACAAATGGAAATGTAAATTCTATTTCAAATCCTAAAATAATGACACTTAATAACCAAAAAGCAATTATAAGTGTTGGAAGTACTATTTATTATAAATATGCTTCTTCTGTTGTTAAAGACCAAAACGGGAATCCAAATACCCAATATACAATTGATTCAAAATTTGTGGGTGTAATTCTTGATATCACACCGCAAATAAGTGATGATGGTCATATTGTTTTAAGTATTCAACCGACAATTAGCTCTTTTAGAAATTTAACCCAACTTACAAATACTAATAGGGGAATGCCTCCTGATACAAAAGATAATACAATGTTAAGTATTGTCAGACTTAAAAATAATCAAACTTTGGTTTTAGGTGGTTTAATAACAAGTGATACCCAAATGGAAGTAAACGGTGTTCCTGTTTTAAAAGAGATACCTGTAATAAAATATCTTTTTTCTTCAAAAAGTAAAGTAACTGACAGGAAAGAACTTGTTTTTGTGATAACACCGCATATAATAAATCTTAACAAACAAAAAACATTAAGGGACTTAGGATTTGGTAACATTCGCTGAGGTCAAAAGTTTATTTAGAGATATTGTTGACCCGGCGCAATATATCCCTCTTACTTCTTGTGAAAAAATAAAAATTGATTTATTAGGTGCAATAAATAAACAAGAAAAGATGATTCTTTTAACCGGAGAAGCAGGAAGTGGTAAAAGCCTGCTTTTACGAACGGTTTATGAACAGCTTAAAGCAAAAACAGATGTTTTTTTCGTAAGTAATCCTTATATGGAAGTAGACACTGTTTTAAAACTTATAAAAGATCTTGATATTCAAAAACATCATATTTTACTTTTAGATGAGGCGCAATTATTAAAAGCCGATACATGGGAAAATCTTAGAATTTATGCAGACAAAGGTAATATAACCATTGTTTTTGCTACCCATGATGTAGATGTAAATAAACTTCTTTCAAAAAAACATTTTAAGACGAGAATTAATTCCATTATTCATTCTAAAAGTGTAAGTAAAGCGGAAATGGAAAATTTTATTTTAACTAAACTTTTAAAAAACAACTATAATGAAATAGCTTCAATGTTTACAAAAAGTAATTTTAATTTGATTTATAAATATACCAAAGGTTCTTTAAGAGCTACTAATCAAAGTATTTATAAACTTTTTGATGTTTTGGATTATTTTTATAAAAAAAATCCTTATAAATTTAATTTAAAAAAAATAAAAAATAAATACATACATATTGCTATTATGGATTTAAAGGCTATTAATGAATAAATATGATGAACTTGAAAAACTTTATCATAAACGGATTATTTTAAAATATTATCTTTTTATGGTTTTTATAATTTTATTTGCGGCAGTATTTTTAATCTTTAATCAAAGTAAGCATGCAAAATTAAAATCTAAATTAAGTGGTAAAACAGTTCAAAAATTAAATAAAAAATATATTAAAAAAATAAAAAACAAAAATAAAAACAAAAATAAAAACAAAAACAAAAATAAAAACAAAAATATTAAAATTGTTAATAAATTACATTTTATTTTGCCAAATATATCCGGAATATCAGTTAAGAAAAAAACTAATTATCAAAATTATAAAATTATTAAAAATAGCAGTGAAACATTAGTTAAAACAAATATAAATGCATCTAAGAATAAACCAATAAAAGAAATTAAAATAGATCATACTGCTAATTTGGATAACATAAAAATTATAGAAAAAACACCTAGCTTAAAGACTCTTATAGATAAATTTAATATTACAGAGGATTTTGATTTGGCAATTTTGATTTCAAAAATCTATTTTCAAAAAAATGATTTAAAAGATGCACAAATCTGGGCGTTAAAAGCAAATAATATAAAACCAACTTCATATAAAAGTTGGATTTTGTTTGCTAATATTTTATTAAGAGAAAAAAAGAAGACAAAAGCGGAAGAAATTTTAAATGTATATACCAATACTTATGGTCATAATAAAATTATAGAAAAAAAATTAAGGAGTTTAAATGATAAATAGTTTAATTTTAGCGCAAATAAAAAATTTACCGCCTTTGCCTAATAGTGTTTTAGAAGTTCAAAAAATAACAAATAATCCAAATGCATCAATAAAAGATTTGGTTAATGTAATTAAAGACGACCCGTTAATTACAGCCAATTTATTAAAAGCTGCAAATTCACCTTTGTATGGTTTTACAAGACAAATTAAAACAATAGACCAAGCGGTTGCACTTTTTGGAATGAGCACTGTTAAAGGTTTTGTAATGTCTTTTGCAGTTAGGAATGCTTTGAAATTTGATTTAAGCGCTTATGGAATTACAGAGAGTAGATTTCATGATGTTTCTATTAAAAGAAATGCACTTGCTATTAACTGGTATAAAAAAGAACGCTCAAAGCTTGATATTATGGCTATTGATTCGTTTTTGATTGATGTTGGCGCTGTTGTTATTTCATTGGTTTTAAATTCTGAAAAGAAGACAGAAAACTTTAAAAACGAATTAAATTCCGAAAATAGATATGAAATTGAAAAAAAATATACGCAAGCTACAACTTCTGATGTAACGGCGGAAATTTTTAAACATTGGCATTTTAGTAATGATTTAATAAAACCTATGATAAATATTGATTTGCCTCAAGAGGTGGATGAATATTTTGAATATGCGGCAAGTTTGAAAGTATTAAGAGAAGCGGTTAATTTATTAAAAGATGAAGAAAATGCAAAAGAAAAAGCGCTTGTTTTAATAAAAAATTATAATTTAAATGAAAATTCATTCTTAGAAGCTTGGAATATAGTAATGGAAAACAATTAATGAAAGAATTTTTATATAAACTGGTAAAAGGTCTTTCAAGAAAAGATATTCCAAGAAATAAAAGGGATTTAGTTAATGATTTATTGGCGCTGAAGGTTTTAAGTGATGGAAAAATTATTAAACTAAAATCTTCTTTTAGAGTAGGGAAGGTTGAAGTTACAAAAAAAGGTTTTGGTTTTTTAGTTCCTTTTGGAATAAAAGAGAAAGATTATTTAATAGAACAGCACGATTTAAACGGGGCGACAAACGGAGATTTTGTAATAGCAAAAAGGCTTTTTAAAAAAGGAAGACCAAAAGTAAAAGTTATTTATATTTTGCAAAAGGCATTTTCAACAAGTGTCGTTTATTTGGATTTTAAAATAAAAAACGGCAAAAAAGAGCCTGTTTTAAAAAATATCAAAACAGATTTGGAAGTTTTTGTTGATGAAAAGAAAAAGACTTTTAACTCTCTTCCAAAAGGTGCTGTGTTTAAAGTGAATAATTACACCAATAAAATTGTAGAAGTTTTAGGCGTTTTAGACGACCCTTTAGTAGATGAGAAAATTTCCCTTGCTTTGTATGATAAAAAAGAAGAATTCAGTAAAAAAGCACTAAATGAAGCAAAAGCATTTGGTGATTATATTGATAAATCTTTTTATCCCCATAGAGCGGATTTGACTGATTTGTCATTTTGCACGATAGACCCTCTAAGCGCAAAAGACCATGATGACGCTATTTATTTTGATAAAGAACAAAATGAGCTTTTCGTAGCTATTGCGGATGTCAGTGAATATGTATATTTAAACGGAAATATTGATAAAGAAGCTAAAAACAGGGGATTTAGTATCTATTTTCCTCATAAATCCGTTCCTATGCTGCCTAGAGAACTTAGTGAAAATATGTGTTCACTTAAAGAAAACGAGGAAAGACTGGCTTTTGTTTTTAAATTAACTCTTAATGAAAAAAATGAAATTATAAAAGAAGAGCTTTTTGAAGCAATTATAAAATCAAAAAGAAAATATTCTTATGAAACAATAGATAAATTTTTAGAGGGAAATTTTGAAAACAGAGATGAAATAGATGATGAAATTCTCTCCTGGCTTTTGCCTTTGTGGAAAAAAATTAAAAACATACGAGCCAAAAGATTAAAAACGGGGCTTGATTTTAGCAGTGATGAAATTAAAATGGAGCTTGATGAAAACGGGGAAATCAAAAGTGTTTCTCTTGAAGAAGAGACACCTTCTCATAAACTTATAGAAGACTGTATGCTTTTAGCAAATAAGGCGGCGGCAAATTTGATAGATTTTGGAATTTTCAGGGTTCACGATAAGCCTTCGCAAGTTACTATTGACGAGCTTTACCAATCTTTAACGGCACTTGGTATAGAGGTAAAAACAGATGAAAAAAATTTTGTAAAAGTTGTAGAAGATATACAAAAACAAGCTAGTGATTTAGGGATTAAAAAATATGTGGATAAACTTATAATTCGTTCCCAAAAACAGGCAAGATATGATGCAACCAATACGGGTCATTATGCTTTGGGATTTGAGAGATATTCTCATTTTACTTCACCTATCAGAAGATATTCTGACTTAACACTCCATAGAATACTAAAAGCTACAATTAAAAAAGATAAAAAAGAACTTGAATATATTTTAAGAAATATAGAAGCCTTGGTTGTAAAAATAAGTGAACTTGAAAGAGAGGCTATGAAAGTGGAATGGGATTTTTATGACAGAAAATATGCCAGATTTGCCGCTAAGCATATAGGTGATGAGTTTGAGGGAATTATTGAAGATACAGAGATTCCTCCTATTGCAAAAATAACGGAAAATAAACTTTTAGGGGCTAGAATATTTCTTAAAAACAGGGCGAAATTTGATTTGTTTGAAAAAGTAAATATAGAAATTGACAGTGTAAATATAGGCACGGCTAAAATAAAAGGTTATGCAAAAACGGATGTATAAAAAAGAGTTTGATTCCCTAAAAGAAATTCCTAAAAAAATTCTTTTTTACGGAAATGAATTTTATCTTCAAAAATATGAAGATAAACTGTCAAAAAAATTTGAAAATGAAAATATCATAAAAATGTCGTATGATGAATATGATATGGAAAAAGCAAAAATTCATTTAAATGAAAATTCTTTGTTTGGCGGGGAAAATGTTTTAATCATAAAACACAATAAAATCCCTCCCGGTATTGATAAGCTTTTTAAAAACAAAAATTCATATCTGTTCTTTTTTTATTATGGAAATAAATTGCCTAAATTTACTAAAACTTTTGTCAGGTTTTTTGAACCTGATATAAGAGAGCTTATGATGTTTATCGATGAAAAATCAAATGAATTAAATATTACTCTAACTAAAGAGGCAAAAATATTTCTTATAAAAAGTATTGAGCCTCTGTTTTTGGAAAAAGAGCTTGAAAAACTTTCTCTTTACAAAAAAGATATAAATGTAGGTGATGTAAAAGAGCTGGTTTTTTTATATAAAGAAGATACATTTGAGGATATTATCGTTTCTATTTTAAAAGGGGAAGATTTTGAAGATAAACTAAAAAATCTTCTCATAAAAGTGGATTTCGCAAGATTTTTAAGTGCTATAACAAGATATATAAAAGATTTGTATAAATATCATCTTTATATTAAAAAAACGGGAAATTCTTCTTTAAAAGGATTTTTAGGCTATCAGCTTCCTTTTCATATAGAAAAACAAAGAGTCGCTTTAGCAATTAAATTTAAAGAAAAAGATTATTATGAACTTTTAAAAAATATGATGGATTTTGAACTTAGAATGAGACTTGGAAAATCAATTTCCGAAGCTCTTTTTTGGGAAGCTATTGTTTATTTAAAAACATTTAATTCTTTTTAAAGAGATTTTTAAGTCTTTTAGCCGCTTTTGTAAGACCGAGTTTCATACCCGAATATCTCATTATTTTTGCCATTTGTTTATATTTGTCTTTATCATAACACGGATTTGGGCATTTTCTGCATCTTGGTTTTATTTCGTGAGGGCATTCTTGAAGTTTTGAAATTGCATATTGTAATAAATTATGACACTCTTCACATAAAGAAACTTCAAATTCCAAAGAATTATCCAAATAAGGCACAATATAAGCTTCTTTTTTTTGATTTGTGTGTTTGTCATTGCAATATATTACAAAAAATTTTTTTAGTGTATTTACTTCATTCTCAAATTTTTCAAAAGTCATAGGTTTCCTTAAAGTTTTAATTGATTTTATTATAAAATTAGTTTAATCTCATTGATTGATATCAAAACTATCAAAATTTTGTCTTATAGCTTCATATAAAATTATTCCTGTGCTAACGGCTAAATTAAGACTTCTGCCTTTATTTGTCATAGGAATGGTTATACATCGGTTTTTGTATTTATTCAAAATATTTTCATCAATTCCTTTTGTTTCGCTTCCAAAAACAATAAAATCACCCGGAGTAAATTTGGCTTTAAAATAGGGCTTATTTGTTTTTGTCGTGGCAAAATGCATTTTTGATATATTGTTATGACTTAAAAATTCATCTATATTTTCCCAGATTGTCAAATCAAGTCTCTTCCAATAATCAAGCCCGGCTCTTTTAACGGCTTTTTCGCTTATATCAAATCCAAGAGGTCGGACAAGATGAAGTTTAGCCCCGGCATTTACGCAAAGTCTTCCTATATTTCCGGTATTTGGCGGAATTTGTGGATTAATTAAAACAATATTAAACATTCTTTTGCCTTTTTATTATATATGCCAAAATTTTTGCTATTTTTTTAGGATTTTTAGCAAATATATTTTTTAGTCTCTCTTTTAAAATTTTTTGTTTTATTTCCGTTTTTTTCATTTTTATAAAATAATTGTTTTATTTGCATATACGAAAATTCTGTCTTCAATAGCCTTTTTGATAGCACGGCTTAGGACTATTTTTTCTATATCTCTTCCTTGGATTCTCATATCTTCCCAGCTCATTTCGTGGTTTACCCTTGTAATGTCCTGTTCTATTATCGGTCCGTCATCAAGGTTGTTGTTTACAAAATGAGCGGTTGCTCCTATGATTTTCACGCCTCTGTCATAGGCTTGTTTGTATGGATTTGCACCTATGAATGCCGGCAGGAAGGAGTGGTGAATATTTATTATTTTGTTAGGGAATTTTTCTACAAAATTTGGTGTCAAAATTCTCATAAATTTAGCCAAGATTATAAAATCGGGATTGGTAGGTTTAATGATTTTTAACATCTCGTTTTCGTGCTCTATTCTTGTTTTATTTTCTGCCGGGATATAATAAAAAGGAATTTTAAATTTTTCCACTAAATCTTTTAAATTATCCCTATTGGCAATTACTCCTAAAATTTCAATATCCAAATCGCCGCTATACTGTTTAATTAGAATATCTCCAAGAGCGTGAGCTTCTTTGGTAGCTAAAATAAAAACTCTTTTTTTTCTTTTTTTGTAAATTCTTATATTTGCGCACTTGACTTCACTTAATATTTCTTTTTTTAGTTTTTCTTTATCCACAACTCCCGCAATTACGGCACGGAAAAAGAATTTATTGTTTTCTTTATCTACAAATTCCTGTTGGGTTTCTATGTTAAAATCATTTTCAAATAAGACTTTTGAAATTTTATAAACAAGTCCTTTTTTATCATCGCAGTCAATTAAAAGAGTGTATTTCATCTCTTGCCTTTTTTAAATAAATTATATCATAACTTCTAATTTCATTAAGAATTGAGATTCTTGGATTTTTAGGGTCGATATTTTTAGGTTTATATTTTTTATCCCATAGATTTTCTTTTTTTATCCAATTTTCACAGCACTTAAAGTTTAAAATACTAAATGTTTTTAGAGGATATTTAAAAGCTAAGGCGTAAAGAAATCTGTTTGTAACTTTTTTTGGGCATTTTTTAGTGTTTATCTCTTTTATTAAACTTTTTGGCATATTAAGCGGTGCGGTTATTTTATTTAAAGGTAAATTTTTGTAATATCTTAGGTGATAAAAGAAAAATGAAGGCAAAGGATTAATTTTATAAATTTTTGCTAAATGAAAAAACTCTTTTTTGCTAAATTCTAAATTAAATAGCTTTTTTGCAATTCCTAAAACAATAAAATAATAAAAGCCATAGTAAAGATATCTTGATTTAAACATCTTTTCAAATTCCTTGTATTGACGCTCTTTGCTTAAATCACTCAAATCTATTCTTTGGCAGAGTTTTATTGTCTCTTTTGCAACTTTGAATTTAAGACGGGAGGCAAATTGCATAGCTCTTAGAACTCTTAGTGAATCTTCTTTAAATTTTTCATCATCAATATGGCGGATTATTTTATTTTTAATATCTTTTATCCC
>JALVWY010000170.1 GCA_027023105.1 Campylobacterales bacterium | reverse complement strand
CCCTACTAAAAACAAAATTCCAAAACCTATAATTAAAAGTATAAGAGCAGTTCCTAAATCCGGCTCTTTTGCTATTAATAAAAAAGGAATTATGATATAAATGGAAAGTTTTGCAAATTCTTTAAAATTATAAAAGGGTTTTGGAGGATTTTTATATATTAAAAATCCAAGCATCAAAAGAAGTGTTGTGTTCATAAATGTTGAAGGTTGGATGGTCATATGTGTAAAAGGGATTTTGAGCCATCTTTTAGCCCCTAAAATTCTAATCCCTACAATATCCACTAAAAATAAAAGAGCTACATTTATCCAGTAAATTATGGGAATCAGCCACAATAATTTTCTCAAAGGTATTAAATATACGACAATAAAAACAATAATTCCTATTGTTATATAAATTGTTTCTTTTAAAAAAAGTTTATGGGAAATTTCATTTACTAAAAAAAGGCTTACGGCAATAAAAGGCAAAAGAAGAAGAATTAAGAAAAAATTAAATTTTCTTATTGGCATGGTTTTTGGGAATATTTTTCAAATAAAGAATCAAGTTTTTCTTTGAGAAGTGTTGAGTTTGCATCAACTTGTGTAAATTCTTTAATGATTTGTTCTTTGTTTTTAATACAAGTTTTTGTTGTTGTGCATTCTAAGATTTTATTTGTTATATCATGAATCGCTTTATGAATTTTGTTTTTGATTTCTTTATATTCAGGGTAGCAGTTTAATTTTTTTACAGTATCTCCATCTGTTAGCCATTGACCGAATTCACAGTTTTTATCATTTGTTCTTTTAACTTCTTTTTCTTCTACTACAGCTTCAATAGTGTTTAATTTATAAACCAGATGAGATAATGTAGCTAAATCCATAAACATTCTGGTAAGTGCTAAATCAACATTTCTTTTGTTTTCAAATGATTTGTCTCTAAAGCCTATAACCATTTCAGATACACTTTCAACATCATCTTTTGATGTAACTGCCATAGAGGTTATTTTTTCAGAATGTGATTGAATATCGCTTGTTTCTTGTTGAAGTGTTTTAATTGTAATAGAAATTTCACTTGTGGCTTTTTGGGTTCTTTCGGCAAGTTTTCTAACCTCATCGGCAACAACGGCAAAACCTCTTCCGTGCTCTCCTGCTCTTGCGGCTTCTATGGCTGCATTAAGTGCTAAAAGATTTGTCTGGTCTGCAATATCAGTAATAAGCTCAACTATTTTTCCTATTTCTTCGGTTCTATTGTAAAGCATATTAATTGCTTCGTTTGTTTGAGCAATAAAGTCAATTAAATCCGTTAAAACGGTTGCAAGATTTTCTATTTTTACGGAAGCTTCATCTGCTCCTTCATAAATATGAGTTGAGAGTTCGTCAATTTTAATCATAAACGGTCTGAGTTTTACATCAAAAGAGTTTTTAATATCATTTAGTTGTGTTTTAATTCCTCCCCCCATTTCGTTTAGAGTAATGAATAATTCACTTCTTGCCTGTTCTTGAAGTGCTATTGAAATTGATTTTACAGCTTCGTTAATAACGCTTACCGTATTTCTAAACTGACCTTTGTATCCCTGAGGGGCTATGTCTCTATAATCAATTCCGTTTTTCGCCGCATTTACAGATTCCGCAATATCTCTTTGGAAAGCTTCAAGCTGGTCTAATAAATCATTTGCCGCCCATGCCATATTGTAAAGAGGGTCATCTTTAGCTATTCTGGTAATTCTTTTTGAAAAATCACCTTTTGAAGCGTTTATAATTACTTCGTTAATTTTTTGGATTAAATCCGATTTTTCTTCTTTGGCGGGAATTAAAAATACAATAGAGCCAAGAAGTGTTAAAATACCTAAAATTCCGCTTATTATATCACCTTCCATAAATCCTACTGCGCTTATAACAGCCGATAAAATCACTATTCCTATAGCCGTAAGTGTTTTATAGTTCATTGATTATTCCTTTTTGTATTTTTATCATAAGTTCATTAAAGCCAATTCCTTTTTTGCTTAAAAGCTCGTTAACCGCATTTAAAGACGCATCCATTCCTCCGCTTTGTTCAAGTGATTTTAATTGTTGATAAAGAGGCTCTATTATGTTTTTAAAACCTTCTCTTGGTTTTCTTCTGACTGAATAATATTCAATTATATTGTTGTTTTCATCAAGAGTTGGCGAAATATTTGCAAATACCCAGTAAAATCCGCCGTCTTTTTTCATATTTTTAACATATCCGAACCACTCTTTTTTGTTTTGAATATGGTCGTAAAGAACTTTAAAAGCACATCTTGGCATATCCGGGTGCCTTAGAATATTATGGGGACTTCCAAGAAGTTCTTCTTCACTGTATCCGCTTATATCAATAAAAATTTTATTTCCGTATAAAATTCTGCTTTTAAGGTCTGTTTTTGAAACAATAAAATCCTCTTCTTTTAAAAAAGTTTCTTTGTTTATAGGTGTTATGTTAGGTTTTCTCATTTATTTTCCTTAATTTAATTCCGTCAATTCCAAAGTTTGCTATATTTTCTATATCGTCAAAATCCGGAATTAATAAAATGATTTTTGTGTCCATTAAATATTCATTGGCAATTTTTTGAAATTTTTTTGCTTTTTGGATTGTATCACAAAAAGCGTATTTGGCATTTAAATTTGATATAAAAACAAGCTCTTTTGTAGAAATTATATTTACTCCGTAAGGAATATCGTTGATTTTGCAAAAATTATACACTTCAAGTGAGGATGGGCAATAATCAAAAATCAAGGTGGCGTTTGAAGGTGAATTTTTTATATCTTCTATTGTTTTTAGTTTTATAAACTTTTCTTCGCTAAACGGAGGTTCAAGAATTATCATAGCATTCCTTGCATATGTTTTTTCCGTCTATTTTTTTTATCTCATTTTCCGGAACAAATGTTTTACATTTGTCACACATAATCAAATCTTCATTTTCATTTTTTGTATTGTTTTGAGATTTGTTGATAACTTCGCTTTTTTTAAAAAACATAAAATAAATAACACCGGCTATTATTGCAAAAAGTATTAATTTACCCATTCATATCCTTTATAAAAATATAATTTCTGTTACCTCTGTTTATGATAGAAGCTTTTAAATTTTCTAATTCGTTTAAGGCGTTTGAGCCTTTGTATAAAAGTATTGTACCATTTTTTTGTAAAAAAGGGGTTGAGAGTTCAATTATCTTTTTTGTGGGCATTACGGCTCTTGTTGTTATAAGCTCAACCGGATTTAGTCCTGAATTTTCTATTCTTTTTGGAATAACGGTTACATTTTTTAGACCTAAGATGATTTTTAGATAATTTAAAAAGGAGTATCTTTTTTTTAAAGGTTCAACCAAATACCATTTAGTTTCAGGCATTGCAATAGCCAAAACAAGCCCCGGAAATCCGGCTCCCGTGCCTATATCAACGGCATTTTTTTTATCTTTAATTTTATCAAGAGGATAAAGGCTGTCTTCAATTTGCTCAAAAATTTCCTCTTTTGAGGTGTAGTTTGTAAATTTATGGGTTTTATTCCATTTTAAAAGCTCATTTGCAAATTTTTCAAATTTTTTTTTATTCTCCATTCTCCACTCTCCATTCATAAAATATGTCCCATTTTCTCTTTTTTTGTTTGCAGATAAAATTCATTATGTGGATTTGGTTTTATTTTTATAGGAATTCTCTCAACAACTTCTATATTTTTGAGTGAAAATTCCTTTTTTGGATTGTTTGTAAGCAGTTTTATTTTATTTATATTAAAATGGCTTAAAATTTCTTCCACTATTGAAAAATCTCTAAGGTCGGCTTCAAATCCAAGCTGATGATTTGCCTCTACCGTATCAAGTCCCCTGTCTTGAAGGGCATAAGCGTTTACTTTGTTAAAAAGTCCTATGCCTCTTCCTTCTTGTCTTAGATAAATTACCATCCCGCCTTTTTCATTTATAAGTTTCAAGGCATATTCAAGTTGTTCGCCACAGTCGCATTTTAGAGAGCCTAAGGCATCTCCCGTTAAACATTCGCTGTGGATTCTGACTATTGGAATTTCAGGTATGTTTTTAAATATAACCAGATGTTCTTTACCCTCTTTTTCAAATGACTGGATTTTAAATTCTCCGAATTTGGTAGGCAGGGATGCTTTTTCAGAAATTTTCAACAAAATCTCCTTTTTTTGATAAAATTATACCTTAATAAATTTTAAAGGATAAAAATTGAGACATTTTTTATGGCTTGTTGATTTTAACAAAGAGGAAATAAAAGAAATTATTGATTTGGCAATTACGATAAAAAAAGAGACAAAAGCTGAAATTTTTAAACCTTATTTAAAGCATAATCAACTGGCAATGATTTTTGAAAAAAGCTCAACCAGAACAAGGGTTTCATTTGAAGCCGGTATTAATCAGTTAGGTGGAAACGGGCTTTTTTTAAGCAGTAGAGATATTCAATTAGGAAGAGGCGAACCTCTTAAAGATACAGCAAGGGTTATTTCAAGAATGGTTGATTTGGTAATGATTAGAACATTCGGACACGATAGAATTGAAGAATTTGCCAAGTATTCAAAAGTTCCCGTAATAAACGGGCTTACAGACCTTTGTCACCCGGTGCAGCTTTTAGCGGATTTACTTACAATGATAGAATTTAAAAAGTTTGATTTTGAAAATCCTTCTAATACCACAGCTGCATATGTAGGGGATGGCAATAATATGACACATTCTTGGATGATTTTAGCAGCTAAACTTGGATTTAATTTAAAAATAGCCACTCCAAAAGGGTATGAAGTTGATGAAAAAATAAAAGAAATCGCTTTAAATGAAGCAAAAAAAAGCGGTGCTAAGATAGAAATCTTTAATGAGCCTAAAATTGCTGTAAAAGATGTGGATGTTGTTGTGACAGATACATGGGTCAGTATGGGGCAAGAACAGCAGAAAGAAAAAAGAATAAAAGATTTTGCAGGTTATGAAATAAATGAAGAATTAATGAATCTGGCTAAAAAAGATGCCGTGTTTATGCATTGTCTTCCGGCTTACAGAGGTTATGAAGTAAGTGAGAATATTTTTGAAAAATTTGCCGATGTTATTTTTGAAGAAGCCGAAAACAGACTTCACGCACAGAAAGGATTAATGGTTTGGTTGAAACAGCAAAAAAATTAAATTCCAAAACAATAGTAGAATGTAAAAATTTGGAAGTAAAGCAGGGGGATTTGAAAAATCCTCTTTGGATTATGCAAACTAATGATGATATAAGAGTCGTTTTGGATATCGGTGAGTATATTCAAATTATGCAGACAAATGAAAAACTTTTAAGGGAAAATTTTGAATTAAAACTGGAAAGAGCGATTCTTGGAGAATTTCCTATTGATTATGATGATGTAAAAGCTGTTGTTTTAGAAGAAATGAAAAAAAACAGCGATAAAGATTTGGAAGAAATTGTAGATAAAATAAAACTTGAACATCCGAATCTTTTTTATAATTTTGATATAAATAAATTATTCTAAATAATAATTTTTTTCTTTTATTTCTTTTTTTCTTTGACAAATAAATATTAATAGATTATAATTCCGCTGTAAACAAATTACAGGAGGTGCCAAAATGGCATGTGAAAAAGATACAAAAGAATTACAACAAGAAAATAAAACAACAAAAGAGGAGGTAGTAAATATGGAAGAAATTAAAACTCAAGAAGGTGTATTGGTTCTAAAACAAATGCCTGAATTTAAAGCTGAAGCTTATAATGCCGAGAGCGGACATTATACGGAAGTCAGCAGCGAAGATTACAAAGGAAAATGGACAGTAGTATGTTTTTACCCGGCAGATTTTACATTTGTATGTCCTACTGAAATTGCAGCGATGAATGCAGCTTATCCGTTTTTAAAAGAACTTGGAGTTGAGGTTTTAGCAGTTTCAACCGATACAAAATTCTCTCACAAAAGATTTGTAGAGACTGAACCTTTACTAAAAGA
>JALVWY010000169.1 GCA_027023105.1 Campylobacterales bacterium | reverse complement strand
AAAATTAAATCAATAGCCGTAACTCACGGATACAGCCAAGGAGAAAATATCAAAAGTTTTAATCCGGATTTTACCGCCCATTCTCTAAAAGAGATAAAGGATATTATAGATGCAATGTAAAGTAGCGGTTATCGGAGGCGGAATTGCCGGAAGTTCGGCAGCTTTATATCTTGCAAATAAAGGTATTGAAGTAGAGCTGTTTGAGAAAAAGAGATTTTTAGTAGAAGGACCTCCAATGTGTCATCTGCACGCGGGAGGGAATTTATATAGAGAAATTTCTATAAATCAGTGTATTCAACTATTAAAAGAATCAATAGATTTAATTAAATTATACTCTCACGCAATAGATAAAAGAGCAACTGTAATTGCAACTCCTGTTTACGATGAAGACAATCCACAAAATCAAATAAAAAAACTTGAAATTTTAAAAAATGAGTATCAAAAATTAATTGAGTTAGATTCAAATAATAAAGTTTTAGGAGAAGTAGAAGAATATTACAAAGTTTATGAAAAAGAGGATTTAGAAAGAATTAAAAAAGGCGAAATAAAAGATAAGAATGACAAATGGATGATACCTTTTGTGGAGAATGTAAATTTAAAAAATATAAAATATCCGGTTTTACTAGTTCAAGAATATGGACTTAATGTATTTAGAATAAGTGCTATGGCAAATTTAATGTTAAACAGAATGAAAAATGTAAAACTACACTTAAACACAGAAGTTATCAAAACAGAAAAAAAAGATAATAAATTTATTGTAACTTATAAAGAAAACGGAGAAATTTACACTAAAGAATTTGATTATGTAATAAATGCTGCCGGATTTGAAAGTGGAAAAATTGATGATAATTTGGGATATAAAAGAGAGAGATTTGTAGAATTTAAAGCAGCTTATGTTACAAAATGGGATAAAGTAGATAAAAACTGGCCTGAGATTATTTTTCATGGAGTTAGAGGCACACCGCAGGGAATGGGACAATTTACCCCGTACTACGGCGGATATGTCCAGCTTCACGCTATGACAAAAGATATTACTCTATTTAATGATGGACTTGTCAAAACAAAAGATTCATCTCAGCCAAAGTTATCAAAAAGATACATAAATTACATAGAAAAAGAGTGGGATGAAGAGAGTGTTAAAGAAAGAACTCTAAAAGCTATAAAACATTTAAATCAATTTATTCCTAAGTTTAATTCAAAAGAATATTTTAAACCCCTCTTTGGTGCCCAGCAAATCCCGGGCAATGATGAAACTTTGCGTGCCGCTGAGGTAAGCTTTGAGAAAGATTATGCAAGATGTGAGATTGTAAAAGCTTCAAGCGTTTTTGCTATGAGTGAAGAGATGCTTAAAAAACTAAAAAATTGTGATAAAAACCCTGAGCCTTTACCAAAAATCACAAAAGAAGAAGTAGATAAATTTGCTACTGAAATTGCGACAAAAAGAGGATATCCAAAAGAGATGGGAATGGTTAATAATCCTTATTGATTTAATTTCATCATATCTATACTTAAAATTTCTATTTTTGTTCCGTCAAAATATTCAAATTTCTCTCCTCTAAATTCTTCATAATTAAATTTTTCATTTCTTGGATAAAACAGTTTAACTTTTTTTGTTTTATAGATTTTACTATATGCATAAAGTTGATAAAAATCACTTTGAGTTAAAGTTTTTGCGTCATTAATATTAATATTTTTCCATTTGGCATCACCTACAACCAGTTCATTATTAGATTTAAAAATAAAATCTGCTCTGGTATTTAATAAATCATTTACAAAAATTTTACTCTTTTGCTTTTTTAAATATGAAACATTACTCTTATTTTCAAGTAAATATCCGACATAATTTTCAAAAAGCCTCTCCATTGGATAAAGAATTGAAAAAGCAATCGTTTTACCGGCGAAAGAAGAAAATGTTTTATCTCTTAAAAAGATTTTAGCCCAAATTAAAGCATTTTTATAATGTTTCGTACCACGATTTATTTTAATATTTCTAAAATCAAAGTTAATATTTTTTGAAAATTCAACTTCATACAAATGCTCTAAATAAAGTCTTATTTGATTTTTGTTTTTGAAATTTGTAGATTTATTTAAAAGATATTTTAGAGTAGTTTTAAGAATTTTATTCTCACTTCTATTTAAAAGATATTCATCAAACTCACATTGAAATTTGTTTTTATGAACAAAATTTTTTGAAATTTGCCTATTGATAAGAAGTTTTCCTTTTAAAAAATTTAAGTTATTCGTTTTTTCTATATAATCTGATTTTATCCCTTTTTTGATTATAAATTTCATCTCTTCTAAAAACATTTTGATAAAAATTTCTAAAAGAGGCATTTTTTCTTCATCAAATTTTCCACTTTCAAAAAATTTATAATTTGGTAAATCATAAAGTATTTTTAATAAATTGAGAAATACTTGCTTTTGAATTTTTGCTTCATTATTATCATTATAAATTTTAGGTAAAATCTCAATAATAGTGCCGTTTTTTAATTCTATTAAACCAACATAACTTTTTGCTTGAAGATATTTACCTCTAAAACTAAAAATTTCACTTCCTTCATTTTTTGCAAATTCTTCAAGTAATTTAAAGCTCTCTTTATCAATTTTAGCTGATTTAAACTTATTATAATTTTTTACATTATCATCAAGCCCTAAAAGTCCATATTCACTGATTGTTATATTATTCATAAATTTTTATAAAAGTTTCTTTATTCCAGCTATTTGTTGGAGTTATTTCATAATTTTTTTGTTTGTTTTGAAGATTTTTAGTGTATTTATTTTCTTTTTCTTGAATCATATCATTATTTAAAATAGTGATAATATTTTCCCAATCTTCATAAAAATACTCAGCTAAAAGAGGAATTATTTTTTTTTCAAATCTATCTTTTAAATCATCTAAATTTTTTATATTTAATAAATAACTATGGCCTATTTGATGGTCTCTATCATAAATCGCTTCAATTCTTGCATTTATTGCTCTTAAAATCTCTTGAATATTTATTCCATTTATATCATTATTTAATAAACCATATTCAGGCATCATTTCAATAAATTCAAATCTTCTTCTAAGTGCAGTATCAATCGGTGCTATACTTCTATCTGCTGTGTTCATCGTCCCTATGATATAGAGATTATTTGGCACTCCAAATTCGTTTTTACTATAAGGAAGTTTTATAGTTAACTTTTCATCTTCTCCAATTCTTTTTGATTCTTCAATCAAAGTTATAAGCTCTCCAAAAATTTTAGAAATATTGCCTCTATTTATTTCGTCTATTATTAAGAGAAAGTTTTTTAATAATTCTTTTTTTACATTTATTTTGCCAACATCTATTGAATATAACTCTTTCAAAACTCTAAAAAAATAACTTGCATGTTCTTTTGCTGTTCTTGTAATATTATCTTGTTTTTTTATTTGTTTTCTTTCTCTAATATCATTTAAATATAATTTCTTTAAATCTTCAAAACTCATACTTATTGCATTTTGCCAATTTTTACTTTTATATCTAAAAGAATTTTCTGTAACTCTTTCAATATAAACTATTGTATCTTCTAATTGATAAAATCCTTTTTTTTCAATCTCTTCTTCTATTTTATCTTTTAAAATCTCTAATTTTTTATAAAACTCTTCTTCTTTTGAAAGTTTTTCTTTATCTTTAAAAAAATTCTCAAAATTTTCTAAAGCCCTCTCTACCAACTCCTTAAAAACTCCACTTTTTACTTCATATCTAATATTACCCTCTTCATCACTTTCAGCTTTAATACCTTCAATAAACTCCTCATATGAATAACTTTGATGAAAAGTAATAAATTCTATTTGTTTTTTATCTTTATATTCATCAAACTTCTCTTTTAAAGCTTTTCTATTATCTTTATTTTCTTTTAAGAATTTTTCTAACTCTTTATCTTTTTTAGCAATAATTTCTAAAGCCAATTCAATAGTTTTATAAGTTTTTCCTGTCCCTGGAGGTCCGTATAGGATTTGGTTTAGAGGATATTTTTTAACATCTTTTCCATTATTTTCCTTTTTATCATTTTTTTCAATGATTTTAAAACCTAACTTTTTAAGTATAGTTCTTGCATCTTTAGTGCCATAATAATCACTATCTAATTCATAATTATTTACGATTCTACTATCATCAGGATATTTTAAAGCATAAGCAATTCCTACTGTATATTTAGGAGGATATTCTTTTGAAGAATATATAAGTTTATACTTTATAGATTCTTTATGAGGGTTAAGCCTATTATCTTTTTTTAATTCTTCATATTTTTTTATAGCTTTTAAAATATCCTCTTTTGTGAGAGATGATAAATCAACTTTATTATTCATATCTTTTAATCCTTAATTTAGTGATATATTTTTCAACAATTCTCCTATTCTCCCTTGCCTTTTCAACACTTGAAGAATTGAAAAAGAAATAATGGTTTCCACTTAACATAATGACTTTACTATTCAGTAATTTACCTTGTTTTTTTATGGCTTCCGGTGGGACAGCGGTGTCTTCTTTGCCTCCAAAAATTAATACCTTACCATTATAATTTCTAAAAATTTCACTAAAATCTTCATCAACTACATTTTTAAAAGTTTCATACATATTTTCACTCATTTCTTTAGCATCAGCACTTACAAAAAACTTTCTAAATTTTGAAAGTCCTATATTTTTAATAAATTTATAAGTTTTGATTTTAACTCTTACACTAAAAGGCTTTGGCATAACAATACCGGCACTTGCAAGAAGGACTAAAAGCTCAGGTTGAAGTAAAGTAGCAACTTTACCACCAAAGCTGTGCCCTATTATGATATCTTTTTGTATATTAAGCTCTTTTAAAAATTTATCCATTATTTTTGCATAATCTTTTGTAGTTAAAACATAAGGATTTGGAGATTTTCCAAATCCCGGCATATCAATATAAATATGACGAAGGTCTTTAAAATCATCTTTAAAAACTTTCATTATTTCTTTATTACTGCCCCACCCGTGAAGAAAAATTATATTTTTTTTATTGCCCGGATTTATAATATCATAATGAATTTCAAACTCTTTATCATCTACCTTTATTTTTCTAAGAGCCACCGAGCTTCCTTGAAACTTCTATTATTTTTTCAAGATGTTTTATTGCCTTGCCACTGTCAATAGCTTCTTTTGCAATTTCTATCCCCTCTTTTATATCTTTTGCTTTCTCATCTACCACCAAACTTGCAGCGGCGTTTAGTAAAACAACATCTCTTTTAGCTCCTTTTATTTCCCCGCTTAAAATGCCTCTTGTTATTTTTGCATTTTCTTTTGCATCTCCGCCGACTAAATCTTCTTTATTTCCGTTCATTTCATAATCAGCCGGATTTATTATTATTTCTTTAAGCTTCTCTCCATCAAAAAAGACTCCCTTTGTAGGAGCTGCTATGCTTATTTCATCCATCCCGTCAAGAGAGCTTACTACCATTGCTCTTTTTACATCCATTAACATTAAAGCCTTTGCAATTTTTTCTACAAAATCAACACTGAAAACTCCTAGCATATATTTTTTAGCCCCTGCCGGATTTGTAAGAGGTCCTAGGATATTGAAAATAGTTCTATGAGGGATTGAGCGGCGAATTGGCATAATGTGTTTCATTGCAGGATGATGATTAATTGCAAAAATAAAAGTAAATCTGACATCTTCAAGCATTCTTACCTGATTTTGGGGAATTAAATTAAGATTTATTCCTAAGGCTTCAAGCATATCGGCACTTCCGCTTTTACTTGTAATGCTTCTGTTTCCGTGTTTTGCTACAAAGCTTCCTATTGAAGATAATAAAAGAGCAGTTGTAGAAGAGATATTAAAAGAGTTACTTTTATCTCCGCCTGTTCCTACTATATCAATTAGTTTATCTCTAAGCTCTTCGCTTACAGGAAGTTTAACACTAAACTCTCTCATAACCTCTGCCGCGGCGGCTA
>JALVWY010000168.1 GCA_027023105.1 Campylobacterales bacterium | reverse complement strand
AATCATCTCTCAACGCTCTCTCGCGTTTTAGGAGTGAAAGTATAATAAATTTATTCTAACCTGTCAAGTGAATTGTGAATATTTATCTAAAATTTTTATGTATTTAATTCTTGCTTAATGTTGGGGAGTAATTAAAAGCAAATTTATGTATATAAACTGTATATTTTATATATTTTGAGTTTTTAAAAAGTTTTTGAAAAGAAAAAAGAAAAGAAATTATTTATATCTATAAGTTATTCTGCCTTTATCTAGGCTGTAAGGATTTATTTCTACTTTTACTTTATCACCAGGAACTATTTTTATATAGTTCATTCTTATTTTTCCTGAAATATGACAAAGAATTTCTTTATTTAAATTCTCTAATTTTACTTTAAACATTGCATTCGGTAATGAATCTGTAATTATTCCGTCAATTTCTAATATATCTTCTTTAGCCATTTTTAATTCTCCTGTGTTAAAATTATTGCTTTATTGTTAAGTATAGCAACCTGATGCTCATAATGGACTCCAACTTCCAAATCTTCACAATAAACATCCCATCCGTTTTCAGCTAAAACAGGTTCTCCACACTTTTGACAAATCATAGGCTCAAGACAAAAAACATGACCGTTTTTTACTTTTTCACCTTGATTTGGTTTTCCCTCAACATAATTAAGTATTTGAGGCTCTTCATGTGGTTTTCTGCCAATTCCGTGACCGCTGTAACCTTTAAGAGGGACAAATCCATTAGAAGTAATATAGTCTTCTAAAAGTTTACTTATTTGTTTATACCTCATTCCTGGTTTAATATTCTTAATTGTATGATAAAGAGCTTCTTTTGAAACATCTATCATTTTTTGATATTTTTCATCTATTGCACCAATACCCATAGTAATTGCCGCATCTCCATACCATCCGTTAATTTCAACTCCAACATCAAAACCTACAATTTCACCTTCTTTTAAAGGTTCATCATCCGGTATTCCGTGTATTACAACCCCGTTTCTGCTTATACATACACTGTTTGGAAAATCATATAAACCTTTAAAAGCAGGTCTTCCTCCATTACTTCTAATAAAATCTTCCGCCATTTTATCAAGTTCTATTGGAGTAATACCGGGTTTTGCATTTTCTCTTAATAATTTTAGAGTCTGCCCTACTAACTTGGCAGGTATTTTTATTTTTTCTATTTCAGAAGCTTTTCTGATTGAAATTGCCATATAAAGTTCTCCTTAAAAAAATAAGGGCTTAAAGCCCTGTAACTGATAAAGTATCATATTTTTGCATTGTAAGCTGTGCTTGAATTTTTCTCATAGTATCAATAGCAACCTGAACTACAATCAATACTGCAGTTCCACCAAAATAAAAATTAATTCCTATCATTTTTACAAGCAACCAAGGTAATATTGTAATTACACCAAGATACATAGCTCCCCAAAAAGTAAGTCTGTTTGCAACTTGGTTTAAAAATTTAATACTTTGTTCACCCGGTCTGATTCCAGGAATAAATCCACCTTGTTTTTTAAGGTTTTCTGAAATCTCTTTTGCATTAAATACAATACTTGTATAAAAATATGCAAAAAATATTACTAAAATAAATTCAAATATATGAAATAAATATCCGTTTGGAGTTAATAAATCTTTAATATTTGTAAGCACAGGATTAGTCGTGCTGCTTAGCAAAGTAAGCGGAAACATCATAATCGCACTTGCAAAAATAGGCGGAATAACTCCACTGATATTTACCTTAATAGGAATATAATTCATAATTCTTTTAAATCTGTTTTGCATTAAAACTTTTTTCTGATAAGAAATAGGCACTCTTCTTTCACCAAGTTCCACATAAATAATAAATGTAACTGTGGCTACTACAATTAATAAAATAAATAATAAGCCTATTATATTAAGTTCTCCTACATCCACTAAATTAATAGTTCCGACAACCGCACTTGGAATTCTACTTACAATTCCGGCAAAAATAATTAAACTAATACCGTTTCCTATACCTCTGTCTGTAATTTGCTCACCAATCCATACTAAAAGCATAGTTCCTGCTGTCATAGTAATTGCAGTTAAAATTACAAATGTTGAAGTATTAATCATTACTGCACTCTCACCGCCTCTTCCGGTTAGTGAAGTAAGCCCCATAGCAATACCTATTGCCTGAACAAAAGCAATTGCAACAGTTGAATATTTAATGATTTTTAGATATTTTTGGAACCCTTGCGAATCTTTTTTAAGCTCTCCAAGTCCCGGAAATGTAGCAGCTAATAATTCCATAATAATAGAAGCTGTGATATAAGGCATAACTCCAAGAGCAATAATACTCATTCTTTTAACGGCATTACCGCTAAACATATTAAGCATACCAAGTGCATCATGCTGATGCATACTGAAAAAATCTTTAATTACATCTAAATTTACCCCTGGCACAGGAACATAAGCAAGAATTCTATAAATAAAAAGAAAGCCAAGGGTAATTAAGATTTTCTTAGCTAACGGATTCATACCCTTACTTTCCAGAAGTAGTAATATTAGCGTCTTTTATTTTATCTTTAAGCTCTTTTGCTTTACTACCTATAAGTTTTATTGCTTTAGCTTTAATTTTTACTATATTAGCTAAAGTTTCCATAGTAATTTCTTCAAGTTCTAAAATTGCCGCAAATTTATCAACATTAATTGCTTGAGGTTTTTCAACTCTACTTTTAAAACCAACTTTTGGCAATCTTCTTTGAAGAGGAGTTTGACCACCTTCAAAACCTCTTTTTTGTGAATAACCAGTTCTTGATTTTTGTCCTTTTTGACCTCTTGCAGCAGTTTTTCCGTGTCCGCTACCTTGTCCTCGTCCTACTCTTTTTTCTTTATGAGTAGAACCGCAAGCCGGTTTTAAATTATTAAGTGCCATAATTACGCCTTTTTACTTTTAATCGTTTTTAAAGCTTCAAGTGTAGCTCTAACAAGATTATGAGGTTCATTTGAACCAAGTGATTTAGATAAAATATCTTTAATACCAACAAGCTCAAGTACCGGTCTTACCGCACCACCTGCGATTAACCCTGTCCCTTCACTTGCCGGTTTTAGTAAAATTTTTGAAGCGTTAAATTTAGCTTCAACATCATGATTAATAGTGTTTCCATTAATACCTTCAATTTTAACAAGGTTTTTAAAAGCATCTTCAACAGCTTTTTTGATAGCATCAGGAACTTCTTTTGCTTTACCAGTCCCAACACCAACCAAACCTTTTTTATTTCCTACGACTACCAAGGCGTTAAATCTAAATCTTCTACCACCTTTAACAACCTTAGTAATTCTTCCTATATTAACAACTACTTCTTCAAATTCTTCTTTATTATAATCTTTAATTACTACTTTTTTAGCCATTTGCCTTTTCCTTTAAAGTTTTATACCATTGTCTCTTAGAGTATCTGCAAATGCTGCAACTACACCGTGATATTTATAACCATTTCTGTCAAAAGAAACTTTTTCAATTTCGGCTTGTTTTAATTTATCTGCAAATAATGCCGCCGCTTTTTTTGCACCTTCTTTATTTGAAGGAAGTTTTTCTTCTAAATGAGCAGTATTCAGATAAGCTAAAGTATTACCTTTTGCATCATCAATAGCTTGAACGATTAAAAATCTGTTTGATTTATAAATAGTTACTCTTGGTTGATTAGCACTTCCGCTAATTCTACCTCTGATTTTTCTTTTTCTTTTAATTCTTCTTACATTTTTTTTAGCTAATTGTTTACTTCTTCTCATCGCTCACCCTTATTTTTTAGCTGTTTTTCCAGCTTTTCTGATAATATGTTCTTCAACATATTTAACACCTTTACCTTTGTATGGTTCAGGTTTTCTAAAGCTTCTGATTTCTGACGCAACTTGCCCTACTTGTTGTTTGTCACTACCTTTTACAGTAATAACATTTTTTTCAACAGTAATAGTAATACCTGCCGGAATTTCATAATTAATAGGATGTGAAAATCCTAATTGCAATTCTAAAACTTTACCTTTAACAGCAGCTCTGTAACCAACTCCGTTAATTTCAAGTTTTTTTTCAAATCCATTAGTTAAACCGATAATGGCATTATTTGCCAACGCTCTTGCAGTTCCCCACATAGCTTTTGCAAATTTAGTGTCATTAGCAGGTTCAAATGAAATAGTATCACCTTCTATGTTTACTTTTACAGCACCTTTAGTGTCTATTTCTTTTACATCTTGACCTTTTTTTATAATTAATTTATTCCCTTCAAGTTTAGCTTCAAGGCCACTTGCTAACTTTACGGGTTGCTTACCTATTCTACTCATTAACTTCTCCTTATTGATTTTACCATATGCTGCAAATTACTTCGCCGCCAACTTTAAGTTTGTAAGCTTCATCATTAGGTAATACACCTTTACTTGTTGAAACAACAAAAGTTCCAAAACCGTTTTTAAATCTTTTGATATCTTCATAACCTTTGTAAACTCTTCTACCTGGTTTTGAAACTTTTTTAAGCTCATTAAAAGCAGAATTTCCGTTTTCATCATACTTTAAAGTAACATTAATGAATTTTTTGTTTCCATCTTCAATAACTTTAAAGCTTTCAATATAACCTTTAGTTTCAAATACTTTTAAAACATCTTCCATAAGACGAGAATGGTTAAGTTTTGCAACATCCATTTTTCTCATAGCGGCATTTCTAATTCTTGTTAATCCGTCTGCAATAATATCGTTCATCATATCGGCATCCTTTTACCAACTTGCTTTTTTAACACCAGGGAGTAATCCCTCGTTTGCCATTTTTCTTAGACAAATTCTGCAAATACCAAAATCTCTGTAAACAGAATGAACTCTTCCGCAAATAGAGCATCTTGTATATGCTCTTACTTTATATTTTGGTTTTCTTTTAGCTTTAGCTATCATACTTTTTTTAGCCATTTTGCTTTCCTTTTGTAAATGGGAATCCGATAAGTTCAAGCATTTTTTCAGCCTGTTTATCATCATCAGTTGTTGTTGAAATATTAATATTCATCCCGTGAACTTTAATAATCGAATCATAATTAACTTCAGTAAACACAAGTTGCTCAGTTAAACCGAAGTTAAAATTACCTCTTCCGTCAAATCCGTTTCTGTTTACACCTTTGAAGTCTCTAACTCTTGGAAGTGCAACAGAAATCAGTTTTTGTAAAAAGTTCCACATATATTCACCTCTAAGCGTAACTTTTACACCAACTGGCATACCTTCTCTAACTTTAAAACCTGCAACTGATTTTTTAGCAGGTGTAATTACAGCTTTTTGCCCTGTAATAATTGTAAGTGTATCAGCAACACTTTGAAGAAATTTTTTATCTTTAGTCCCTTCTCCAACTCCTGCACTTACAACTATTTTTTCCAATGCAGGAATTAGCATAGGATTTTTGATATCAAATTCTTCAACCAATTTTGGTTTTACTTCGTTTGTATATTTTTCTTTTACTTCAAACATCGCCTCAGCCTTCTACTTTTTTTACATTAGAGATGTGAATAGGTTTTTCTACATGAATAAAACCGCCTTTTGGATTTTCTTCAGTAGGCTTAACAGCTTTTTTCACTTTATTTACACCTTCAACGATAATTTTTTCAACTTTAGGAAGCACTTGTATAACTGTTCCTGTTTTACCTCTGTCATCTCCGGCAATTACTTTTACAGTATCGCCTTTTTTGATTTTAAATTTAGGAGGTAGATTTTTTCTCGCACTCATTATAACACCTCCGGAGCTAGTGATGTGATTTTTTGGAAACCTTCGTGTCTTACTTCTCTGGCAATAGGCCCGAAAATACGAGTTCCAATCGGTTCTTTTTTAGTATCGATAACAACAGCTGCGTTATCATCAAATCTAATTAACGAACCGTTTTCTCTTTGAACTTCTTTTTTAGTTCTAACTATTACAGCTTTGATAACTTGACCTTTTTTAATTTTTCCATTAGGTAAAGCTTTTTTAACAGAAGCAACAATAATGT
>JALVWY010000167.1 GCA_027023105.1 Campylobacterales bacterium | reverse complement strand
AAAAGCTATATAATAAATGGAAAATTGAAAATGGAGAATGGAAAATGAATGTTTTTATTTCGGCAAATAACACGGATTGCGGCAAAACTTATACCACCCTGAAACTTATACAACAATTTAGTAAAATAGGCTATAAAGTCGGTGTTATGAAGCCCATTGAAACAGGCGTTAAAGATTTACCGCCTGATGGCAATAAACTTTTTAGGGAAGCTAAAAAACATAATCCTTTATTAAACGATTTAACATTAAACGATATTGTGCCTATTCAGCTAAAACTCCCGGCAGCCCCTTTTGTAGCAGGAAGTGTTGATTTAAATAAAATAAAATTAGCCTATCAAAGAATAAAACCCCTTTGTGATATTTTGCTTATTGAAGGAGCTGGAGGGATTAGAGTTCCTATAAAAGTGGAGAAGGAAGAATGCAAGTTTCGAGTTCCAAATACCGAGTTCCAAGTTTCAAGTTCCGAGTTCCGAGTTCCGAGTTCCGAGTTCCGAGTTCCGAGTTCCGAGTTTAAAAAAAATATAAACTATATGGAAATGTGGGAATTAAGTCAATTTCTTAATGCAAAACTTTTTTTGGTAATAGGCTCAAAACTTGGAATAATAAACGATTTTTTACTTAATAAATATTTTTTAGATTCACAAAATATAAATTATACCTGGGCTATTAATCTGTTTGATGAGAGTTATTTTGAGATAACTCACCCTTTTATAAAACAATTTTCCCCCTTATTTATTCAAACGGATTTAGATAAAATAGCTAAAAAACTTTTAGGAGAATAAATGGAAGAGAAAATAGAACTCAAAACACATCTTAAATTCAATCAAAAATTCGGAAGATTAATTGAAATTACCCAAACCGGAGCAAAAGTAATTCTTGACACTACAAAAGATATGGCAGTGGATGAAGAAGGTTTGATTCACGGCGGATTTACTTTTGGAGCCGCCGATTTTTGTGCAATGGCAAGTGTAAACGAACATTTCGTTGTTTTGGTAAAAGCAACCGAATGCGAATTTATGGCACCTATTAAAGTTGGAGAAAGTGTTGAGTTTATAGGTGAAATATTAATGAAAGAAAAAAGAAAAGTTGAAGTAAGAGTGATTGGACGGTTACAGGAAATAAAAGTTTTTGAAGGAATTTTCAGTTGTGTAATCCTTGAAAAACATGTCCTGAAAAAATAATTATCTTCTTCCTCTGCCGCCTCTATCTCTTGAATTTCTATTGTTTCTGTTTCTATTTCTTGAATATCTGTTGTTTCTACCGCCTCTGTTATCTCTGCCTTGATTTTTGCTTCTTTCTATAAGTCTTTTGGCTTCACTTAAAGATTTACCTATTTTTTCTCTTCCGTCAGCTTCTTTACTAAAAAGAATATTTGCAAATTTAGCCGCAATAGTAAACAAATCATATTCACCTTGAAGTTCTTCTACAATTTCAACGGCTTTTGGAGAAATTTCCACGCTTGATATTTTTTCTATAATTTTTTTAATTTCATTATCTTTTACATCATCAAGAGTCGGAATTTCTTTTAGTTCTATTTTTGAAATTTTTTGGATTCTACTAAGTGCTCTAAACTCATGAGGAGTTACAAGCGAAATTGCCATTCCTTCTTTCCCCGCTCTTCCTGTTCTTCCGATTCTATGAACATAACTTTCAGGGTCAAGTGGCAAATGATAGTTAAATACATGAGATACATTATTCACATCAAGACCTCTTGCCGCAACATCTGTTGCCACTAATACATCTATTCTGTCATTTTTAAACCCTCTTATAACCTCTTCTCTTTTTCTTTGGTCCATATCACCGTGAAGACCTTTTGCATTAATCCCGGCTCCGCTTAAATAATCGGCAATATCATCTACATCTCTTTTCATTCTACAAAACACAATGGCTTTGCTTGGATTTTTATAATCAAAAAGTCTGATTAACGCATCTTTTCTTTCATTCTCATCAATTACATAAATATATTCTTTAATATTTTCGTTTGTAACTTGTTTTTTTGTAATTGTGATAAATTCAGGGTTTTTTAAAATTGTTTTAGCCAATTCTTTAATTGCTGTTGGCATAGTTGCACTAAAAAGCAGAGTTTGTCTGTTATTTGGAACAAATTTAAAAATTTCTTTTATATCATCCAAAAATCCCATATCAAGCATCTCATCCGCTTCATCCAAAATTACATACTCAGGTGCAATATCAATTCTTCCCGATTTTAATAAATCCAAAAGTCTTCCTGGAGTCGCTACGATAAACTCTGCGTTTTTAATGTGTGTGATTTGTCTTGAGTAACTGCTTCCGCCATATACGGTAGCGGTATGAAAGCCTAAATATTTTCCGAATTTAAATATTTCTTCACTCACCTGAATGGCAAGTTCTCTTGTAGGCGTAATTACAAGCGCTTTTTGACCTTTTGTCATTTTGCTTAAAATCGGCAAGCCAAACGCCGCTGTTTTTCCTGTTCCTGTTTGAGCCTGAGCCACTACATCTCTTCCTTCTAAAACAACAGGTATTGCTTTTTCTTGTATTGGAGACGGCTTTTCAAAACCTATTTCTTTTATACTTTTTAGTATCTCTTCTTTTAAATTAAAATCTGTAAAATTCATTCATTTCCTTTTTTTGTTTAATATTTTTAATGGCAGTAAAGTTTATAATTCAAATAAGTATTAGTAAAATAAGGCGGATAAGGGATAATCGCCGAGAAATTTTTAATTGCTCCGGGATTTAATCCATCCGTAATTATATATCTTGTGGCTTTTACTATATTCGGTCTTTACTGCTCTTTTGATTTACTTCCGAATATGTTCAAACCTCCTGATTTAAAAAAGGTTCCTTTTTTAAATTTTCCGCCCCATCCATTGTTTACCAGTTTAATTTCCAGTTTACAATAATTTATTTTAAATTTACCTATATTTTTAACCTGACCTTTTAAGACCATAGCTTCATTGATAAGAACTCTTCTTTGTTCAACATTTAATAAAACGGCTTGTTTTGTATATTTTTCCAAAATAACAAGTCCAAGCACTCCGCCAAATGCCGTAACCAAAAAAGAGGCAAATATCATACTCAGCAATATTTTTACACTATTGCCTGCCACTTTTGCAGAAAGAATCGTCAAAAATATAAATAAAAGTAAGAAAAAGGCAATATCCAGCCAGTGAAGAATAGTAAAATGAGGTAAATGCATCATTATTTTTTCCTGTTTTTCTTTTCTTCAATACCGCTTAGGCCTTCTCTTCTTTTTAGCTCTTCTAAAACAGCTTCGGGGTGTATGTTTTTCAGTGCTAAGGCGATTAATGTATGAAACGCTAAATCGGCAGCTTCATAAATAATCTCTTTTTTATCGTTATCTTTAACTGCAAAACAAAACTCCGCTGCTTCTTCGGCTATCTTTTTAAGAAGTGAATTTTCACCTTTATGGTATAAAGAAGAAACATATGAAGTTTCAGGATTTGCATTTTTTCTATCAAGCAGAGTATGATAGAGCTTATCTGTGAAATTATACTCTATTTCTTTTTCTTTGTCCATAGTGATTTCATTTGTTTTAAGATTTGTAAAAAAACAAGACTTTCTGCCTGTATGGCAAGCCGGACCTGTTTGTTTTACTTTTAACAAAATAGTATCATTGTCGCAATCAAGCAAAATATCTTTTACTTCTTGCACATTACCGCTACTCTCACCTTTTTTCCATAATTTATTTCTGCTTCTTGAAAAATAATGCGCAAACCCTGTATCCATTGTTTTTTTTAGAGCTTCTTCATTCATATATGCCAGCATCAAAACTTCATTACTCTCAACATCCTGCACTACTACAGGCACTAATCCGTTATTTTTATTAAAATCAATTTTTTCCACTGCTTATTACCTTTTGGGAATCTTTATCCACATTCATCCAAATATTCGGCACAACACCGCCTGGCATTAAGAAAATTTTTGCATTTGGATTTTGTTTTAGGGCATCGTTAAATTTACCCTGCATTTCTATTTGTTTGAGTTTTAACAATTCTGTTGTTAAAGATTTTGAAATCAATTCATTTGCTTTTGCCTGAGCCTTGGCTTCTATAAGTTTTGCATCGGCTTTTCCCTGAGCTTCTATTTTTATAGCGTTTGCTTTTCCTTGTGCTATTGCCGCTTCTTTTTGGGCTTCTTGTTTTGCTCTTAAAACTTCATATTTTGCCCTAACCGATTCTTGCTTAGCTATTTGGACTCTTTCTATTTGCTGTTTTATATTTTGAGGTAAAACAATATCTCTTAACTGAAAACTCTCAAAAATTACAGGCTTTTGCGCAATAGATTCAAGTGCACTTCTTATTTGGTTTTCTATTTTCGTTGCTATTTCATTTCTTTTCATAGGAAGTTCTTCTGCCGGATATTTTCCTATCACATTCCTTACAACATCCCTAACAATCGGATTTATTATTTTATCTTCCCAGTTTAGCCCGTATGTTTTAATAACAAAAGCCGCTTTTTTCGGGTCAAGTTTATAACTAACCGAAAGTTCCACCTGAATAGGAAGTCCTCTTGCATCAAGCACATTAATAGCCGGATAAATTTTAATTGTTCCGTATCTATCCGGCATTGAACCCATTTCCTGATTTCTTTTGTAAGTTATCATATGAACTTTGGTATCTACAATAATTACTTTTTGAATCAAAGGCACATAAAAATGCATTCCCGGATTCAAAGGCTCTTTTGAAAATTTACCCGTAGTTGCTAAAATTCCGACTTCTCCTTCATTAATAATAATCCAGGGTCTAAAAAGTATCCCCAAAAATATTAAAACTGCAACAATAATTATTAAAGAACCCGAATTTTTTAAAAATTTGGGCGGTTCAAATTTGGGTGGCTCAAATTTGTTTTGATTTTGGTTGTTATTTTGGCTATTCCATCCGTTTAAATCTGCTGGCATTTATTTCCTTTAAATATAAGTTAAATAATGTTTATATGTTTTATCTCTTCCATATACAACATCAAAATATACATCTTGAAGCTCTTTTGTAATAGAACCTCTTTTCCCTTCGCCTATAATTCTACCGTCAACTTCTCTAATAGGAGTTATTTCAGCTGCTGTTCCTGTAAAAAACGCTTCATCAGCTATATAAACCTCATCTCTTGTAATTCTTCTTCTTTCAACCGGTATATCTCTTTCTTTTGCTAACTCTAAAACAGTAGCCTGAGTAATTGATTCAAGCGAATTGTCATTTGGAGGCGTAATTAAAACTCCGTCTCTTACAATAAAAAAGCACTCTCCGCTTCCTTCTGCTATAAATCCTTCATCATCAAGCATTAACGCTTCTTCATATCCGGCATCAAGTGCTTCAAATTTTGCCATTTGTGAATTTAAATAATTTGCAACCGCTTTTGCTTTTCCAAAAGTAGATTTCACGCTGTTTCTTGTTATTGAAGAAATTTTTACCCTGATTCCTTTTTCAAGACCTTCTTCTCCAAGATAAGCACCCCACTCCCAAGCGGCAACAGCAACCTCAACAGGAGCGCCTATATGATAAAGTCCCATTTTTCCATATCCAAGGTAAATTAAAGGTCTAATATAAACATTTCTCTTAAAATCATTTTTTCTAAGAAGTTCAATTTGCACTTCTTCTAATTCTTCTTGGCTGTAAGGAACATCCAGTTTTAAAATTTTTGCCGAATTTAAAAGTCTTTTTGTGTGGTCTTGAAGCCTGAAAATTGCAAGCCCTTCTTCCGTTTGATAAGCTCTTGTCCCTTCAAAAGCACCGTTTCCATAATGAAGTGTATGTGTTAAAACATGAACTTTTGCTTCATTCCAAGGAACAAAATTTCCGTTCATCCAAATATATTTTGCTTCGTTCATTATCTTCCTTTAAGGTTTTTACGAAATTCTATCAAAAATTTGTTATTATTACTAATATAAAATTAATGGCAAAGTGAAAATAAGCGGCATTATAAAAATTAACAAAAATTTTGTGTCAGGAAAATTTTAAAGGAGAAATAAATGGAGTTAATAGCTAAAAAAATAATTAAAAAAGAAATAAACGGAGAGCTTAAAGAAATTATTAATCCATACACAAAAGAAGTG
>JALVWY010000166.1 GCA_027023105.1 Campylobacterales bacterium | reverse complement strand
ATTAATGACTTCCTTTATGCATAAAATATAAAGCCAATGCCAAAGCTAAAATACTTCCTGCAAGATACAGCATTTCAAGAGGAGTTGAAAAATTCATATTAATAACTTTTTTGAAAAAACTAACAATTAAAACCATTACAACAACTTTTCCAAGTTTATCTTTAAGCTCATCTAAGCTGTGAATTGCCAATATCTTACTTCCTGCTTCGCTGTTTTCCGCATCGTCAATTTTACTTATAAATAATTCATATAAACCAAAAGAGAAAATAAACATAACAACGGCTATTAAATATAAATCAACCGCTCCAATTATTCCGCCTATAATTTCTCCGTGGAAATTTTCAGGATGATAATGATGAAACATAAATTTATAAACATCAACAACAATATCCCAAACATCATAACTTGCAACAATAAAAAGGGCAATTCCGCCTAAAAGACCAAAAATAACGGCTAAAATAACAATTAATCTACTTTTCCACAACGCTCCTTCAAAAATAGCTTCTAAAAAATTTCTACTTTCCATATTTTCCCTTTAAAAATTCTTCACCTTCGCTTTCTATCCATTTAATACCTATTCTAACGGCATTTGTAGCAGCCCCTACTCTAATTTGGTCTGCAACATTAAAGAAGTGTAAAACATTATCTTCATATAAATCTTTTCTGATTCTTCCAACATAAACATAATCTGTATCCGTTGCAATTATCGGCATCGGATATTCATTTTTAGCCGGATTATCAATAACCTTTACATCTTCAAAATTTGCCAAAACTTCTTTTGCTTTTTTTACTTCCACTTCTTTTTCGCAGTAAATTGTAATAGCTTCACTGTGACTTCTAAGAACAGGCACTCTAACGCAAGTCGGTGCTATTTCCATATTTGTATGCATAATTTTATTTGTTTCATTTACCATTTTAAGTTCTTCTTTTGTAAATCCGTTATCCAAAAATTTATCAATATGCGGAATTACATTAAGAGCTATTTGATATTGAAAAACTTCTCTGTTTTCAACTTCTTTTTCAAGTTTGAAATTAAATAAAGCCCTCATTTGCTCTAACAATTCTTCCATACCTTTTTTACCTGCCCCGCTTACTGCCTGATAAGTTGCGACATCCACTCTTTTTATTCCAAACTCCCTATGAAGCGGTGCTAAGCTAATTACCATTTGAATAGTAGAGCAGTTTGGATTTGCAATAATTCCTGTTTTTTTCCACAAAGCAATATCCTGTGGATTAACTTCCGGCACTACAAGCGGAACATCAGGATTCATTCTAAAATAACTTGTATTATCAATTACCACAGCTCCCGCTTTTGCCGCGCAAGGTGCAAATTTTGCACTTACACTTCCACCTGCACTAAAAAATGCGATATCAATACTTTCTTCTTCAAAAACATCACATGTAAGCTCTTTAACGGCTATTTTTTGACCTTTAAATTCAACATCTTTTCCTACACTTCTAGCGCTTGCAAGCGGCACTAATTTTTTAATAGGAAAATTATATTCTTCTAAAACCAAAAGTAATTCTTCTCCAACCGCTCCTGTTGCTCCTGCTATTGCTACATTATACATTTTTACTCCTTTAAATATTTACTAAATATAAATCTTTTGCTTTTATTTCATCATTTTCACTCAAAATGACAGCCCTTTTTACAACATTTATAAGCTCTCTTATATTTCCCGGCCATTCATATTCAAGCAACGCTTTTTTCGCTTCTTTTGAAAACACTTTTTTTGGCATATCAAATTCTTTTATGCTTTTTTGCAAAATTTCATTTGCAATCGGAAGTATATCATTTTTTCTTTCCCTAAGAGGCGGTATTGTAAGAGGAATTGTAGAAAGTCTGTAGTATAAATCTTCCCTGAATTTTCCTTCTTTTATGTTTTTTTCTATATCCTGATTTGTCGCACTTATGATTCTGACATCAATTTTTACAGGCTTTACAGAGCCAAGTGGAAAAAATTCTTTTTCCTGAAGAACTCTTAATAATTTCGCCTGAAGATTATAAGACATTTCTCCTATTTCATCTAAAAAAAGGCTCCCCCCATTAGCAAGCTCAAAAAGACCTTTTTTATCAGTAACAGCATCGGTAAAAGCTCCTTTTACATATCCAAAAAGCTCACTTTCTATTAAATTTTCAGGAATGGCACTCATATTAACAGCAACAAATTTTCCTTTTCTTTTGCTTTTTTTATGAATAAACTTTGCAAATTCCTCTTTGCCAACCCCGCTTTGACCAAGCAGCATTACAGGCACATTTGTAACAGCCGCCTTTTTAGCTATTTCAAATACTTTTTTAGTATTTTCATCTTCACAAATAAAATCACTTTTAATATCTTCTTTGTTTTTTGTTTTTTGAGTATAAATTCTTTTATTTTCAATGGCTTTTATTAAATCTTCCAGTTCAAAAGGTTTAGTCAAAAAATCCTTAACCCCAAGTTTTATACACTCTATCGCCATATCCAGCGAAGCATTGCCGGTAATCATTATAACTTCATATTTCCCATTAAGCTTTTTTACAAACTCAATCCCGTCCATTTTTGGCATTGTAATATCCGTAATAATCAAATCAAAACTTTCATCAAGTTTTTTTAGTGCATCAACCGCATTTCTAAATTCTTTAATTTCATATCCCTCACTTTTAAGTGCTAAAACAAGAGATTTTCTCATATTTATATCATCTTCAACTAAGGCTATTTTCAAACTATTCCTTTAAATAAAATTTCACAAATCCGTTTTTTATAATAATATCAAATCTTTGAGGAAGAAAAGTCAGTTTTGTTTGGGTATTTAAACTATTCCTAACAAATTTTTCATTTGAATATATAACAACTTTTCTTTTTAGTAAAAAATCTATAATTTTATTTTCATAAAAATCACAGGTAGTTTTAATATTCTTTCTTAAGGGCAAAGAAAAAAGAAATGTTTTTTTAGAATCTTTAATAGTCAGTGCCCTAGAACAATTAAAATGAAAAGAAACTATTTTTGAATTTTTAGACATAAAATCAAAAGAGATAAAATAATCTCCGAAAAGAAGATTATTTAAAAGTAAGATTATTATTCCAGTTTTTAGCATCTATTTTCAAACTCATAGTAACATAATATATTCCGTTTTTAAATTCTTCTTTATCAATAAAAGCGCCTTTAACCAATCCTTTTACCTGTGCCGAAATTTGATTGTTTGTGCTCATCATATTTTTAACACTGTCTTGAGCGTCTATTTTTATTCCGTAAACTTTTTCGGCTAACTGCTCATAGGCATTCAATATTGCAGCCCTTCTTGCCATTACTTTTGCCTGAGCCATATTACACATATTTTCACAAGGTGCAACACCGGTGCCCGTAACTTTAAAAACAATATCTTTTTTTACAGCAATTTGCAAATTGTTCTTTTTAGGTATTTTAATTTTTTTCACAGGCGCAGGAGTTGCGCAACTGCACCCGCCTAAGAAAAATAAAAATCCGAAAATAAAAGAAAATTTTTTCATTCATATCCTTTTATTTTTATATCGGCATTATTCTTCATTTATTAATAACTCTTCTTCTTTTTTTGAAGGTGTTTTAGCAAGACTTACGACCTTATCACCGTTATCAAGTCTTACTATTCTTACACCCTGAGTATTTTTACCAGTTTTTGAAATAGAATCAATACTAACTCTTATCATTTTACCTTCACTTGTTAAAAGCATCAAATCATGCTCTTCTTCAGTAGCTACAACACCTACTAAATCTCCTGTCTTATTCGTAAGTTTCATAGCAATTACGCCTTTTCCGCCTCTATTGGTAAGTCTGTAAAGATTTGCTTCTGTTCTTTTTCCAAAGCCTTTTTCACTGACTGTTAAAATTTCCTGATTTTCATCTCTAATGGCAAGAGCTCCTACAACTTCATCTCCGTCAATTTTAAATTTAATACCGCTAACACCTCTGGCTGTTCTTCCCATTTCTCTTACAGCTTCCACAGGGAATCTGATAGCCTGACCTTTTTTGGTAATAATAAACAGTTCTTTGTCTTCAAAATTTACAATTTTGGCTGTTACCAGTTCATCGTCATCATCTATTTTAATAGCCCTAACGCCTGTGCTTCTTATATTTTTAAATTCGCTTAAATTTGTTCTTTTAACAATTCCTTCTTTCGTAAAGAATGCTAACGATTTATTTTCATCAAAATCTTCCGTTTTAATAATAGTTTGAATTTGCTCATCTTTATCAAGATTTATAAGATTTACAATAGCTTTTCCTTTGCTAGTCCTGCTGCCTTCCGGAATTTTATAAACTTTAAGCCAGTGAAGCTGACCTTTATCTGTAATAATCATTAAAGTATCATGAGCATTTGCTATATAAAAATTTTCTATAAAATCATCTTCATATGTTGTCAAAGCTTTTTTACCTTTTCCGCCTCTGTTTTGTCTTTCGTATGTTTTTAAAGGCACTCTTTTTACATAGCCTCTGTGGGTAATGGTAACTACCATTTCTTCGTTTGGAATCAAATCTTCTATATTGATATCATCATAATCATCCACAATATTTGTAAGTCTTGGAGTGGAGTATTTATCTTTTATTTCCTGAAATTCATCTTTAATAACACCGTTTAAAACCGATTCTTCTTTTAAAATAGAATTAAGATATGCTATTTTTTCCATAAGTTCTTTATACTCTTTTTCTATTTTTTCTATTTCAAGAGAAGTAAGACGGCTTAGCTTCATATCAAGAATCGCTTGAGATTGTATCTCACTTAAATTAAATCTTTCCATCAGTCTGTTTTTTGCGTCTTTTGAATCTTCGGACTTTTTAATCAGCTCAACAACCTCATCTATATTAGCTAAAGCAATTCTAAGACCTTCTAAAATATGGGCTCTTCTTTTGGCAGCTTCAAGTTCATAAATAGTTCTTCTTATGACAACCGTTTTTCTAAATTTGACAAAAGTTTCAAGAATTTCCATTAAATTAAAAAGTTTAGGTTCTTTATCTATAATTGCTAGCATATTAACACCAAAGCTAACCTGCATTTGCGTATGTTTATAAAGATTATTAAGAATAATCTCACTCATTGCATCTTTTTTAAGCTCAATTACAACTCTTATCCCGTCCCTGTCACTTTCATCTCTTATTTCACTTATACCCTCAACAATTTTATCTTTAACCAAATCGCTTATTTTTTCTATAAGTCTTGCTTTGTTTACCTGATAAGGAAGTTCGTCAATTACAATTATTTCTCTATTGCCTTTATGTTCTATATGGTGTTTTGCCCTTATTTTGACACTTCCCCTGCCTGTTTTATACGCTTCAAGGATACCTCCTCTTCCGAAAATAGTCCCGCCTGTAGGAAAATCAGGACCTTTTACAAACTGTAAAATATCTTCTAAAATAGCATCTTTATTATCTATCATATAAATTAAAGCGTCTAAAAGCTCCCCTAAATTATGAGGGGGAATATTTGTAGCCATACCAACGGCAATACCGCTGCTTCCGTTAACTAAAAGATTTGGAAATCTGGCAGGTAAAACAACAGGTTCCCTTTCACTTCCGTCATAATTTGGTATAAAATCTACAGTATCTTTATCTATATCTTTTAACAGCTCTTCCGCTATTTTTGTAAGTCTGGCTTCCGTGTATCTCATTGCAGCAGCATTATCTCCGTCAATACTACCGAAGTTACCCTGACCGTCAATAAGAGGCTCTCTCATAGAAAAATCCTGAGCCATTCTGACAAGTGCATCATAAACGGCTGTATCTCCGTGAGGATGATATTTACCTATAACATCCCCTACAATTCTGGCTGATTTTTTATATGGAGTTGAAGAAGTAATCCCCATTTTATACATTGCATAAAGTATTCTTCTGTGAACCGGCTTAAGCCCGTCTCTAACATCAGGAAGCGCCCTTCCTACAATCACGCTCATTGAATATTCTAAATAACTTTTTGCAAGAGTTTCTTCTATTTTAACTGGAATAACCTGCATTAAAATCCTTTTTTAAATAATTATATCAAAAATATAGATATATTGGTATATTAGTAGTGTTTTTATTTCCCTAATTTTGCAAATTAGCCAATACAACACTAAAAAGCACATTTACATTATGTTTTTTCAAGACTTCTTTTGCTTCATTTACGGTAGAACCTGTCGTTACGATATCATCAATCAAAA
>JALVWY010000165.1 GCA_027023105.1 Campylobacterales bacterium | reverse complement strand
AAGACAGACGCCTGCCAGCTCTTAAAGCTATAGGAATAAAAGAAGTTTTGGATTATTTTAACGGAATTTATAATAAAAATGAACTTTATGAAAAAATAGTAACAAACACCTCCCGTCTTGCAAAAAGGCAACAGACTTTTAACAAAACACAATTTAATACAATAAAAGCCCCTCTTGAAAAATTAGAAAACTTAATAATTAAAACAGCCCCTTAGCCTGCTCACAAAGCCCTTTCCAAAGGGTTGAATTTTTAACTTTAATACATTCATTCAAATATTTTTGATTTTGTGTCAAATTTGCAAGCATAAACAGCGCTCTTGCCTTATCTTCTCCATTTACTCTTTTCAAAAGAGCTTTTAAAACCTTAACAGCCTCATTTTTATTCTTAGAATATTTGGCATATACAAAATCTACAAAAGGAGAATAAGGATACGCCTTAAAAAAATCCTGCAAATCAATTATTTTTTTTGCATAAGTAGCAGCTAAAAGAAAATCTTTATTCTCAACCGCCCATCTTACGATATTTATAAAAACATCTGTATTTATTATATCTTTTTTCTTCTCAAGCTTCATAGTGACTTTAAGAGCTTTTTTATATTCTTTAAGATTCCATAAAGCAAAAAATTTATAAAGCTGATATTTATAACATCCTTTTTTCTTAACAGCACACAAATCATCAACTGCATTTATCAAATTTTTGTAATCGTTTTGTTTGTAAAGCACTTCTATTTTTTTCTCCATCCATTTCACAAAAATTTTATCATTAGGAGAATCGAGATATTTATTACAAACAACAGAAGCGGTATCGTAATTAAAAGTTTTCATTGCACAATTATAAATTTTTTCATCATATTTTTTTGTTACTGAAATATTATACTCTTTTTTGATATTTATTGCTTTTTCACAATTTTTGATATTTAAAAGTTTTAGAAAATATAGTTTTTTAAGCTTTTCTAAAAACTCTTTTTTATCAGGAAAAAATTTGTTAGGAATATTTTGTAATTTATCTATAAATTTAAAAATTTCTCCATATTTTTTCAGTTTAAATAAAATTTCAGCCTTTTTAACCAATGCTTTTTGTGAAATATCGCTTCCTTGATAATTTTTTATAATTTCATCTATATAATTAAGCTGTTTAGTTGAATTTTTATCAGGGACATTAAACAACACTTTATCCCTTAATGTAGATATTTGATCTGAATAATCCCCATAAGGAAACATTTTTAAATATTTATTAATAAAACTTAAAGATTGTTTATATTTACCTGCCTCATCACTCCATTTTGCAAGATTATATAAAAGCGGCTCTCTTAAATCATCAAATTTTTTTAGTTTTTTGAGTAAATCTTCTCCTATATTAACAGCTAAAGAATAAATTTGATGACTTGCAAGCATTTTAGCTAATTCATATGCTTTTTGCTTATCTTTAAGCAAAAACTTTTTATTTACCCTGTAAATTTTAAGATAATATTCATAAGCTTTCTTAAACTGACCTTTATTCATATATCTGCTCGCAAGCCTTGCAGCGGCAAGTGAAGCCGTATCAATATTTTTGGTTGAATAAAGCACACTTTCATATAACCCCATAGCCTTTTTAGAATCCCCTACAGAATACAACTGGTCGGCTAAATAAATTTTAGCTAAATTAGATATATTTGTATTTGGATATTCGGTAATAATTCTATTGAAAAAATAACTCGCATCACTTAAAAATCCCATTTTGGAATAGGCTTTTGCCATTAAAAGTAAAACTTTTGGCAAATGTTCGTCATAAGCATATTTTTTAATCCATTTTTTACCTATTTCAATCAAATTTTCAAATTTATTCTCTTTTTCTAAATAAACCATTTTCATATATAAAATATCAGGCAAAAACAAAGAATTAGGGAAATTTTTTATAAATTCGTTAATATTATCCGTTTCATCTTTATTTGCATTAAATCCTTTTAAAATATTAAAATAAATTCTTACATCCTGTGATTGACGATTTACATTAATAGGATTTTCCCTGTCATCCACGGCACCTATATAAATTTTCGGTGAATCTTTAAAATAAAAATCAAGCCCTGAGGGGGTTTTTTTGGACAAAAAAGGCTCATACCCGGCAATAATTATCCACTTTTTTGCTTTTTTATTATTGCTTAATTTTAAAAGAGGATTTTTATATAAATTATCAGTTTTGGAAAAAATTTTATATTTTTTATTGACAAGGATTTTTAATTCAAATTTTTTACCGAAAATCGGTATAAATTTAAAAAAACGGCTTTTTATTTGAAAAACGTAAGTTGAAGGATTATTATCAAAAAAACAGTCAATTTCTTTTTGCTTGGGAATACATTCAAAAGCAAAATTATTATATAACGATAAAATTTCATTTGCTTTATTGTTTTTTTGATAATAATCCACATTAATCTCAAGTCCGAATAAAATAAAAGGGAAAAAAAGAAGAAAAAGTTTCAAATTAAACCTTTTTTAAAAAGAAAAATGCATACCGGCATTAATAACATTTCCTGCTACAACACCAAAATAAACAGTCCCGGCAAGTAATATAAGCTGACCTATTAAACTTCCCGCAGACATTTTAATAACAGCTTCATTTTCAGCTTTATCAAAATAGATGTGTTTAATAATCCAAACATAATATCCCACTGCCAAAGCGGAATTAAGTGCAGCAATTAAAACTATTACCCAAAGCCCTGCATCAACTCCTGCATAAAAAGCAATCGCTTTACTCAAAAATCCTGCAAGCATTGGAATACCCGCAAGTGAGAACAACTGAACCGTAAAGAAAAGTGAATGTAGAGGCGCTCTTTGTCCCATACCTTTGATGTCTTTAAGATGTTTAACTCCAGCTTCTCTTCTAAAATCATTCAAAATCAAAAATACACTTGTTTGCATAAATATATACGCTACCGCATAGTATAAAATACCTGCAAAAGAATAAATACTAGCAGCCGCAGCAAAAGGAATCAGAGCATAACCACTGTGTGCTATTGAAGAATAAGCCAAAATTTTAGAAATTCTTTTTTGCCATAACGCCATAAAGTTTGCCAAAGTCATAGTTATAATAGCAAAGAAACTAAAAATCAATACCGTAGCTGTCGGATAAGCTATCATAAATTTATAAAAAGCTTTAAAAGTAGCCACTAAAACAACACTTTTAATAACCCCGCTCAAAATCGCAGCCGCTGCATGATTTACTTGAGAATACGCATCAGCAGCCCATGCGTGCATTGGAACTATTGTAAGCTTATAGAAAATACCCGCAAGCATAATAGCAACGGCAATTAATGTAAATTTACCGCTTACATTCATATCCGAATAATTAAATGATTCACTTGTAAAGCTAAATAAAGCAAAACCAATCAAAATAATACCGCTTGCAACCGCCCCTGCAATAAATGCTTTGATAGCACCTTCCGCATTAAAAAAGTTTCTTATATTTGCAACCAAAATATAAGAGATAATAGCTACAACTTCAAATAAAACAATAAATACGAAAAAGTTATTTGTTTCAAGCAAAGCCAGTGAAACACCTGCTAAAAAAAGCATCTGTGCAATTAAAGGTCTCTCAAACCCTGTAAGAGTAAGTGAAACGGCAGCCAATGTCGCTAAAAGTGCAAATTCCATAATCATCGTTGATTTTGTCATTACAAAATAAGGGAAGATAGAATTAAGAGACTGCCCTTGATAAACGAAAAAAGCCGCAACTATAAAAGCCGCTATCGCTATCATTTTTGCAATAAAAATATTGTTCCTGTAAAACAGTGGAATTAATAACCCTGTTGCAATTAATACTATAAAACTCATCACATACCTCCAAAAAAGCTAGAAAATGCTTTATTTGCCACATCAAAAATCGGTTGAGGAACAACTCCGAAATAGATAATCAAACCTGTAAAAATTGCCAATGCAAATTTTTCTGCACCACTCATTTCAAAAGTTGAATTTAAAACTATTTGACTTGGTTCTCCGTGAATTGCTCTTCTTACAGACCAGATAATATATCCTGCACTTATAAATCCTCCAAGTGCAATTACGGCAATCCACCATCCAAATGATTTAACAGCTGAAATTATAATCGTAAGTTCTCCTACAAATCCCATAGTTCCCGGAAGTCCAAGAGCCGCCATACCCGCTAAAATAAATATAGCACTCGCATACGGCGCAAATTTCATAATTCCACCCATTTCATTCATATACCATGTATGAGTTTTATGATGGAACCATCCTGCAATTAAAAACAACGGTGAAATAACAAGGGCATGCCCTATCATTTCATATAAAGAAGCACTAAGACCGTCATATGTCATAGTAGCAATCGCAACTACAACAAGCCCCATATGAGAAATAGACGAATATGCCACCATTTTTTTAATATGTTTTTCATAAACGGCAAGCATTCCGGCAAAAAATGTTGTAAGTAAACCGAATGCCACCATCCACAATGCAAATTCTCTTGTTGTATTAGGTAAAAGCTCAACTGTAAATCTTATAAGCCCGTAAGCACCCATTTTAAGCAAAACACCGGCTAACAATACAGAAATACTGCTAGGAGCCTGAACATGCGCATCAGGAAGCCATGTATGAAACGGAAACAACGGTAATTTTGCCGCAAAACCTGCAAACATAAGCCACCAGATAAGCGCAGGTGTCGCAAGAGCCGCTTCTTTTATCTGTGTTATATCCCAGTAACCTGTCTGTTTGTATAAAAGGAAAAATCCTACAAACATAAACATAGCAAATACATGCGTATAAAGGAAAAATTTAATAGCCGCATAAACTCTTCTTTCCGCTCCCCAAATACCGACTAAAAAAAGCATTGGAACTAGTGTAAGTTCCCAAAACATAAAAAACCATAAAACATTTGTAGTCATAAACACACCGAAAATCGGTCCGCTAAATAAAATCAACAAACTAAAGTAAGATGCCTGATTTTTTTCATTCCATGATGTAAATACAACCAGAATCAAAAGTAGCGATGTTAATAAAAGCATCGCAACACTAAGTGCATCTACTTGCAATGTCAAATCAAAGTTAAACAAAGGAACTTTTAAATATGTTCCAAGTTGTAAGAAACCATGGTCCGGCAACTGATGCAACCAGCTAAGAGAAATAAAAAACAGTATCAAGAACCACCCAAGCGCAATATATTTTGTAATATGCTCAGCCCCTTTTGTAAGAAAATAGACGAGCACCGATAAAAATATAGGCGCAAATATAATGTCTACAGCCACCATTTACAGCCCCTTTACAATTATTAAGATTGCTATAACAATAATCGCAACTCCAAGAACCATTTGTCCCATGTAAGAGCCGATTCTTCCACTGTGTCCTGATTTAAACACTTTATGAACACCCTGAGTAAACGGAACAGTCCCGTTTACAATAAAATCAATAATATATGTGTCAAACCATCTAGCAGACGCCGCCATTGCATTAACAAATATATGTTTAGATATCCAGCTAATCATAGCTTCTACATAATATCCGTTAAACAATATCTGATGAATAGTCTGAACAAAATTATGAGAAGCTATTTTATAAAGTAAATTAAGTCCTTTTAAATAAAGTCCTACTACTATTAAGAATAAAATAAGCATACCTGTAAGCATAAATGCTGTTAAACCTTCAATTTCAGGCTCAACAACATCTTTACCAACAATAAAATGAACAATATTAGTTTGCCAAATTGCAATAAAAAGTGTTACAAAAGCTAAAATTCCAAGTGGAAGCCTAATCCAAAGATTACTAGGTTTATGAACGCTTCCCGCTATATCTTCATTTCTTGGTTCACCAAGGAAAATTAATATCCAAAGTCTTGTAATATATGCAATAGATAAAAGAGCCGCAATCGTTACGAATATTGCCGTAAATCCGTTACCCCATTCCCATGCGGCACTTAAAACCATCTCTTTTGAGAAAAATCCACTAAACGGAGGAACACCCGCAAGAGAGAGTGAACCCATAGCCATAAATAATGCCACTAAAGGAGCCGATTTAATAAGACCTCCTAGTTTCCACGCATCTTTTGTATGATGTGCCAAATATATAACCGCACCGGCTGAAAGGAATAATAACGCTTTAAAAATAGCGTGGTTTACAAGATGAAGCATACCGGCTGCCAAACTTCCTACCCCAAGTCCCACAAATGCTATTGAAAGGTGAGACATTGTAGAATAAGCAAGTATTTTTTTAATCTCTTTTTGAACAAGCGCACTTGTTGAACCGATAAATGCCGAAAGTGCCGCAACATTTGC
>JALVWY010000164.1 GCA_027023105.1 Campylobacterales bacterium | reverse complement strand
CATCAATGGTTCCCGGAGTATTTAAAACGGTAATTCCGTGTTTATACGCAAGACCGCTTCTTGGTCTGATTTGAACTTCATACCCCTCTTCAATTTCAAAAGCAAGTCCCGTTTTTATGAGTTTTCTCTCCATCGGCTCTAAAATATGAGTTTGAGTAGCGTGCAAATCCATCCCCGCCGCAAGTTCTGTTTGATATTGCGGAATAACTGCCTCATTACTTAATTTTTTTATTTTCAGTTTCATTTTATTCTCCGTTCTAATTTTTTATGAAAAACAGATATCCTCATAACAGATTTTATCTATTTCATACGCTTTTTCTCCTCCTGGCAGCTTAACTTCCACCTCATCTCCAACTTCCTTTCCTATTAACGCTTTTGCAAGAGGCGAATAATATGAAATAAGTCCTTTTGACGGATTTGCTTCAGGAGCTCCTACTATTGTGTATTTAATCTCTTCATCGCTGTCTAAATCAACAAGATACACAGTAGAGCCAAAAGCAACTCTGTTGTGAGCGTGGGCGGTAGGGTCAACAACCACGGCTCTGCTTAAGATATCACTAAGTTCCGATAATCTTCTTTCTATGTGAGATTGTTTTTCTTTTGCAGCGTGATATTCAGCATTTTCTTTTAAATCTCCAAGCTCTCTTGCTGCATCAATTTCTTTTGCAACTTCGGGTCTTGCCGTTGTTTTTAGGTATTCAAGTTCTTTAGATAATTTTTCATATCCGTATTTAGTCATTGGTTCTTTCATAAATTTCCTTTTATTAATTTCACTATATTTTTACTGCTTCCATATTTCAACACTTCTTTTAGTTTATCAGATTTTTGCCTAAATTCTTTTAGGGAAGAATTTTTATAATCTTCTAAAAGAAGATTTATATCAAATTTTTGTAAATACTCTTTATGAAACATCCCTAAATTTTCTCTTTCAAAAATAATATTTGCAAGACCTACGAAATTTAATTTCACTAACATTTTAGCAATTAAATATTCAATCTCTCTTGCTTTATACATCAAAACAAAAGGAGTTCCGATTATTGCCGCTTCAAGCGTTGCGGTCCCTGAGCAAATATAGGCAAAATCACTTTTTAAAAGTGCGTCTTTAGTGGAAAAAATTATATCAAATTCTTTTACATCTCCATATATTTCATCTATATTTTTTTTATAAATTTCAGGAACCACAAAAATTTTATTCTTTTTTATATTCTTTGCTAATTCTTTAAAAACAGGCATTAGTGATTTTATCTCGCTTTTTCTGCTTCCCGGCAAAAAGGCAACATTTCCATAAATTTTTTCGTCTCTAAATTCTTTTATTTCATCTAAAAGAGGATTTCCTACATAAATCCCGTCTTTCCAATATTCTCTCTCAAAAGGAAAAATATACGCTTTTTTATCTATATATTTATTTACCGTTTTAATTCTGCCTTTTTTCCAAGCCCACACTTTTGGCAAAATATAATAGATTATCTCTTTTTTAGGATACTTCTCTTTTATAGCTTTTGCAAGTCTTAAATTAAATGAAGGTGCGTCAATAAGTAAAATTTTATCTGCCTTGGCACTTAAATCAGCCAGTTTTTCAATCGTTTTTTTTGCTAATTTAATTTTAGGCAATACATCAAAAAATCCCATAACATTAAATTCATTGCTATCAATTATCGGCTCACCTAATGATTTATCAAAAACCCCTTCAATTTTCAATTTTTCATTTTTCATTTTCCATTCATTTAAGATATATCTTAAATGCAAATTTGCACTAGGTTCAATGGCTGAAACTAAAACTTTCATTCAAATTCCACTTTTGATTGATGAATTATTTTTTTTTCTCTTTTTTTTGCTCTAACACGCTTTTTTTTAGTCTCTTTTTTACCGTCTATCAGTTTTGTTCCGAAAATTCTTGGCATACACATTTAAACCTCCCTAAATTCCATTAAATCTGCATAAAAAAGTTTTCCTTTTAATTTTTTACCACTGATTGATTCAACCGCTTTTATATAATTTTTCACCTGACTAATATAACCTTTTTCATCCTGTGGTTTTGCAGATTTATAATCAATTATAACATCTTCACATAATAAATCAATTCTTCCGACATTCCCTTCATAAATAAAAGGCACCTCTTTTTTGCCTTTTGGCATAATTTCTTTTGCCTTTTCATATATTATTCTAACTTTTTTTATATCGCAAAAATCCCCGTATTGATTATTAACCGCTTCTATATTTTCACACTCAAATGCATAGTGAAGAGCATTTCCTAAAAATATAGCACCATAATCATTTGCTTTATACTCATCTTCTTTTACTTTAATTTCTTGTTTTCCGTAATTTTTTAATTCAATTTTTTGCTTTTTAACTTCTTTTTTCTTCTTTTTATCTTCACTCGGAATAATTTCACCCTTTTGCATAACTTCTAATTTAGTAACAAAAGCACTTTTTTGCTCTTTTTTTAGAATAATCAAAGAATCTTCCGCCCTTGTAAAAGCCACATATTCCACATTTTTTTTATCTTCAAATTTCAGTTTATCCTCTTTTTGCTTAATAAATTTATAATCATCATCAATAATCTCTCTAAACGGGATTTTTAGTTTAATATCTTTAAGTTTTATACCCTTATAATCAAATAAAATATTACTTTTATCATTATTATCTCTATCGCTAAGCCTGTCTAAAACGATTACATTTTTAAATTCAAGACCTTTACTTTTATGAATGGTAATAATTGTAATTCCTTCAAACTCTTTTAGAGGAAGTTCTTCTTGATAATTATCAATATCCCGGACAAAATCAAAAATCGTGTCATATTTTTTAGAATGATAAAGAAGCTTAAGACTTGCTTCATCAACTAAATCATATTTATCCATAATCTCTTTTATCATTTTGACGGGTCTATCAATTTTAATGTCAATTTCTTCTCCCCATTTTTGACCTGTAAGTGATAAAAAGTTTAAAAGCTCTATTTTTTTTGTATTGTCTTGCAAATATTTCATAAGAGAGACAATAGCTTTCGCGCTTTGCTGTGATAAAACTTTCGCTTTTTTAGCCGTTACGACTTTTTTACCCTTTTTTTCTAAAAATTCCCCTAAATTTAATATATCATCATTTTTATAAACCAAAACGGCAATATCTTCATCCCTTACGCCGTTTCGATTAAAAAATTCTATTTTTTCATAAATTTTACTAAAAGCGTTTTCTTTATCTATTTCATCAACTTCCACATATCCGTTTTCTTTTCTATGCGGTTTTTCTTCTAAATTAAATTTATCATTTACAAACTCAACTATATTCTTTGCACTTCTATAATTTACTTTTAAAGGCTCAATTTCAAGCTCAAAAGACTCATATTTTTTCGCAACTTCCCTAAAAAGCTCTTTTTTACCTCCTCTGAATCTATAAATAGCCTGTTTTACATCCCCTACATAAAAAAAGCTTCTAAATTCTTTCCTTCCATATCCGCTTGCAATTTCATCAACAATCGGCTCAAAAATTTCCCACTGTGTCACAGAAGTATCCTGAAACTCATCCATTAAAATATGATTAACCCGGCTATCAAGCCTGAAATATAAAAAATCGCTATTAATTTTTTGCCCTTGCAATAAATCATAAACCAAATGTTCAATATCTTTAAAATCAAGTATATTTTCATTTTTTTTGAATTTCCATTTTTCAATTTTATATTTTTCATAAAAATAAAAAAGATTAGCCAAAAAATTTTTTTCCTGAAAATCCATATATTTTTTAATCAAATCTATTAATTTTTCAAACTCACTATCCATCCACTCTTCATAACATTTCTTAAATCCTCTAACACTTTTTAAACTTCCTTTTTCAAAAAATGAAGGAATTGTTTTAACTTTTAACATTCCGGGAATATTTTTTCTAAAAAAATTATTTACCTGTTTACACTCACTTGTAGCTAAAATAAAATTATTTTTTATTTTTTCAATCTCTTCTAAAATCTCTTTAATTCTCCATTCTTTATTTTCCATTCTCAATTTATCAAGCTCTTTGTCTTTTTCATAAAGATTTTCAAAAAGCTCGGTTAAGGAAGTAAAAAATTTCTCCTCTTTTTTTGCAACAGAGATTAATTTTTGCATCTCTTCTTCATTTAAAGATGCCAAAAAATTTTTAAATATTAAATCCTTATTGTCGCTTCCTATATCAAAACTGCTTTTAAAGCCTACGAAAAAACTAAATTTCCTTAAAATTTTATTAATAAAAGAATCAATGGTTTGAATATTAGTATCGCTTAAAAATTTCTTAATAAGATTTTTTTTCCTTTTTAAAAGCTCATTTTCACTTATATTTAATTCATTACAAATCATATTAACTACATTCTCATCATCACCTAAATTTTGCAAAAATTTAATAATTCTCTCTTTCATCTCATTTGCCGCTTTGTTTGTAAAAGTAATCGCTACAATGTTACTCGGATTATCTTCACTTAAAAGCGCAATATATCTGTTTGCCAGCCTAAATGTCTTCCCGCTACCGGCACTCGCACTAACTGCTAACATTCTTTTCATAAATCCCTCCCACAAGCTACTCTATATTGACAATATTTACAAATATCGCTCGCTTTTTTTATCGGTTTTTCTTCATTTTCTATAATATCTTCGGCTTCTTTTACTTCTTTTAGAAGATTATTTAAAACATCTTCTAAAATTTCCGTTTTTATAACACCTTCAATCAATTTAACTTCATTTATATCCCAAATGTATGTTTTTATCTCTTTATTATAATTTTCTTTTGCCCAAAGATAATAAAAGGTAGTTTGAAATTCATACAAATATTTTTCTTTATCCTCAGCACTTTTTGAAGTTTTGTAATCAATCAAAACTATCTCATCTTCATTTTCATCAATCCTGTCAACCCTTGCGGCTAAGGAATGATTTTTAAAATTAAATTTTATTGTTTTTTCCGGTATTGAAGTTTTATTATTTCTTAATTCAAAATCTTTTTCGCAAAATTTTTTAATTTTATCATCCCAATTCACCATTACGGCAAAAAGAAGTTTTTTATCGTTTATTTGAGATTTTATTTTGCTGATTAATTCTTCATAATACTTTTTAGAAGAAGTTATATTTTTTATATCTTTAATGGCATTATGAAAAATATTTCCAAAAAACTCATCTTCGCTTGTTTCGTTAATATCAAGAATTTTGGAAAAATAGTATTTTTTAGGACATTCAATAAGCATTTGAAGGGTTGTCGGGTAAATTGGATATTTTATAGGAAGTTTTTCATTATATTCCGTTATCTCTTTTTTAGAGGCAGTTTTAAAAAACTGATATTTTTCATCTCCGCTTTCTCCTAAATCAAGCCCTAACTCATACAAAAATTTACTAGGAGCATTTTCTTCATTCTTTACATAACTTATTGCTACTTTTTTTGCATTGTTTATTAGCTGATAATAGTAATGTTTTTGTAAATTTTCTTTATCAAATCTTGTAGGGAGTTTTGCCATTTTTCTTATAAAAGTATTTAAAAACAAATCACTCTCCCCTACATTTGGCACAATTTCATCATTAAAATCAACTAAAATCACACCTTCAAACTCCATTCCCCTACTCTCTAAAACTCCCATACAAGTAATTTTACCGCTGTAAACATCATCAAATTTTTTATCTTTAAGACGGCTTAACACAAAATACAAAAATTCCTTTTTATCATTAAACATATTTTTAAAAGCATTTAATTTAAAAAGCTCTTCGTCAATTACTTTTAACTCTTTATTAGTAGAATGTTTTTTAATAAACTCAATCAAATCCATTTTTTCAAACTCATCAATCACCTCTTCACATTTTTTAAAAGCTTCTATATCTCCTGAGAGATAATCATATATTGCTTTTAATTTTATGTAAATATTACTTTTTGTAAAACTCTCACCCATTGCAAAATTCAAATTCTCTTTTTCATCAAACAGACTTAACATTTCGCTAAACTCTTCATCGGGCAAAATTACAGCAATATTCTTAGGCTCAATCCCGCTTTCTACAAACTCTTTTATTTTCGCAAATACAAAACTAACTTCACTCATTCTGTCACTAAAATGTTCCACTTTAATTTTAGGATTTTTTTCTTTTTTTTCTATTTCTTTTAACTCTTTAAAATCATAAATATAACTTTTATTTTCTTTTACTGCCACGCTAAGAGACTTTTCGATTAAATCTTTATTGAATTTATCCACATCAAAACTGATTTCTATTTTAACAGGTAATTTTTTAAGCACTTCTATATCAAACTTAGTCAAATACCCATCAAGCCTAAGTTCTATTTTATCAATTCCAT
>JALVWY010000163.1 GCA_027023105.1 Campylobacterales bacterium | reverse complement strand
AAAACACTTCCTAAAAAGTATATTTTATCTATGTTTCCATATCCAAGCGGAAGAATCCATATGGGGCATGTCAGAAACTATACAATCGGGGATTCTATTGCCAGATATTATAGAAAAACAGGTTTTAATGTTCTTCATCCTATCGGTTGGGACAGTTTTGGAATGCCTGCTGAAAATGCGGCTATAAAAAATAAAATTCATCCGAAAAAATGGACTTACGAAAATATTGATTATATGAGAAAAGAGCTTAAAAGACTGGGACTTTCTTTTTCCAAAACAAGAGAATTTGCCACATCTGACCCTGAATATACAAGATGGGAGCAGGAATTTATTATTAAAATGTTTGAAAACGGTCTGCTTGAAAGACGCACTCAAAAAGTAAACTGGTGCGAAACCTGTCATACGGTTTTGGCAAACGAGCAGGTGATTGACGGATGTTGTTGGAGATGTGATAATGAAATTGAAATAAAAGAGCTTCCCGGATGGTATATAAAAATTACAAAATATGCAGAAGAATTACTTAATGATATGGATAAAATAAAAGAGGGATGGCCTGATAGAGTTCTTACAATGCAAAAAAACTGGATTGGAAAATCTGTCGGGCTTAAGTTTAAATTTGATTTAAGTGATGAAAGCAGGGAAAAATTACAAAACAGATTTGAGGGATATGAAGTATTTACAACAAGACCCGATACGGTTTACGGGGTCACTTATTCAGCTTTAGCGCCTGAGCATCCTATTGTTGATTTTATGTTAGAAAATAATTTATTAGACGCTAAAACAGAAAAAAAAGTAAGACATATCCGCTCTATCCTTCCAAAAGACAGACAGGCTATGGAAAAAGAGGGTGTTTATCTTGGAATTGATGTTGTTCATCCTTTAACCGGCGAAAAAGTGCCGGTCTGGCTTGCAAATTTTGTTTTGGTTGAATACGGAAGCGGGGCGGTTATGGCGGTTCCGGCTCATGATGAGAGAGATTTTGAATTTGCCACTAAATATAATCTTCCTATAAAGTGGGTTATTGAGCCTGAAAGTGGAGAATTGGATAAATCCAAGGCTTATACGGATGAAGGAATTTTAATTAATTCCGGGGAATTTAGCGGAATGAAAAACACTGAGGCAAAAGAAGCTATTATTAAAAAATTTGAAGAGATGGGAATTGGAAGTAAAGAGATTAATTACCGTCTTAGAGACTGGGGTATCAGCCGTCAAAGATATTGGGGGGCACCGCTTCCTTTTGTTAAATGTCCTAAATGCGGGATAGTTCCTGAAAAAATAGAAAATCTTCCTGTAACTTTGCCAGAAGATGTAGAAATTACAGGCGGAGCAAATCCGCTTGAACTTCATCCTACTTGGAAATATACAAAATGTCCTAAATGCGGGGGAGACGCCGTTCGTGAAACCGATACAATGGATACATTTGTTCAAAGTAGCTGGTATCAGTTTAGATATGTGAGTGATTTTCATAAATATAAAGATGTGCCTTTTAGAGCCGAAGATGAAAAATACTGGATGAGTGTTGACCAGTATATCGGAGGTATTGAGCATGCTATATTACATCTTCTTTATGCAAGATTCTTTACAAAAGCGCTTAGAGACCTTGGTTATGCCAGTGTGGATGAGCCTTTTAGCAGACTACTTACGCAAGGAATGGTTCTTAAAGACGGCTCAAAAATGTCTAAATCCAAAGGGAATGTAGTTGACCCTGATGAAATTATTGCAAAATACGGAGCTGATACAGCCAGACTTTTTATGCTTTTTGCCGCGCCGCCTGAGCAAGAACTTGAATGGAGTGACAGCGGGGTTGAAGGGGCTTACAGATTTTTAAACAGAATTTATCAAAATGCAAGTAAATGTAAAAAAACAAAAGAATTGCCTAAATTTGATACAAGTAAACTCACAAAAGAGGAAAAAGAAGCCAGAAGAAAAGTTTATGAAACGCTAAAAAGAAGTAAAGACACTTATGAAAAAACATTTGCTTTTAATACGCTGATTGCAAGTAGTATGGAAGCTTTTAACGCTTTAAATAAAATTAAAAACGAAGCCGTTTATACAGAAGGTTATTTTATTTTGATGAATGTATTAGAGCCTATTATCCCTCATATTACAAGTGAAATAAGTAAAGAATATTTTGATTTAGCAAACTTTAAAGAGATTAAAATAGATGAAGAAGCTCTTAAAAAAGATGAAATAACATATCCTGTGAGTGTAAACGGTAAAAAAAGAGCGGAAATCGGTATAAGTGTAGAAGCTTCCAAAGATGAAGTATTAAACAGTGCAAAAAAAGCCGTTTCAAAATATATTGAAGGCAAAGAAATTATAAAAGAAATTTTTGTGCCCGGAAGAATTGTAAATATTGTAGTTAAGGGATAATATTGAAAAAATTATTTTTTTTTCTTCCTTTGATTTTTGTAGCATGCGGATATAAACCGAGTGTAGATTATCAAAACAGGCTTTTAGGTAATCAAATAAAAACAGTTGTAAATATTGATGCTCAAAATCCAAGGGAAACAATATTTTTAAAAGATGCTTTAAATGACGCTGTTTATACGATTTTAGGGAAAAATGTATGTTATAATAATTGCACAAGCACTTTAATAATAAATCCTAGTTTTTCTTCATTAGATGTTTTGGATTATGATAAAAACGGTTATCCCGTCCTTTATAGAAGCAAAGTTGTTTTGAATGTTACTTTAAAAGATAAAAATTTAAAAATCAGACATTATACTGTAAACGGTATTTATGACTTTAGGGTAGAATCTCAAAGTATTGTAAATGATGAAACAAAATTAAACGCATATAAAAACGCAAGCATTAATGCACTTAATAAACTTTTTGCAACTTTAGCAAAAGACGGAGCGAAATTATGAAAATAAAAGATATAGCAAAACAGGCTCTTTTGACATTTAAAAATAACGGTTATATTTTTACACCAAAAGAGTATGAAGAGGCTTTTTGTAAACTTGCCAAAAAACATAGAGTAATTATAGAAGATTGTAATAAAGTAGCCAAATTTTTAGCAAAACTTGATAAAAAATATCAAATAATTGCCAAAAATTATAATATTAAGAATCTTGATGAACTTATTGTATTTTTAATTAATTATTTAAATAGAGAAAATCCGTCTAAAGAAAAAGAGAATATTGAGCAGCTTTTTTTATATACAAAAAGGGTACTTGATGTTATTGTTGTTTTGCCTATTATAAAAGCTCAAAAAACGGCAATAAAACATCTTGATTTTTTAAAACCGAATATGGATGTTAAAAAGTGGGAAAAACTCAGAAACGAATGGATTGATTTTTTAGATTCTTTTGACGATTCTATTATAAAAAAAGCTTCCCAAATTGTTGGCAGCAAATCAAAAGACGCTTTGGAGATAATTGAAACTTTGTTAGAAAAATTGGAAAATCAAGATGTTGATTTGTCTCATCTTGTAGATATAATTATTTATACTTTGACACCAAGTTATGCACCTTTTATGTCGGATGAAATAGCTGAACTTAAAAGGCAATTAAAGACAGACCCTAATATTATTTTGACAACAGCTTTTGCGGAAGATTTAAAATTTTTAACAGATAAAAGAATAAAACTTGATAAAGAGGAACTTAAAAGAAAACTTAAAGATCTTAATCAAATAGCCGAAAGACTTTCTATAAAAATTTTAAAATTATTAAATAGGAGTGGAGATTCTTCAAGTGAAATTAAAAACATAACTCTTGAACTTCAAAATTGGAGACAATATAAAGAAGAAAATTTTGAAAGTGTAAAAGAGAAGCTTTTAAATATTGCGATTTCACTTGATAAGGAAATAGACGATTTTGTTGTGGAAATGAAAAAGGAAGATGAAGAAATTGCAAAATTAAAAGCAAAAATTCGTTTACTTGAAAAAAAAGTAAAAAAACTCTCAAAAGAAGTAAAAACAGATTTTCTTATGAATATTGCAAACAAAAAAGCAATAGAAGATGAACTTAAGAAACAAGAAAATACTTATAAAAGATACGGAACCAATTACTCTATAGTTTTTTTTGATATTGACCATTTTAAAAATATAAATGATACATACGGGCATGATGCAGGAGATGTAATACTTAAATCTTTGGGGCTTCTTTTTGGGAGATATGCAAGAGAAATTGATATGATTGGAAGATTCGGAGGAGAAGAGTTTGTAGCGATTTTGCCTAATACAGATAAAATAGGTGCATATAAATTTGCTGAAAAACTAAGAGCTATTATTTCCAAAACAAAATTTATGTATAAAAACACAAGAATTAATGTAAGAGTTTCAGCCGGAGTTGCAAATAGAAAAGAAGTAAACTCCTCTGAAGAAATATTAAAAAAAGCGGATGAAAGACTATATCTTGCTAAGAACAACGGAAGAAACAGGGTTTGTGCAGATTATGAGTGCAAATGAGCTTTTAGAAAAAAAGCCTCTTTTTTATAAAAAAATAGATTTAACAAGGATGCCAAATGCATATAATATGATTAAAAGTCATATTAAAATACCTCCTGTTATTCATATAGTAGGCACTAACGGCAAAGGTAGTACAGGTAGATTTTTAGCTTATACACTTTTAAAAAGAGGTTACAAAGTAGGGCATTATACATCTCCTCATATTTTAAAATTTAATGAAAGAATTTGGATAAACGGTGAGAATATAAGCGATGAAGAGTTAGAAAAGTCTCATTTTAAACTTCAAAAACTTTTGCCAAAAGAGATAATAAATGAACTTAGTTATTTTGAATATACCACGCTTTTAGCAGCTTTTGCGTTTGAAGGGCTTGATTTTGTTATATTAGAAGCCGGGCTAGGAGGAGAGTTTGATGCTACAAATGTATTTGATAAAAAAATTTCCCTTATTACTCCGATAGATTACGACCATCAGGATTTTTTAGGAAATAGTATAAGTGAAATTGCTTCTACTAAACTTAAAAGTATTGATAAAGAGGCGATAATTGGTAAACAATTTCATAAAATAAGTTCCAAGTTCCAAGTTCCGAGTTCCGAATTAAAAATTAAAGAATGGGCTAAAAGATTAAAACCAAATGCCGAGATTTACGATTATTTGGAGTTTTTTGATGAAGATGAAATTGAAAAATTAAAAGAAGGGTTTAAATTTGCTTCTTTTCTTTTTGATAATTATCTGCTTGCAATGAGTTTTTTAAAAAAAGAGGGGATTGAATTTAGTATTAATGATATCAAGGATTTAAAACTTAAAGGAAGATTTGAAGAGATTGAAAAAGATTTGTTTATTGATGTGGGGCATAACCCCTTAGCAGCAAAAGCAATAGTTAAAAATTTAGATAAAAAAATTAATCTGGTTTATAACACATATAAAGATAAAAATTATGAAGAAATTTTAAAAATTCTAAAACCAAAAATCAATAAACTCTATTTAATTGATGTTAAAAATGAAAGAATAGAAGATAAAGAAAAAATAAAAAAAACAGCAAAAAAACTTGGAATTGAAATTGGAGATTTTAAAGAAATTAAAAAACCGATGCTAGTTTTTGGAAGTTTTAGTGTAGTGGAGAAATTTTTAAGGAAGTTTTATGCAAGCAAGAGTTTATGAATTTTTAAATAAAAACAAGTCTTCACTTATTAGTGTTAATGTAAAAGAAGCCTTGGAAATAAGCGAAGTTTATAAATATTTAGATATTCCTTTTGCTCTTTTCCCGGATTTTAGGGCAAGTGTAGGAGATGATTTAAGAAGTTTTAGAAATGAGATATTTGAGCTTAACAATGCTCTTTATAAATTTTATAAAAATGATGCCTTTTTTATTTCTCCTTACAGCACAATTTTAAAAAAACTCCCGGTTAAAAGATATTATCATGATTTTAAAATATCAATCGGAGATGAGCTTAATTTAGAAGAATTTAAAAAAAAGCTCTTTTTTTGGGGATATGAAATCGTAGATATTGTAAGTGAAAAAGGGGAAATGAGCCTAAGAGGCGATGTTATTGATATTTGGTCTATTAATTATGAGCGACCTTTTAGAATTTCCCTTTTTGATGTGGAGATTGAGAGTATCAGAATTTTTGATGAAACAACCCAAAAAAGTCTTGATGAAACAGACGAATTTATAATAATTCCAGCAATAGCCGCGCTTGATGAAAAAGAGTATAAAGAGATTGAAGAAAAAATAAATAAAAGCGAATTTGCAACATTTTATAAAGATTTTTATTCTCTTGGATTTTGGTATTTAGAAAGAAATTATTTAGATAATTTTTATTTAACAAATGATTTAACACAAGAAATTAATGAATATAAAGAGTTTTATCAAGAAATTAACCCATATATTCTAAAAGCTCCTATAATTTCTGAGGCTAAAAAATGCAAAGATTTAAAAGTAAATAATATAAAAGAGTTTTTAGA
>JALVWY010000162.1 GCA_027023105.1 Campylobacterales bacterium | reverse complement strand
ATATTTTTTCTTTATTTCTTCACTTTTTAAAAGAGCATCGGCACTATCTTCAAGAACTATTTTCCCATTTTCCATTACATATCCACGGTTTGCAATTTTCAGTGCGGCTCCTGCATTTTGCTCTACTAAAAGAATAGTAACATCTTTTTTATTTAAATTAATAAGTATTTCAAATACATCTTTTACAATAATCGGGGCAAGTCCAAGAGACGGTTCATCTAAAACAAGCATTTTAGGCTCACTCATCAAAGCTCTTGCAATAGCCAGCATCTGCTGCTCCCCTCCGCTTAAACTACCTCCGTAGTTTTTTATTTTTTCTTTAAGTCTTGGAAACATTTCAAGCATTTCCTCTTTTAATCTTTCGTAATTTTCATCATTTATATAAGCCCCGATTTTTAGATTTTCTTCCACTGTCAGATTTACAAAAATTTTTCTACCCTCAGGCACAAGTGAAATTCCCCTTTTTACTATATTATGCGTTGAAAGAGTTGAAATATCAGCTCCGAAAAACTCAACTTTTCCGCTCTTTTTAACCATATTAAAAACAGCATTCAAAGTAGATGTTTTACCAGCTCCGTTTGCTCCTATTATAGTTACAATTTCTCCGGCTTTTACATTAAAATCAATTCCCCTAACCGCTTCTATAACCCCGTATTTTACTTTTAAATCTTTAACCTTCAACATCAATATCTCCTAAATATGCTTTTACAACCGTTTCATCTTGCATCATTAAAGCAGGTTTTCCTTCAAAAATTGTTTTTCCGTAATCAAGCACCATTACCCTGTCTGCTATTTTTTGGACAAATTTCATATCGTGTTCTATAAAAAGAATTGTTTTTTCTTTTTCTTCCCTTAATTTAAAAATAGTATCAGCAAGCTCCTCAGTCTCTTTTGGGTTCATTCCCGCAGCCGGTTCGTCAAGAAGCAATAAATCAGGCTCTGTGGCAAGAGCTCTTGCTATTTCTACTTTTCTTTGATTTCCGTAACTTAGGGCTTTTGCATTAACATTAGCATCTTTTTCAAGACCTAAAAATTTAAGTATTTCCATCGCTTTTTCAATATGAATTTTTTCTTCTTTAAAAAATCTCGGTAATCTAAACACCGCTTCAAAAAAAGTATAATTATAAGATTTTTCAAATCCTATCAACACATTTTCCAATACACTCATACTGTTAAAAAGTCTTATATTCTGAAAAGTCCTTGCAATTCCCAAATCAACTATTTTTATGGGAGAGAGATTTGTTATTTCTTCATCTTTGAAATATATATGACCTTCAGTTGGAGGCAGAGCACCTGTTATAATATTAAAAAGTGTTGTTTTTCCGGCTCCATTCGGTCCGACAAGAGCAAAAATCTCCATAGGCTTTACCCTGAAATTAACATCCCTGACAGCAACAACCCCGCCAAACTTTTTTGTAACTTTTTCAACTCTTAACATTTTTTTCCTTTCTTAAATATCTGTCGCCTTCTTTCCTTGCCCATTTTATAAAAAGTCTTTTTGTATTAATTTTACCTAAATTTTCGGAATTTATTATATGTTTTTTTAACATTGTAGCACACATTAAGGCATTTGAAAATCCTCTACCGCCCATTGCGTTTATAATATAAAGATTTTTGTAATAAAAAATCTCTTTTGGATTTTCACCTTTTACTATTCTTGGCTGATTAAAAAGAGTTTTTTTAACATCTATAATTTCTCCTACAACTGGAAAATAATCCACACTCGCAGCCCTAAAACCGCCTTTTATATCACTTATTTCAAATTCTTCTATTTTTATAATTTCTTTTGCTTTTTGAATCAATTCCAATGCTTCTTTTTCATTTGTTTTACAATTAAGACAGTTTCTTTTATGAGTAGCCCCTATTCTTAATTTATCTTTTATTTTAGCAACGGAACAGTTTTTATGATAAAAAATATCAAAATTTCCTTCCCATTTTCCTTCAATTTCTATTCTCTCACCCCAAACAGCTCTGATTTTTATATAAGGAATATCTATTAAATTTTCATATCCTGTGGCTAAAATAACATTTTTAGCTAAAATATCATTAACCCTCCAAAATTCACCCTCTTTTTTTAATTCGGTAATTTTTTCTTTTAAAAACGGGACTTTTATTTTTTCCCTGACTTCATCAACTTCAATAAATCCTCCGTCTTTGAAAAAAAACCCTCCGTTTCTTTTTTCAAACGGAAGTGAAATATCTTTTTCATATTCTTTAAATTTTTCTATGTCTTTTTCATCTCTTGGCAAAAGCAAAACACCTTTTTTATGAGTGTCAATTCCCAGATTCTCATAAAATTCAAAACTTTTTAATATAGCACTATTTATAAAATCCGTGTAAGTTGACCTTTTACCTATTTTTGGAAACAAAAACGCCCCGGCAGCCGCACTTGCACCTTCTAAAATACCTATTTTATCAATTAAAAGGGTTTTATAATTTCTAAACATATAAGCACTCAAAAGCCCTGCAATTCCGGCTCCTATAATGACAAAATCAAAATGTTTCATTATAAAGTTTTTCAAATCTTTCTTTGTCTATTTTTAACTCTTTTTGTAAAAAAGCCTTAAATTCCTTTTCATCTACAAAAGCCTGAACATATAAAATTTTATTTTTTTTATCATACCAATATTTCCCTTCATTGGCATTTACAATAACAAATTTTTTAATATCGGATAAAATTTTAGCTGTTGTTTTTTTATCTGCATTTATTTTTCTAAGCAATAAAGAAGTTTTACTCTGTAAAGTGGCAATTAAACTGCTTATACCCTGAGAATAGGATTCTTCTTCTTTAATTCTTGAAAATTTATCCGCATTAACTTTACCAACTCCCAAAAATGAAGACTGATAACAAACCCAAAAGGGTGCCGGCATTTTATGAATATAACATTTAGAAAAATTTTGAACATTTTTTGTAGTTTTTTGAACGACACTACAACCTGCAAACAGTAAAATTGAAGATAAAAAAAGCGCTCTTTTCATCATTTGCCTTTTTAAGAAAATTATAACAAAAGATTAATAATAAAATGGCTAATTTGTAAGGATTTAAATAAATATTAAGATTTTTGTGAAGTAGAAGAAAAGAAAAATTATCTTTTTGAAAATTGAGGAGATTTTCTCGCTTTTTTCTTTCCGTATTTTTTTCTTTCAACTCTTCTTGCATCTCTTGTAAGAAGACCTTCCGGTTTTAAAACAGCTCTAAATTCAGGAGCATATTCAACCAATGCTTTTGAAATACCGTGTTTAATAGCATCCGCTTGAGCAGCAAATCCTCCACCGAAAGTTTTTACTTCAATATCAAAGTTTCCTTCTTGTTTAGTAAGAAGTAAAGGCCATCTAACTCTAAGTTTCAAAGCTTCTCTTCCTCCAAGAAACTCGTCAAGTGTTTTACCGTTTACAGTAATTTTACCACTTCCGTTTTTAATCCAAACTTTTGCTACTGCTTCTTTTCTTTTACCAGTTGCGTAAATTTTTCCGTGCATTTTCATTAGTTACCCTTTACTTGTGCTGTGTGAGGATGTTCTTCGCTTGCATAAACTTTAAGTTTTTTAAGCATAGCTCTTCCAAGTTTTGTTTTAGGAAGCATTCCTCTTGTTGCAAGTTTAAAAAGTTTTTCAGGATTTTTTTCAATTAATCCGGCTACTGTTTCTTCTTTAAGATTTCCAAAATATCCTGTATGTTTATAATATTTGTTTCCTAATTTTTTAGGAGTTGAAAATCTAACTTTGCTTGCATTGATAACAACTACATAATCACCGCAGTCTACATGTGGAGTAAAATATGGTTTATGTTTTCCTCTAAGAATAGTTGCTATTTCACTTATAAGTCTACCGAAAGTCTTATCTTTAGCATCTATTAAAATCCAATCTCTTTTAACCTCAGCAGGTTTTATTGATTTAGTAAATTTCATTTATCACACCTTTTGTGAATTTTTTAGGTGTAGAATTTTAATGAAGAAAACTTAAAAGAACCTTAATTTAAGTTGTTTTTAAGTTTAAAAGTCGGAAAATTTGACTATAAGCTCAATTTCACCCGCAGGAATTCTAAGTTCTCTTGAAATTTGCTCGATATCATATCCGTTTTTATATAAAGAAAGTATTTTTTCTTCTTCATTTTTACTGATATCCCCGCTTATATCAGGGAGTTTATTTTGTTTTATTTTTACATACAAATCATTAATTCTTTCTTGAATCAAATTTATAATTTCTATATTTTTTTCTTCTATTTTTTCCATATTGTCAACTAATTGTATTACCTGCTCTTCCATTTTTTCAATTTTAGGCAGATTATCTATATTTTTTATTTTCTTTTTAATTAAATAAATTTCTTTATTAAGCTCCTCTAAAGACATTTCAAAAGCCGCAAATTTCTGTTCGCTTATTTTTTCCCTTTTTAACATAAATAAAAACAGCAAAAAAACAAAAAAGCTAATCCCCCCGAACATTAAAATATTAATTATAAGCCCGTTCATTTTCTTCCTTTCATCTCTCTTATAATAGCTCTTTCCCTTGCAGTTATAAATGCATTATAATCTTTAATATCTCTTTCGTGCATTTGTAAAATTTTAGCTGTTTTTTTATCCACCCCTTCAAAAACAACAGGGACTTTTCTTTTTGGAAACACAGGTAAATCCATTCTTCCGTAATATTTTTTATTTTCAAACAAAGGCTCGCTTATGGCAAAATATTCAAATCCCACAGCTTCTATTTCAACTTTATATTTTAATGATAAAAAACTTTTCGTTTTATTTTTAACAATATCGCTTAGTTCATCCACTTTTCTGTGAAGTGCTATCAAAAGCTCAAGTAAAACAGGGTCAGTATCTCTTGTTTCTCCTCTTGCTTTTGCCAGTTTTATATATTGCCCTATCGGGTCATCACTCTCAGCCCCTAAGGTATCAAACTCTTTTTGAAAATTTTCATTATATTCGTCAAATTCAAAATCTATATAAGCTTTTATAAGTCTCATTTTATGCCTTGTCTAAAATAATAAGAACTAAAAAAATAATACCGAGATACCCGTTTACGGTAAAAAACGCTTTTGGAATATTTTTGAAATCTCTGTTTACAAGTTTTTGTTCATAATAGAGCATAGCTGCCGCAAAAATCACTCCAAGCCATCCGAAAAATCCAAGATGGGCATATGCCACAAAGCAAGCCCAAAAAACAACCGTAAAAATATGAAACATTTTTGAAATAAAAAGAGCTCCCTCTTCTCCTATTTTAGCAGGTATCGAATGAAGTCCCTCGTTTTTATCAAATTCCATATCCTGAAGCGAATACAAAATATCAAAACCCGCCACCCAAAACATAACCCCAAAAGCCAAAAAGACTGACCAGCACGGAATTTCACCGGTAACTGCAATAGCTCCGGCAATAGGGGCAAGTCCTAAGGAAACACCCAAAATAAGATGTGCAAATTCACTAAATCTTTTGAAATAACTGTATCCGCCTAAAATAATTAACACCGGAATACTAAGCCAAAAAGCCAAAGAATTTATAAGATAAGCAACACCTATAAAAATCAGGGCGTTTGCCAAAATAAAAAGCTTCATTTCACTTTCGTTAATTTCACCTCTTACACTTATCCTGTTTTTGGTTCTAGGATTTTTAGCGTCTATATCCCTATCAACAAATCTATTTACAGCCATTGCAAAATTTCTGGCACTAACGGCTGCTAAAAGCCCTAAAACAAGCAACTTCCATCCAAACCAGCCATCAGCCGCCACAATCATAGCTATTAAAATAAAAGGAACACTAAAAATCGTATGTGAAAATGTCACAAGCTCCATATATTTTTTTATCTGCATTTAATCTCCGATGATTATTTTTTGTATAATTGTAACAAAAAAGGAAAAATTTGTTTGCAATTATAGGTCCTACAGCCAGCGGCAAAAGTAATTTGGCATTAAATTTAGCAAAAAAACTAAATTATGAAATATTATCTTTAGATTCTCTTAGCATTTATAAAGAAATAGATATAGCCTCTGCTAAACCCTCAAAAGAAGAGCTAAATGAAGTAAAACATTATGGAGTTAATGAAATTTATCCAAATGAAAAATTTGCCATAACAAAATTTATAGAAATTTATAAAAAAATTTCCCACAAAAACATAATTATTGTAGGAGGGACAAGTTTTTATTTAAAAGCAATGCTTGAAGGTATTTCTTCTTTGCCTAAAATTACTCCGGAAATTAAAAAAGAAGCAAAAAAATTCAGTTTTGAAAAATTACAAAAAACAGATCCTGTTTTTGCTTCTAAAATTTCATCAAATGATACATATAGAATCTCAAAAGGAGCTGAAATTTTTTTAGCTACCAATTTAGTCCCAAGTGAATATTTCAAAAAAAATCCACCTATACCAATTTTGCCAAAAATTCCTATCTTTGAAATTGCCGTAGATAGAGAAATTTTACGCAAAAGAATAAAATTAAGAACTGAGAATATGTTTAAAGCGGGACTTATTGATGAAGTGGCATACCTTGAAGCAAAATACAAAGACAGACGCCTGCCAGCTCTTAAAGCTATAGGAATAAAAGAAGTTTTGGATTATTTTAACGGAATTTATAATAAAAATGAACTTTATGAAAAAATAGTAACAAACACCTCCCGTCTTGCAAAAAG
>JALVWY010000161.1:10779-26318 GCA_027023105.1 Campylobacterales bacterium | reverse complement strand
TAACAGAAGCTTTTAAATTTAAAATTTTTGCCATATTTTGCCCTAAATTTTTATCAGGCAGGAAATATATTTTTTTGTTTTGTTTTATTGCCCATTTTATGATTTTATCGGCACTTGAACTTGTGCAAATACTTCCGTTAAGCTCTCCTACAATAGCTTTTATTTTTGCAGATGAATTTACATAACAAACAGGAATAAAATCTATATTTTCTTTTTGCAAAAGCTCAATGTCTTTTTTTACTTTTTGCTCCTGGGCCATTCTTGCCATTGAGCAGCTGGCTAATTTTGGCATATAAACGGGAATTGAAGGATTAAGTATTTTTGCGCTCTCTCCCATAAAACTAACCCCGCAAAAAATTAAAGGAGTTTTTAAATTTATTGTTTTTTTTGCAAGTTCTAAGCTGTCACCCGTTAAATCGGCAATATCAAAAATTTCATCTTTTTCATAATAGTGAACTGCAAGCGTAATATTATGTTTTTTTAGTAATTTTTTTATTGTGTTAATCATTCATTACCTTTATGCGTATTTTTTTTAATTATATTATAATTTCATAAAAAAGGAAATTAATGAGTAATTTATTATTATATTTATTGGCTTATTTAATAGGGGGTATTCCGTTTGGATATATAATTGCTAAATATTTTGCAGGAGTAAATATAAAAGAGCAAGGAAGCGGCAATATAGGGGCAACAAATGTTTTAAGGGTTTTAAAAGAAGTTGACCCTAAAAGAGCTAAAATTTTAGCCGGGCTTACGCTGTTTTTGGATGCTTTTAAGGGGGCTTTTGTTATTTTGGCGGCTAAATTTATGGGCGTATGTGACGCTACTTTATGGACATTGGCTGTAATTGTAATTATAGGACACTGTTTTTCTCCGTTTTTGAAGTTTGAAGGCGGTAAAGGTGTTGCTACAACTGCCGGAGCTTTGCTTGTTTTAATTCCTTATGCCGTTTTGGTTGGACTTGCGGTTTGGTTTATAATGGCAAAAACAGTAAAAATTTCTTCTTTAAGCTCTCTTACAGGAATTTTAGTGGGAATTTTCAGTGCGTATATTTTATATCCTCATCCAAGTATTGAATCACATGCACCATTATGGATAATAGCATTTATTATTATTTATAAACACAGGGAAAATATTTATAGACTTGTTACAGGTCAGGAAAAAAGAGTGGTTTAATGTATACGATTTTTATAGAGGATTTGACATTTAAAGCAGTTATCGGACTTTTGGAAAAAGAGAGAAATGAAGAACAAGTTGTAGTTGTTAATGTAAAAATAGATTATGAAAATAAAAAAAGTTATATTGATTATGCAAAAGTTACGGATTTAATTGTAAAAATCATTCAAGAAGGTGAATTTTTATTAATAGAAGATGCAATAGATGAAATAGAAAAAGAGCTAAAAAATAGATTCTTAGGTATGAAAAGTCTCTATTTATCTATAAAAAAACCGGAAATTTTAAAGAATGCTTTAGTCGGGGTTGAGATTTTAAGAAAATATTAAATTTTGATATAATTTTGTAAAGGTAAATTAAAGGAGATTATGTGCGGCTTTTGATAGTTGAAAAAGATGAAACGCTAAATGAACTTATAAAACTTTCCATCAACGAAATAGGATATAAAAGTGATGAAGCTTTTACAATTAGAGATGCAAAATATTTTTTGGATATAAGAAATTATAATCTTTTAATTGTAGATTTGAGTTTTGGATTAAGCGAAGTTTTTAAATTTATAGATTATGCAAAAAATTTATATCCTTTAATAAAAATAGTGGTAATTTCCGATGATTCTTCCATTCAGACCGAAATTAAAACGCTGAAAATGGGAGCTGATGATTTTATTAAAAAGCCTCTTAATTTTGATTTGCTTACAACAAGAATAAATGTGGCTCTAAGAAGCGGTAGAGAATCTCAAATAAAAATTAAAGATTTGGTTATTTTAAAAGATGAAGAAAAGATTATTTTTAATGATAAAACAACATATCTTAAAGGAAAATCTTTTGAAGTATTTATGCATTTGGCCAGATATCCGAATCAGGTAATTTCAAAAGAGCAGCTTTTGGACGCTATTTGGGAAGAACCTGAGATGGTGACACCTAATGTTATTGAAGTTGCAGTCAATCAAATTCGTCAAAAGGTTGACAAAGTTTTTAAAATTGATACAATACAGACCATTCGCCGAAGAGGCTATAAATTTTGTTACCCAAAGGAGTAATATGTCATTAAAAATAAATAATGAATGTATTGCGTGTGATGCATGCTTGGAAGAATGCCCAAACGGAGCTATTGAGCCGGGAGACCCTATTTACGAAATAGACCCGGATTTGTGCACGGAATGTATAGAGCACGGGGGAGAGCCTCAATGTGTGCCTGTATGTCCTGTTGATGCAATAGTGCCGGACCCGGATAATGTTGAAAATGCAAAAGAACTTAAATTAAAATCCGAATTTATTCACAAAGAAGAATAATGGCAAAAATCACCACCGTTATCGATATAGGCTCAAACTCAGCAAGAATGGCTGTCTTTAAAAAGACAAGCCGTTTTGGCTTTTATCTTGTAAGAGAAGAAAAGTCTAAAGTCAGAATCAGTGAAGGGGCATATGAGCATAACGGTGAATTACAGGATTTTGCCATTAAAAGAGCTTTAAAAGCACTTCGTGAATTTCTTTTAATTGCAAAATCTTTAAAATCAAGAAAAATTTTATGTGTTGCTACTTCGGCTGTTAGAGATGCTCCGAATAAAAGTGAATTTATCTCACTTGTTAAAAAGGAACTAGGACTTAATATAAAAGTTATTGACGGAGAAAAAGAGGCGTTTTTCGGCGGTGTTGCGGCTGCAAATCTTTTATATGAAAAAAGCGGTGTTACTATTGATATCGGTGGAGGGTCTACCGAATTTGCTTTTATCAAAAATAAACATATTCAAAACACTGTTTCCCTAAAACTAGGAACCGTTCGTTTAAAAGAGCTTTTTTTTGATAAAGGCGATATTGAAGGGGCTAGAAAATATATAAGAAAAGAGCTTGAAAAACTGGGAAATAATTTTAATCATAAAACGGTTTTTGGAATAGGCGGGACTATAAGGGCGCTTTCTAAAGTTATTATGAAAAAGATTGATTATCCTATTGATATTTTGCACGGTTTTACTTATGAAATTGAAAAACACAATTTATTTTTGGAAAAAATTATAAAAATGGATAATGATAAGCTTTTAAAAACAGGAGTTAAAGCCGAAAGACTTGATGTAATAAGACCCGGAACTTTGATTTTTATTGAAGCTTTGAAATATTTAAAAGGTAAAAATTTAATAACAAGCGGTGTTGGTGTTAGAGAGGGTGTTTTTTTAACGGATTTATTAAGAAATCACAATCATAAATTTCCGGATAATTTTAACCCCTCGGTTAGAACTATCATTGATGTTTATCAAATAGACAGAAAACTTGCTTCTTATGAAACAAAAATAGCTATGAGGGTTTTTGATTTGATTAAAGATGATTTTAAACTTGATGAGAGTTATAAAATGCATCTTATTTATGCTATAAAACTCTCCCGTGCCGGAGAGCTTATAGATTTTTATGAAGCGCATAAGCATACCGATTATATTTTACTTAATTCACTTCATTACGGATTTAGGCATTGTGACAGGCTTTTGATTTCAAAAATTATCAGATTTCATAAAAGAAAAAAAATCAAAAAAAGAGAAATGGAAGAGTATAGATGTTTATTGCCAAAAAAAGATATTATTGAAAAACTTTGCAATATATTTTGGGTGGCAAAACTTGTTAATATTGATTTATCAATGCCTGAAGTTACTATTTCTAAAGAAAATAAAAAAATTATTATTAGCTCAGATAATTTATATTTAGCAAAAGAGAGAAGCAAAACAAGGGAACTTTTTTTTGATTTGGAAATTAAATATTAAAAAGAAGTTCCTAAATTAAATTCAAATCTTTGTAAATCGTCGCTTTTTTTGCTTTTGATAGGCCACGCCCATATAAAACTAAGAGGTCCCATAGGTGTTATCCAGTTAAGTTCCGCTCCGTAAGAACTTCTTGTGATGTTTAAACTGTTTTCCCCCACTGCACCGTAATCCATAAAAGCACTAATCCATAAATGGCTTTTTAAACTAAGAGGGGTTGAAATTTCAGGTCCTGCTATTAATTCGTATTTACCTCCTATTAAATTACCTTGAGAATCTTTTGGTGAAATAGAATAATAATTAAACCCTCTAACACTACCCATACCTCCAAGATAAAATTTTTCGCTTATAGGAAGATAACCGATTTTGTGTATATAACCGCCTTTTATTCTAAATTTTAAAATAGCCGCTGTTTCATATGTTTTGTCTGTTAAAGGATAAAAATATTTATATGTACCTAAAAATTTTGCGTATTTTTCATCTCCGCCGATTCCCGCATATTCTGCCGAAACAGAAGCTTTTTGTCCGGTTGTAGGGAAGAAATAGTTATCCGTGTTGTTGAAATTTAATGAAGATACGACATAGCTTTTAATACTGTTTGGTTCAACATCAACTGTTGTGCTGTAATCGCTTAATTTGTTATGGGTATATCCGTAAGTGATATTTGCACCTAAATTTCTTGTAAGTTTTTTACCGATTCCTAAAGTAAATCCTCTCTCTTTTGAATTATATGAAATTCCTTCAAAAGATGTATTGAATATGGAAGCATTAAAAGAATATTTGGAATCAAATATCCTTGGATTTATTAAAGATAAAGAGTAATTTCTGGATTTTGAGTTTATATCGGCATTTAAAGATAAACTCTGACCGCTTCCAAAAACATTTTTTTCCGTTAGATTTATATTAAATCCTATTTTTGTATAACTTCCGTAACTAATTCCTGCTCTTAAAGAACCGCTAAGGCCTTCTTTTACTTGAACCAGCAAATCTATTTGGTTTGCAGATACTTTTTTTTGTGTTATTTTAACATTCGTAATATAACCGCTTCGTTGAAGAGAATATTTTGTGTCTATTATGTTTTGATAGGAATATTTATCCCCGGGTGCCAGATAAACGCTTCTTCTTATTACTCTGTCAAGTGTTGAGGTGTTACCTGAAATGATTACATTTTTTATATAAACTATTTCTCCCGGGATTACCATATATTTAATAATGGCAAAATGTCCCTCTTTTTTTATTTGAGGATAAACCTTGGCATATGCGTATCCTTCATTTTGGAAGCTGTGTTTAATATTTTCAATATCTTTTCTAAGAGCTGAAATATTGAAATATTTATCAGCTTTTAAGTCCAGTTTAGGTAATTTTACTTTTATATTTTTCGGGTAATCTATTGAAACTTTTTTAACCGTATATCTTGGACCTTCATAAATTTTGTAATCAATATCGGCAAAATAAGAATCAAGATTTGTTTTTGCAAAAGGGACGGATACTTTTGCATCCATATAACCTAAATTAAAATAATAATTTTGAAGATTGTTTTTATCCGCTATTAATTTATAAAGTTTTAATTCTCCGCTGTTGAAAAACGGTAAAAAACTCCAAAAGTCTCTTGGTTGATTTTGGGTTTCATCTATTAAATCACTTTTAGGAAGAGTAGCTCCGTAAAAGTTGACATTTCTTATAATGACGCTTTTTCCTCTGTTTATTGTTATTTCTAAAATTATTTGGGTTTTATTTAAAGCAACGGGTTTAGTTTGAACAACCGTATTAAAATAACCTTTTGCTAAATAATAGCTTTGAATAAACTGCTTTAATTTTTTAAGTTTTTCTTCATTTAAAATTTCGCCTTTTTTAGGCATTAAATTTTGTTCTTTTAATATTTTTTTAAGATCTTCCGAGAGATTTTCCGTTTTTATTTTTGTTATTGTCGGTTTTTCAAGACAGACAAAAGTCAAATCCCCGTTATCAAAATTCGCTTTGATTGTTTTAAAATAGCCTGTTTTATATAAAGCTTTTATGCTTTTATCTATTTTTTGTATGTCATAAGCGCTGTTCGGATTGATTTTTATTATTGCATTCGCACTTACAGGTGAGATATGTATCAAACCTTTGTAATGTATTTGATTGATGTTTTGAGCTAATATGACCGCCGGTAAAAAATATATAAATTTCTTCATAATTCCCCTTAGAATGATTTAAATAAAATTATAGCGTAAATGTGATATAATTTTTCAAAAAGAGGTCTTATGAAATGTAGTATTATCGGACTTGGACTTATGGGGGGCAGTTTCGGGCTTAGTGTAAGGGATTTTTTTGATGAGATAATAGGGATTGACCATAATGAAATCCATAAAAAAGAGGCTTTGACTCTCGGGCTTGTTGATAAAATAGGAACTTTTGATGATGTGAGTGATAGCGATTATATTATTTTGGCAATTCCCGTTAGAGGAATTATTGCCGTTTTAAAAGAAATTTCTAAAATAAAACTCAAAAAAGATGCCGTTATTATTGATTTCGGTTCCACAAAAGAGACTATTGTAAACGAATGCCCTAAAAATATAAGAAAGCATCTTGTGGCTTCTCATCCGATGGCAGGGACGGAATATTCAGGTCCTAATGCCGCAATTTCGGATTTGTATACAAATAAGGTTATGGTTGTTTGTAATATAGAAAAAAGCGGAGAAATTCAAAAACAAAAAGCTTTAAAGCTTTTTGAGAAACTTAAGATGAATATAAAATTTATGGATGCAAAAGAACACGACAGACACGCCGCTTTTATTTCCCATATGCCTCATATTGTATCTTTTTCTCTTGCAAATGCCGTTGTAAAACAAGAAGATAAAAACAATATTTTAACACTCGCAGCAGGAGGATTTAAAGATATGAGCAGACTTGCAAAAAGTAACCCTCATATGTGGAATGATATTTTCAAGGAAAATAAAAAAAATCTTTTAGATTCTATAGAGGCTTTTAAAGATGAGCTTAAGAAAGCTAAAGAGATGATAGAAAACAATAAATGGGAAGAACTTGAAAAATGGATGGAAATAGGAAATACACTTCATAAAATTATGTAAAAAGGAAAAGCAGGGTTATTTATAAAAATATCTAATAGAAGCAAATCCTACGGCTTTTGATTTTTTAATTTCTTTTACTTCTTTATCACTTATAATTCCGCCAAGTGCGATTATATTAGGATGTAATTTGCAGACTTCGTTTAATTTTTTTATTCCAAGCCCCTTTCTGCCTTTTGAATCAAAAACCGGTGAAAATGTTACAAAATCAAAATTTTGTGCTTTTTTTATTTCTTCAAACGAGTGAGCCGAAAAAATTGTTATTTTGTCTTTAAATTTTTTTAAATCAATATTTAAATAAGCTCCCGGAAAATGTATTCCGTCAAAATATTTAAGCAAAGCTTCATCAAATAAAGAGTCGTAATTTATAAAAATTTTTGAATGATTTTTAGCAAAATTAACAAATTCAATAATTTCTGCTGTTGAAGGGTTTGATTTGTTTCTGTAACATACAAAATCGGGTTTATGAAGTTTTATGGCATTGAATGTATGAAAAAGGGGAAAAGAAAAGTCTGTAATAAAATATTTTATTATAATGATTCCTCGTGTCCTGAAACTGCACCGTAAAGGTAAACATAAGTTAATACCATAAAAATAAACGCCTGAAGAATTGCTGAAAAAGTCATTAATGCAAATCCTGCAAGAGGGAAAATCCAAGGCGCAAGCATTAATAAAACAAGTAAGAATAAGTCATCACCTTTGATGTTACCGAATAACCTGAAAGCAAGTGAAATAATTCTTGAAAAGTTTGAAAGAATTTCAACAGGGAAAATTAATGGTGAAAGCCATTTTACAGGTCCTGCAAAGTGTGCAAAATATCTTCCGATACCTTCTTTTCTCATACCTTCAAAGTTATAGTAAATAAATACAATTAACGCCAGTGTTAAAGTAAGATTTACATTTCCTGTAGGAGGTTCAAATCCCGGAATAATTTCCATTAAGTTACCGAAGAAAATAAAAATAGCCAAACTTCCGGCTAAAACTAAGTATTTTCTTGCTACTTCCTCACTTGCAACATCTTTACCGATATATAACATTCCGCTCACAACCGCTTCCATTACATTTTGACATCCGCTTGGAACCACCTGAAGTTTTTTAGTTGCCAATTTTGCTACAATAATAGAAAGAATTGCCGCAAGAACCGCGTGCACAATTAATTGAACAAATTGATTATGACCTAAAAATCCAAAGATTAACCAAATTCTATCTTCCATTAGAATCCTTTTTTATGAAATTTTAACATATAATTAAAAATATATTAAGAGTGAATTGTGAAAATTTGATAAATTTTACTAAATTTACACATTTATTTTGTATTGACCTATTCTGTAAAGTGCAAAATCATATTTAAGCGGGTCTTTTTTGTCAAATTCTTTTAATTTTTCGCTAAGTTCAATTGCCGCTTGCAAATCATATGTTTTTCTTTTTAAAAGTCCAAGATTCAAAGAAACTTTATGGGTGTGTGTGTCAAGAGGGATTATCAAGTCGCTTTTTTTAACATCTTTCCAAAGTCCCAAATCAGGGGCAGTGTCTCTTATCATCCATCTTAAAAACATATTCCATCTTTTATATGGGCTTACGCCTTTTGTTTTATGAGGAGGAATTTTACCTATTAAAAATTCATAACCTTTTGAAGTATAAGGATTTATTTTATAAATTGTTTTTATAATTTCCCTTAATCCGTCAATAATATTCTCTTTTTTTTTGTAACCCTGTAAAAAAAGTTCGTTAAGTGAATAATTTTTTTGCATAATTTTTATTGTTTTTAAAAATTCTTTTACATCCTCTTTTGTCTGGAACCTGTAATAACTTTCATTTGATTTTAAATTTTCTAAATCCAAAGAATTTAAAAATTTCATAATGGCTTTTACATTCCCATAAGCAAAAAGGGCGGCTATTAAAGCCATATATTCGTTATTGTATCTTTTTGCAATAATTATCGGGTCCGGTTTTTTATCTGAAATCTCATAAATATTATTTTTGATTAAATTATCAAGCTTTTGTTTAATATCCATTTTAAAAATTCACTTATCTTATGCTAAATAAAGCATCAAGCATTTTATTTATGGTTGTTATGACTTTTGCATTTGCCTGATAGCCTCTTTGATATTTTTCAAGATTTATAAGCTCTTCATCTATATTTACGCCGCTTAGTGAGTAATATTGATTTGAAATATTTTTAAAAAGTGTTTGTGTGGAATCTTTTTTGTCAGTGGTGTTTTCTATTTTAGTTGCAAGGTCTGCGGTTGTTTCTTTATAATATCCATATAATGTCGCTTTTGTTTCTTGATTGTTTTTATAAAAGGTGACTTCTTTATATTGTAGCTGAAGAATTTCATTTGCAACATCATTATTCCCTTCATTAGGGGCTTTATAAGCGTGAATTTTGCTCGGGTCTTTTGCTAAATCCTCTTTTAGTGCAATGTTTTTTGAGCTGTTTCCTTCTAAAAAGTTATTTATTTGAAAAACTCCTCCGAAATTTGCACTATCGTTATCAAGCCCTATGTATGTTGAAGTGTCTGTTTTTGCGTTTATTATAAAATGACCGTTTATAAACTGTGCGTGATAATAATCATCTACATCATTGTTTGTATCATTGTCTTTGTTGTCATCAACAAGTTTTGTATTTATCTGATTTACTATTCCTTCAATAGTGGAGTATTTTGGATTTTTTGAATTTGAATCTATTGTTATTGTCCTTCTTGCTAACTCTTTTCCTTCGCTGTTGTAAACAACTACATCAAATTTCCCGTTTTCTAAAGTTAAAGGGAGTTTGTTTTTGATGGAATTTAAAGGCATATGTTCTATTTCATTTAAAGAATTAAAAAGCAAACTTCCGTCATCTTTTACTAAAACGGAGCCTTTTGGCTCTATATTTCCGTCATTGTTTGTATCAGCCGGAACAAATTTTATTTCTCCGTTTACAAGTTTTGCTTTTACATCAAAATCATTTTCATAATTATATATTTGTTCATTTATTTTGGTTAAAACATCATTGATGGAATCATTCGGTTTAACACTTACTTTAAGGGTAGTTAAATTATTGCCTTTATTGTCATAAAGATTAAATTGTAAAATTCCTTTTTGGACAGGTGTTTTTAATACTTTTTGAGAATAAAGTGTATTTAATGATATTTTTGCAAGATTAGGAGGGATACTCACGGGTTTACTTACCTGCTCGGCGTTTATATTTGACTGTGCCGAATAAGAATAAATGGAATTAATATTATTAATTAAAGAGGCACTAAGGGCATCAAGTGAAGATAAAATATTTCCTATATTTCCGTTTTTCGGAGTTCCGTCGCTGTTGAAATCGGTCCCTCTAAGTTCTAACAGAGCACCTGTTTCAGAGTGTGAATCGGTAATGTTTTTGGTTACATCCGTTATTGATAAATCGTCATTTTCAATACCTATATTTGTATTATGATTTTCTGAAATAGGAACTAATTTATGATATGTGTCACCGTCAATAAGAGGTCTTCCTCCGAGTAATACCTGATATCCCGTAGCGTAATCTGTGGTAATCGCACCTTGTGAATCTTGAGTTTTAATACCGGATTTTAAAACAGTTACATTTAAAATTTCTTTTAATCTTTTTTCAAGCCCGTCTCTTTTGTCTCTTAGTTCATTTGCATGAGATTCTCCATTTGCTTCATAAGCGGAAATTTGTTTATTTAATGAAGCTATATTTTTAGTGATTGTATTTGCTTCATTTATTCTTGAATTTATTTCCGAATTTATATCCGTTTGAATATTGGATAATTTGCCTCTTAAAAAATGAAAAGTATCCGTAAGTTTTTGAGTTTTGTTTGCGAGTGTTACTTTTGCACTTCCGTTATTCGGATTACTTGCTAAATTTTGCCATGCATCAAAAAAATCCTGCATATCTTTGTGAAGTCCCTGGTCTTGAACATCGGGAAAATAGGTTGCAATTTCCTGAAGATATTGCTCGGTTGTGTCTAATTGTTTTAGTGTTGCCGAAGTTGATGTAAATCTGTTAAAAAGAAATGTATCCGTAATTCTGTTTACGGAGCTTATTTTTACTCCCATTCCTATATCACCGGGAATTGAATTGATTGGTTTAAGTGTTGAAAATACGGCTCTTTCTCGGACATAATCGGGATTTGAGGCATTTGAAATATTATTTGAAGTGACTTCAAGAGCCTGTTGATGAGCCTGCAAACCTGTAAGAGCGGTTGAAAGTCCTGTAGAAATTGCCATTTTAAGCCTTTATCTTAAGTTGTGAATTTGAAATATTTTCTTTTTCATAAGTTATTTGTTTGTTGCCTTTGATTTTATTTAAAAGAGTATTGTAAAAATTAGTAACGCTAAAAGAGAGTTTTGAAAAAAGTTTATGTTGATTGTTAAATTCATTTAAAAGATTTTTGAAATTTTCAAATTCTTTCTCTTCTTCAGGTGTAAAAATTTCTTCTAACGGTTTATTTCTGTTTGAAAGAATATTGTCTATTTCGTTTTTTGTATTTTGAAATTTTATCGCCAGATTCTCTTTTATTTTAATATTATTAAAAATTTCTTCGTGTTTTGCCTCTTTGATTGATTCAATGTCTTTTTTTGTAAGAGTAATTAAATTATTAAGAATTTCATTTGCTGTTTGTAATTTGTTAAGTAACATTTCCCTTCCTTTTTAAGGAAGAAGAGATTATTTTAAGTGTTTTGCCATAGCTTCGGCACTTTTTTGTAAATCTATTTTATATGTGCCGTTTTTGATTTGTTGCTTAATCTCTTCTACCCTTGATAATTTTGTATTTTTTTGTGTTTTTTTGTTTTGTTGGGTAGAAAAGTCATTTGTAACACTTAAACCGCTATTAATTCCGTTTATCATTTTAAGCCTTTTTTATTGTTTCTACCCAACTATATCGGTAAATTAAAAAAAATCTAAACCCTGTTTTTTAAAAAGTTATATAAAAGTTCCGAATAACCGAAATTTCCGCTTAGCTCTTTTGAGAGTTCTTCTTGATACATTGATTTGTAAATTCCTTCACCTGCGCTTTTGGGATATAAAGGATTTTTGGAATCAAGTGCCTGTTTTATATAAAAGTTTAGTATTTCACTTTCAAAACTTTTGCATACTTTTTTGAGTTTTTGCAGTTTTTCCTGATGGGCTGAGAGTTGTATTTGTGTTTGTAACGCTTGTGCTTTCATAACTTCTCCTTTAATTTATTATAAGTTTTGCATTTAAATTTTGTGACTGTTTAAGATTCTCAAGAATGGCTATAATGTCTTGAGGAGTTGCGTTTGATTTTTTTAAATCTCGGGCAAGTTCCGTGATTGTTGTAGGATTTTTTATTTTTATTGTAAAATTTCCGTAAATAATAACACTCGGATTAATTGTTATATCTCCGCCTGCTGTAATTGTTCCCGTGTTTTCGTTTATAGCTATAATATTTTGTTGAGGCAATGAAATATTTAATTTTTCTATTTTTGCAAGAAATTCAGGCATAGTAATGTTTTTTGGTTTTTTAAGTTTCACGCTTCTTGGGTCTATGGCAACAGCTAATTTTTGTTTGAAAAATGAATTGATTTTGTTTTGAATATTTATCGCTAGATTAAAATTACTCTGTTTAAGAGATAAAGTTGCGAATTTTTGGTGATATAAATCCCATATTACACTTCTTTCAACAGTTGCTCCGTTTAAAACTTTTACCGTGGTGGTAAAATGTTTTTGTTTTTTACCGCCTCTAAGATTAAAGCCCCCCATTGTTACAGGACCTTGGGCTAAGGCGTAAATTTTACCGTTTACGGCTTTTAGCGGAGTGATAAGTAAAACACCGCCTTGAAGGGAAGTTGCATCTCCTATTGATGAAACCGTTACATCTATTTTATCCCCCTCTCTTGCAAAAGGCGGAAGAGTGGCTGTTACCATTACAGCCGCCACATTTTTTGATTTTATATCTTTTGGATTTAATTGAACATGGACATTTTTTAATAAATTTGAAAGTGTTTGGTTTGTAAATTTAGAGGATGTTGAATCCCCGCTTCCGTTAAGTCCTACAACAAGACCGTATCCTATTAACTGATTGCTTCTGACTCCTACTATGTTTGAAACATCTTTTATAGTGGCTGCAAAAAGATTTGTGGAAATAAAAAGAGATAATATTGCAAAAAAGGTAATTGTTAAAAATTTTTCAAATTTTTCCAAGAGATAAATCATAAAACACCTTTTTGCCATTATTAAGCAAAAGGTGTTCCAAAAGTGGAGAGGAATATGAGTTTTAAGTTCTGAGTTCTAAGTTTTGAGTTTAATGCTCAATATAACTTTTCACTACTCGCTAATATATCTTACTATAAGTTTGCCTTCTTTTTCATAAAAATCATATACTTTTTTTTCGCTTAAAAGTTCATCTAAAAAGTCTTTGTCAAATTTTTCATATTCTACAATTTTGAATTTTTTAATCTCTTTCATTTTGATTAAAAATATTACCCATATAATTCCCATGGAAATTGATAAAATCAAAAATATATTTAACATATTGTGATTCATAAAATATCCGGCAACCGCACCTCCTAGGAAAATTCCCAGATATTGAATTGTATTTGATGTTGAAAGGGCTGTTGCTTTTTGGTGAGCGTAGGCAACTTTACTTACGAAACTTTGTAATACCGGCTCAAGCAGGTTAAATCCGAAAAAGAAGATTAAAACGGCGCTAAACATACTAGCGGCAGTTCCGATAAACATTAAAATTAAAGACAGAGTAACAGCACTTGAAGCTATAATAAAAACAAGTTTTGCTTTGCCTTTTTTCTCAGCCAAAATTGCGCCAAGCGGAAGAGCAAAAAATCCTAAAACAAGCGCCGGGATATAAACTTTCCAAAGTTCTGTTTTTTCCCAGTGGAGTTTTTGTGTGAATAAAATAGGAATAAGCAGGAAAAATACGGTCATAAGACCTTTTTGCATAAATCCGGAATAAAAAAGTTTAAGCAATTCTTTATGTGTTAAAATTTCTTTTAGTGAATTTTTGCTTTGCATATGATGGGTGATTTTCGGAGCATCAGGAACTTTTTTTATTATAAGCCAAATAGAAAACAAAGCCAAAAGAGCTGTAAATATAAATAATTTATCAACGCCCCATTTAGCACCTATTGTAGGACCTAAAATCATAGATAAAGCAAAAGAAAGGGCGATAAACTGACCCATTCTTGCAAACATTTTACCACGGTTGCTTTCATCGCTTAAATCTGCCATATAAGCCATAATAACACCGCCTATTGCACCGGCGCCTTGAAGCAAACGACCGAAAATAAGCACATAAATATTATCACTCAAAGCACAGACCAGACTACCGAGTGCCAAAAGTGAAAGACCGATAATTAAAATTGCTTTTTTGTTGTATTTATCCGCAAGTTTTCCAAAAGGAATCTGAAGAAAAATTTGAGACAGGGCATAAGCGCCAAGAGCAATACCGACACTAAACTCATCAGCGCCCTTTAAGTGTAAAGCATAAAGAGCAAGAACCGGCATAACAATAAAAAGTCCCAAAAATCTTATTGCCATAAGAAGTGAGAGATAAATCATATTTTTCCTTTTTGTGAAATTATAACTAAAAGAGGATTAATTAAATCTTAATTTTCTCTTTTTGGCGGTTTTTAAAAATTACCGCTTCATTTAATCCTAAATCTTTTAGTTTTTTTATTGTTTCATTTAATTTAAATCCAACCTGCTTTGGAGAATGGGCATCGCTTGAAAATGTTATGTCTATATTTTCATTTAAAATCATTTCAAGCAGTTCATCTGACGGATAAAGCTCTTTTACAGGTTTTCTAAGACCCGCCGTGTTTATTTCTATTGCCATATCGGCTTTTTTTATGGCTTTTAAGGCGTTTTTTGCAATGTCTTTTATGTCTTTTTTAGGTTTGTGTCCGAAAACTTTAACCAAATCAATATGCCCTACAATATTAAAATAATTTGAAGAAGCCATTTTTTCTATTAAGTGAAAATACTCTTTATAAATATCATCAACATCTCTTTTTTCCCATTCTTTTATAAATTCCGGGTTGTCAAATCCCCAGTTATCAAGAAAATGAACGCTTCCTATTAAATAATCAACTTTTCTTTCAAGCACTCTTTTATCAACAACGGGTGTAAAATCAACTTCGTATCCAAGCAGTATTTCTATTTTGTCTTTGTATTTTTCTTTTAAATTTCTGATTTTTTCTTCATATAAAGGCATATCTTCAAAACCCATTCTGTATTCATAATCAAATTCCATAGGTGCGTGGTCTGCAAATCCGTAATATTTAATTCCTTTTTTTATAGCTTCGTTTATAAACTCTTCTTCATTTCCACTAGCGTGGTTGCAAAGAGTTGTGTGATTGTGTAAATCAATCATTTTTTTGCCTTTTTATCTGAAATTATATATAATTAATCAAAAAAAGAGGTGGCCTATGAATCAGGAAGAATTAGACAGTTTAGTAGGCGATGAATTTGATGAAATAATAGAAGATGATTTAGATGGAAAAAGTGAAGAAATAGATGAAGATATTGTAAGTGATGATGACGAACTTATAGAAGATGACGAAATACAAGAAGATGA
>JALVWY010000161.1:0-10679 GCA_027023105.1 Campylobacterales bacterium | reverse complement strand
TGAAGATATTACCCCTCCACCGGCAGATAATAAAAATAAAGTTGTAGCCCAGCTTGATGAAGTTACAAAAGAGAGTGAAGAAAAGGCGACTCAAATACTTGATATTATGGATGAAATAGGTGAAAATGTTGAAGCTAATGTCTCTTCCGTAAAAGAGATTTTGGAATTTTTGAATAAACAAAAAAATCTTTGTGAAAAATTGCACGATAAATTTCCGCATATAAAAACATTTGAAAATGCATTAAAAGAGGTGGATGAAGCAATACAAAAAGCAAATGATATAATAGAAAGAAACGATATGACATCGGGAAAACTTTTTACCGTTATGGATATTATGCAGTATCAGGATATTCACCGTCAAAAAATAGAGAGGGTTATTAATATAATGAGGGCTTTAATCAAATATATGAATAAGCTTTTTGAGGGAAGCATTGAAGATGAAAAAAGAGTTCAAAGTGCAAGGCATATTCACGGAGATAAAGATAATGAAGTGTTAAGCGATGATGATATTGAAGCATTGCTTGACCAGTTTGGAGTATAAATGAAAAAAGTTGAATTACTTTCTCCCGCAGGGGATTTTGAAAAATTAAAAATAGCAATAAATTACGGAGCTGACGCAGTTTATGCAGGGGTAAGCCATTTCTCACTTAGATGTCACAGCGGAAAAGAGTTTAATTACGAAACATTTGCTAAAGCGGTTGATTACGCCCATAAAAGAGGAGTGAAAGTTTATGCGACTGTTAATTCTTTTCCTTTTGAATCTCAGCTTGGTTTAGTTGAAAATCATATTAAAAAACTTAAAGAAATAGGCGTGGATGCAATGATTATATCAACTCTTGGGGTTGTAAAAAGAGCTAGTGAGATAGCCCCTGAGATTGACATTCATCTCTCAACCCAGGCAAACGCTTTAAATTCCTGGGATTATGAGGCATACAGAGATTTCGGTGTAAAAAGAATAATAGCAGCAAGAGAAACAATGCTTAGTGATTTAATAAAAATAAAACAAAAAGTCCCCGATATTGAAATAGAAATTTTTGTTCACGGGGCTATGTGTTTTGCCTATAGCGGCAGATGTCTTTTAAGTGCCGTTCAGTTTGGTAGAAACCCGAATAAAGGAAGCTGTGCGAATGACTGCAGATATCCTTATGTTTTGTATGCCGAAAATCCGGATACAGGTAAAATGTTCAAAATGGAAGAATATAGTGACGGCACTTATATAATGAATGCAAAAGATTTGTGTCTTATTAATCATATTCCGGAAATTTTAAAAAGCGGGGTGATTGATTCTGTAAAAATAGAAGGAAGAACAAAAGCTCCATATTATGTAGGAGTTGTTACAAAAGCTTATAGAAACGCCATTGATGAATTTGAAAAGACAGGAAAATGTGAATGCGAAAAATATTATAAAGAAATTTTAACCACTAAAAACAGAGGTCTAACAGACGCCTATCTTGTAAAAAGACCTTATGAAAGAGACGATACACAAAACCTTGAAACTTCTCTTACACACGGGGAGTGGCAGGTTGCAGGGATTGTAAATGAAGATGAGAATACTTTTATGTGCAAATATAAAATTTTCCCGGGAGATATAATGGAAATTTTAGCACCGGATGAGAATATTAGCGAGTGTGAAAACGAAATAGGAAAAATTTATAAACAAAACGGTAAATGGTATCTTAAACTTGATAAAATTTTAACTAAAAACGATAAAGAATTAAGTTCGGTTCACAGCGGTAATCAAAATCCTATAAAACTGCCATGTAAATTGCCGCACCTTAGTTTTATTAGAAAAAAAGTTGAATTTAGCCCAAACGGCATATAAAAAACAAAGGAAAAAAAATGAAATTTGTAAGTATTTTAATGGGAAGCAAGAGCGATTATGAAATAATGATAGAGGCTGTTAAAATTTTGGAAAAATTTCAAATTCCTTACGAAGTGATAATAACTTCAGCACACAGAACGCCTGAGAGAACACACACTTATGTAAAAGAAGCTGAAGAAAAAGGTGCAAAAGTATTTATTTGCGGGGCTGGAATGGCGGCGCATTTAGCAGGGGTTGTCGCAAGTATTACAACAAGACCTGTTATCGGGGTTCCAATGCCAAGCGGTATGATGGACGGGCTTGATGCACTTCTTTCTACTGTTCAAATGCCAGGAGGTATGCCTGTAGCGACACTTTCTGTAGGAAAAGCGGGAGCTAAAAACGCGGCATATCTTGCTCTTCAGATTTTAGCAAACAGTGATGAAGAATTAAAAGCAAAACTTGAAGAAGACAGAATCGCACAAGCAAAAAAAGTTGAGCTTGATTCAAAAGAAGTTGAGGTTAAATTAGACTGATGCAAACCTGGCTTTCTATAGAAGAATTTGCCAAGCTTAGCGGTAAAGAAAAAAAAGAGATAATATCTTTGTGCAAAGAAAAAAAATTAAAATGCAAAAAAACAGGTGAAGGAATTTTTGTTGAGGTGGAAACTTTGGCAAAATCACTTGTTCCTATGCAAGAACTTCAAATTATAGAAAAAGAAAATTCTCTTGTGGAAAAGACTGTTTCTATGTTTTTGGCATTGCACGAGAAAGTTTTAATGAGTAAAGATGAGACAATAGAAGCCTTAAAAGATGAAAACAAATTTTTAAAAGAATCTGTTTATTCTATCCAAGAAGTCTATGACGAATCTAAAAAAACAATAGAAACTTTGCAAAAACAGCTTGAAATTGCTCAAGAAGAGCTTGAATTTTGCAGGAAAAAATATAAACTTATGTGGGGCAGAGTGCTTAAAAAAGAAAATAACGAAGAAGGAGGATAAATGGCAGCACAAAAAAGAGTTGTGGTTTTTAGTGCACCGGGGTGTGTATGGTGCACAAAAGCCGAGCAGTTTTTCAAAAAAAACAAAATAAAATATAGAAAAATAGATATCTCAAAAGATAAAAAAGCGGCAAAAGACTGCGAAAGACACGGATGCAGGGGAGTGCCTGTTATTTTAATAGGAAGCAGATGGATTTGCGGATTTAACGAGCCTGTTATTAAAAGGGAGATTGGACTTAAATGAATATAAGTAAAGAGTGTTATTTATGTATTTATAATCAAACTTTTAATATTACAAATAGACTTGACTTAGACGAAAAAACAGCCGCTAAGGTTTTGCAAAAAGCGGCTTTTGTTTTGAGTAAATATGATTTGTCTTTTGCTCCTCCTGTGGTGGCAAGTGAAGTATATGAAGTGATTTCTAAAATTACAAAAAAAGAAGATTTGTATGAAAAAGAAAAAATTGAGGCTATTAATGAAGCTTTAAAATTTAAACCGATTCTTTTAAGCAGACTTTCTAAATCAAAAGATAAGCTTTTTGATGCTTGTAAAATTGCAGTTGCCGGAAATGTTATTGATTTAGGAGTAAATCAGGATTATGATTTAACAAAAGAGATTAAAAGAATTTTTGAAATGGACTTTTTTAAAAATGACTATGATAAATTTAAAGAAAAAGCCCTAAAAGCAAAAACCATATGCTATTTAGCAGATAATGCCGGAGAGAATGTTTTTGATGAAATTTTAATAAAAGTTATAAAAGAGTTTAATCCCGATGTAAAAATTTTTTATGTTGTAAGGGGCAAACCTGTTATAAATGATGTAACTCTTAAAGATTTAAAAGGACTTGAAATATTTGAATTAGCCGAAGTAATTGACAGCGGGGTTGATTCTCCCGGATTTTGTTTAGAAAAAGCTAATGAAAAAAGCAAAAATATATTTTATAATTCCGATTTGGTTATAAGTAAAGGTATGGGAAATTTTGAATGCCTTTTTAATGAAATAAAAAGAGAAGTTTTTTATCTGTTTAAAGTAAAATGTGATGTGGTTGCAAGAGAGAGTAATTCTAAAAACGGAGAATATATGCTTATGAAATCAAAATAAGTATAATTTCATAAAAAAAGGATTTTTATGCTTTATTTTAGTGATTTATTATTAAAACTTCAAGAATTTTGGAAAAATAAGGGTTGTAATATTGTTATGCCTTATGATTTTCCAAGCGGGGCGGGGACATTTCATCCGGCAACTCTTCTTAGAAGTCTTGAAAACAGACATTGGAATGTGGCTTATGTTGCGCCAAGCAGAAGACCGACTGACGGAAGATACGGGGAAAATCCTAATAGACTAGGAAGTTATTATCAGTTTCAGGTTATTATGAAGCCAAGTCCCGATAATATTCAGGATATGTATCTTGAAAGTCTTGAATTTTTAGGGCTTAATATAAAAGAACACGATATAAGATTTGTGGAAGATAACTGGGAATCTCCGACACTTGGAGCGTGGGGACTTGGATGGGAAGTATGGCTTGATGGTATGGAAGTTACCCAGTTTACCTATTTTCAACAAGTAGGAGGCATTAAAACTTCTCCGGTACCTGTTGAGATAACATACGGGACAGAAAGACTTGCTATGTATCTTCAGGGTGTTGATAATGTTTATGATATTAAATGGAATGAAAACACAACTTACGGGGATATGCACAAGACAAGTGAATATGAGTTTTCAAAATACAATTTTGAAGTTGCAAATGTTGATATGTTATTTAGATGGTTTGAAGATGCCGCAAATGAAGTAAAAAGATGTTTAGAAGCAAAATTACCGCTTCCGGCTTATGATTATACTATTTTAGCCAGTCATATTTTTAATGTTCTTGATGCCAGAAAAGCAATTTCTCAAACAGAAAGACAAAATTATATTCTAAAAATAAGAGAGCTTTCAAAAGGTGTGGCTGAAACATATGTAGAGCTTAGAAATTCTTAAAGGAAATTGATGAAAATAAGAACGATTTATGATATTTTAAATGAAATTTCCCCTTTTGAGCTTCAGGAAAGCTGGGATAACAGCGGGCTAAATCTTGGGGATTTTGGTGATGAAGTTAAAAAAATTTATATTTCTATTGATATTGATGAAGAGTTAATAGAAAAAATGGATGAAAATTCACTTTTAATAACTCATCACCCTTTGATTTTTAAGCCTGTAAAAAAAGTTATTCCGAACAGATTTTCAACAAAACTTCTTTTAAAAATGGCTAAAAAAAATATTTCGCATATTGCAATGCATACAAATTTTGATAAAACTCATTTAAATGAATATGTTGCAAAAAATGTTTTAGGATTTGAAGGAGAAGCGCAAGATTTTGTGTTTTATGCCGATGTTGATATGGATTTTTATGAATTGGTTGAATATGTAAAGCAAAAATTAAATATGGATAATATAAAAGCGGTTTTGGCAAAAGATAAAATTAAAAAAGTTGCCGTTACCACAGGGTCTGGAATGGGGCTTTTGGATAATATAAAAGCCGATTGTTTTTTAACGGGAGATATTAAATATCACGAAGCAATGGATGCAAAGGTTAGGGGAATAAGCCTTATTGATATGACACATTATACAAGTGAAAAATATTTCAGCGATATTTTATTTGATATTTTAGATGAAAAAATTGATGTAGAGATTACTAAGAGCAACTCTCTTGACCCGTTTATTTTGATATAATTTCATTAAAAAAGGTAGATAATGAATAAATTTTTGGAAGAATTAATAGAACTTAACAGACTTGAAAGAAGATTACAAGAACTTGAACCTGTAGAAGCGAATATAAAAGCGCCTTTAATTAAACTTGAAAATCAAAAAAAATCTCTTGAAAACAGACTTGAAAAGCTTGATGGAGAAATTAAGAATATTAAATTAAAAAGAAGTAAAAATGAGCTGTTGATAACCGAACTTAAAGACAAATTAAAAGATATTGAAGAAAAACAAAATAAAGTTAAAAGTGAAAAAGAGTTTAAAGCTCTTCAAATAGAAGAAGAGTTGGCAAAAGAACAAATAGAAGGTGCAAATGAAGATATTGCAAGATTTGAGAAAATTTTAGAGCAAAAAGAAGAAGAAAAAAAAGAGCTTCAAAAAGAAATAGAAAAAACAGAAGCTGAAATTACATTAACAAAAGTTGATGTGGATAAAAAATTAGAAAGCATTGAAAAACAAAAAGAAGAACTTTATAAAAAAAGAGACGAACTTATTCAAAAAATGAATCCGAATATTTACAGATTTTATGAAAAAATCAAAAGATGGGCTGGAATCACAGCCGTAACACCTATTAAAAAACAGGCTTGCACAGGATGTAATATGAAAATAAACGACAAAATTTATTCAGAAGTTATAAAAGGTGAAGAAATAGTCAGCTGTCCTCATTGTGGTAGAGTTTTATTTATTGAGCCAGAAGATTTACAAGAGAAGTGAAAAAAATTAGCTTTTTAATTTTCTACTTTTTTTTTGCTTTTTTTATTTATTTGATTTCCCTTCCTTTTTTATTATTTCTCAGTCTCAAAAAAAAATATAAAGATTCTATTCCCGCTAGATTTTTTTTAATAAATAACCCCCCTTTTGAAGATAAAACGCATTGGTTTCACAGCTGCTCACTTGGAGAAACGAGAGCCTTAAAACCTTTGGTTGAAAAATTTGAAAAAGTTAATATAAGTGTTATTACAAATACCGGTTACGAAGAAGCCAAAAAATATAAAAATGCAGATGTAAGATTTTTGCCTTATGAGATATTTTTGCCTTTTTGGGTTAAGCCTTGCGAGAGTCTTGTTGTTATGGAAGCGGAGCTTTGGTATATGCTGTTTTTCGTAGCAAAAAGAAGATGCGGTAAAACTATTTTACTAAATGCCAGAATCAGTGAAAAAAGTTATCCTAAATATCTTAAATTTAAGTGGTTTTATAAAAAAATTTTTGAAAATATAGATATTGTGCTAGCCCAAAGCGAAGAAGATGAAAAAAGATTAATTTCTCTTGGGGCAAAGAATGTGGAAGTTGCAGGGAATATTAAAACTTATTTTGAACCTAAAATTACAAAAAAATATATAAAAGCAAAGCCTTTAATCGTTGTGGCTTCTACGCATGAAAATGAAGAAGAATTGATTTTAAAAAATCTTGATTTAAAAAATTATCAAATTGTAGTGGTTCCAAGACATCCGGAAAGATTTAATGAAGTTTATGAGGTTATGAAAAAATTTGGAAAAGTTAAGAAAATTTCTCAAATGGATAATCTTTTAAATGAAGATTTGATTTTATGTAATAAAATGGGAGAGCTTGTTAATTTATATTCAGTGGCTGATATGGTTATTTTAGGCGGGAGTTTTGTAGATAATGTAGGCGGGCACAATCCGATAGAAGCGGCATATTTTAATAAGCCTATAATCAGCGGGAAGTATTATTTTAATCAAAAGACTCTATACAGTGAAGTAGAAAATATTAAAATTTGCGAAGCAGATGAAATAAATGATAGTATAAAAAATGCTAAGCCTACAAAAATAAAAACGAAAGTTGATGTAGAAAAAATAGTAAAAAAGGTAAAAAATGGCTAAATTTTATGAAATAAAAAATGATAAAGCGGTTATTAATATAAAAGCTCAGCCAAATTCAAGCAAAAATAAAATTGCCGGTATTTATGATGAAGATAAACTGAAAATTAACATAAAAGCCCCGGCTGTTGAAGGTGCGGCGAATAAAGAGCTGATTAAATTTTTATCTAAAATGTTTAAAATACCTAAGAGCTATATAGAAATAAAAGGTGAAACAAGCAAAAGAAAACAGGTGGTTTTGCCGTTAAATGATAAATTAAAAGAATTTTTAGAAGGTCTAAAATGATTACAAATAAAGAAATTGCGGATATGCTTTCACAAACAGCCAATTTACTGGAAATTAAAGGAGAAAACCCTTTTAAAGTAAGGGCTTATAGAAATGCCGCAAAATTAATAGAAAATTCAAGTAAAGATTTTGAAAAACTGGTAAAAGAAGGATTTGATTTAACAAAGCTCCCAGGAATCGGAAATGATTTAAGCACTTATATAAAAGAGATAGTAACTACCGGTAAATTTTCAAAACTTGAAGAGCTTAAAAAAGAGATTCCCGAGGGTCTTATTGATATGCTTTCAATCGAAGGCTTAGGACCAAAAAGAATAAAGCAGATTTACGATGCTTTTGGTGTTACTTCACTTGATGAGCTTAAAAAATATGCCGAAAACGGAGAGCTTGATAAACTTCCGGGATTTGGTCCTACACTTATTCAAAAAATATTAAAAGGAATAAAACAGCTTAAAAAAGCCGGAATAAGATTTTTATGGGCTGATGTTGAAGATATGGCGGAAGATTTAAGAGAGTATCTCTCAAAATTTCCAGGTGTGGAAATTGTAGAAATTGCGGGAAGTTACAGAAGAAGAAAAGAGACGGTGGGAGATTTGGATATTTTGGTGGTGGCTGAAGATTATATGAAAGTCAGTGAATATTTTGTAAAATATCCAAGAGTAAAAGAAATCCATTCAGCCGGACTTACCCGTTCAACCGTTTTTTTGGATAATGATTTGCAAATAGATTTAAGAGCCGTCAGCCGTGAAAGTTACGGGGCGGCTTTACACTATTTTACGGGAAGTAAAGCGCATAACATAGAAATTAGAAAAATAGCTATTGATAAAGATATGAAAGTAAATGAATACGGTGTTTATAAAAATGATAAAAAAATAGCCGGTAAAACAGAAGAAGAAGTTTATGAAGCCGTCGGTCTTTGTTATATGGAACCGGAACTCAGAGAAAACAGGGGAGAAATTGAAGCGTGTTTAAATCATTCTTTGCCTAATTTAGTTAATTTAGAAGATATTAAAGGGGATTTAAATATTTCAGTTGATTTGATTGATGAAGCCATTAAGCTTGGTTATAAGTATGTGGGGGTTAATGCAAAAATAAAAAGAGATGATATAAAAGTTTATAAAATTTTGGAAGTTGATGTGAATAAGTTGGAAATTAATGAAGATTATGATTTTTTAGTAGGTATCGTAAATGAAAATGCCACTAGCGAAAATATTTTAAAGGCTATAAAAAAAGTTGATTTTTTAAGATTTTTTAGAGATATTCAGGCAAAAAAAGAGCTTAATATAGATTTTGAAACCATATTTGAAGAAATGAAAAAAGAGAATGTGGCTTTGGAAGTTATCTCAAAACCAAATAATTTGATAAGCGAAGTTTTAATAAAAAGTGCAATTAGTAAAGGGGTTAAAATTTCAATAGTTTCAGGTGCAAAAACTAAAAAAGAGTTAAATTTTATTAAATATGGAGTAAATCAATCAAGAAGAGGATGGGCGGAAAATAAAGATGTGATTAATGTGAGTGATAATCCTTTTTAAACTCTTTTTCAAATTCAAAAATCTCTTTTTTTAATATTTTTGCAAGTTTAAATATATCTTTTTTGTTTTCCAGTTTGTGAGCTAAAATATAAAAGTTAAGTAAAATATGCCATAAAGAGCCTCTAATAAGTGAATAGGCTGAGGGGTCTTTGGAACGATAAGCCGTAATTAAATCTTCTAAAAAGTCCATAACGCCTGTTAAATGTTTATAATCGTTAATATTTAGCGTTTTGAATGTTTTAGATACTGCATTTAAAAGCGGGTATAAATTCGGCTCTTTTTCATAAAATTTTTGGGTGGTAAAAGCAGTTAAAATTTCTTTTATATAATTTTTTTTATCAATTTTTGGAAGTGTTTTATCTTTTAGCGGGATAGAATTTTCTATGTAAGCTCCGTCACTTAAATTATAAATCTTTAAATTTTTGGCTTTTATGAGTCTTTCTATTGCCATTTTGCTTGATAAAAGAAGAGAATCCGTGTAAATATCGTTACTGAAGTTTCCTTTTATTTTTATTCCGTCTTTTTGAGTATCTTCTTTTGAATCATAAAAGCTGTTTTTGGAGTGTTTTTTCTCTCCTAGTCTAAATCCCAAATCCATTCCGCAAAGATAAATCTCTTTTGTAAAATTTGCCGCAAAACTAACTCCCGTATTTCCTACAATAGGAGAAGAAAAAATTAAAACTCTTGGATAAAAGCTCTCAAATGTAAATCCTTCTCTTGTATACATATAGGGATTTTTTGCCATTTCAAAAATTTTTGGATTTACTACATTTGCACCTACGAAAATTCCGTTATACTCAGGTAAAATATCTTTTAAAGCGTCAATTAATAAATCAATCCTCTCTTGTTCTATATGAAAATCACTCTTAATCCCTTCTTTCATAAGAGGTCTTAGAGCTGTTCCGACAGAAATTATTATCATTGAATTTTGATTTTTTTCAAATAGTTGCTGTATTTTAAAAGAAATTTTTGAAGCAGTTTGTTTTTTTGTTCTTCTGTAAGGTTTGAATGTAAAATAATATCTTTGATTTCTTTTTTGTTGTCAATATTTTTTAAAAGCATTTCCAAAAAATCTATTTTAGAATTTTTTTTATTTTTATTATTAGATGTTTTTTCTAAAAGATTTAATAAATCGCTTATTTTCATTAACAAAAAACCTTTTTTATTTTATATTAAGCAATTTATGTTCCCAAAAATTTAACAGCTCATTTATTCATTCACTCTTTTACTTTATTATTGTGATATAATTGCGAAAAAATTTTAAAGGCAATTAATGAAGAATATTAGAAATATCGCAGTTATCGCCCATGTTGACCATGGGAAAACAACACTTGTAGATGAGCTACTTAAACAATCCGGGACTCTTGATGAAAGAAAAGAATTCGGTGAAAGAGTAATGGACAGTAATGATATTGAAAAAGAAAGAGGAATTACAATTCTTTCTAAAAATACGGCTATAAAATGGAACGGATTTAAAATCAATGTTA
>JALVWY010000160.1 GCA_027023105.1 Campylobacterales bacterium | reverse complement strand
TTAGAAGGTAAAGAATGATAGATAAAAATATGAATATAAATGAATTAAATAATTTAGCTAAAAAAATAAGAGAAAAAATACTCTCTACCGTCTCAAAACACGGAGGACATTTAAGCTCAACCCTTGGAGCAGTAGATTTGATTGTGGGAATGCATTATGTTTTTGATGTAAATAAAGACCCTTTTATTTTTGATGTTTCCCATCAGGCATATGCACATAAATTACTTACAGGCAGATGGGAAGAATTTGATACTCTAAGACAATTTGGAGGTATTAGCGGATATACAAGACCAAGTGAAAGTAAATATGATTATTTTAGTGCGGGGCATTCTTCAACTTCTATTTCCGTAGCCGTTGGTGCAGCTAAGGCTATAAAACTTAAAAAAGAAGATAGAACCCCGGTTGTTTTAATAGGAGACGGGGCTATGAGTGCCGGGATGGTTTATGAGGCTTTAAATGAGCTTGGAGATAAAAAACTACCTGTTGTAATTATTCTTAACGACAATGAAATGAGTATAGGAAAGCCAATAGGAGCTCTTAGTAAATATCTTACAAAACTAAAAGCCGGTAAATTTTATCAGAATTTTAAAGACAGGTTTAAAAAATTTTTGGAAAAAGCGCCTGATGATTTTAAATATGCAGCCAAAAAATTTGAAGAAATGCTTAGCGTAAACGGAATATTTTTTGAAGAGATGGGACTTGAATATATAGGTCCTATTAACGGGCATAACATTGAAGAGATTGTCAATACTTTAAAACTTGCAAAAGAACTTAAAAAACCTGTAATTATTCACGCAAAAACAATAAAAGGAAAAGGATACGAACAAGCCGAAGGATATTATGAGCATTGGCACGGAGTAGGTCCTTTTGATTTAAAAACAGGCAAAAGTCTTAAAAAATCAAAAATCTCCGCTACTAAAATTTTTGCTAAAAAGCTTTTAGAAATTGCAAAAGAGGATGAAAAAGTAGTAGGGGTTACAGCCGCAATGCCAAGTGGAACGGGCATAAAAGAGCTTATGAATGAGTTTCCAGATAGGTTTTGGGATGTAGGGATTGCAGAGCAGCATGCCGTAACTTCTATGGCACCTATGGCAAAAGAGGGATTTAAGCCTTTTGTTGCCATTTATTCCACTTTTTTACAAAGAGGATACGACCAGATAATTCACGATGTATGTTTGGATAATTATCCTGTAAGATTTGCTATAGACAGAGCCGGAATTGTAGGAGCGGATGGGGAGACACATCAAGGTGTGTTTGATGTCGGATTTTTAAGAATAGTTCCTAATATGACTTTATTTGCTCCAAGGGATTTTGCCACTCTTAAAAAAGCTCTCTCTTTTGCTTATCATTTTGATAAAGGTCCGTCGGCGTTTAGATATCCAAGAGGAGAATTTGAGCTTGAAGATGGAATTTTTCCGGATAAAAAGTTTGAACTTGGAAAAGGCGAAATATTAATAGAAAATAAAAATATTATGTTAATAGGATATGGAAACGGAGTCGGAAAGGCATATAAGGTTTATAATATTTTAAAAGAGAAAAATATTAATGTCGGACTTATGGATTTGAGATTTGTAAAACCTTTTGATGAAGAACTGTTAAAAAGCTTTGAAGCTAATAAGTGGTATGTAATAAGCGATAATGCCAAAAAAGGCGGAATAGGGGAGATGTTGAGCTCTTTTGCCAAAGAAAACGGGCTTCATAAATATATAAGAAGTTTTGAATATCCGGATAAATTTATTTCTCACGGAGATGTTAAAAGTGTTGAAAAATTTTTAAAAGTGGATGAGGAGAGTATTGCAGATGAAATTTTAAAGGAAATTAATGGATAGGGCTGTTTTTTAAAATGAAATTTTTTAAGAATATAAACTCCGGAATCTCTTGTTTTTGTATAAGAAATAAAAATTTAATTATTGTTGATGAATATAACAAAATTTATTATCTAAATGAAAAATTAGAGATTATTAATTCTTTTAAACTCCCTTTAAAAAACAAAGCCGATGAAAAAAGTGTAAAAATATCAAATAACGGTAAGTTTTTATTGATAGCTGTTAAAAAATATCTTTTTTTATGGGATTTAGAAACAAAAATTAATAAAAGAATTTAACGAGCAGACAACTGATATTTTAAGTGTCGGTTTTTCTAAAGACGATAAATATTTTGTCAGTGGGTCTATAAGCGGAGATGTTTATGTTTATAATACGGAATTAAAAAAACAGGTTTTAAAACTTCCAAAACACAAATATTTTATTACGGATATTGATTTTGATGAAAGCGGGAGGGTTTTATATGCGGGGGGATTTGATAAAGCGGTTATTTTTTATGATTTGATAAATATAACAAAAAACGACTGAAATTTGCTTTAAACAGAAATGATTATTATTTGGCTTATAAATTGATTGAAGAGTATCCTCTTTTGAAAGAAACTAAATATTATGAAGATTTAGAAAAAAGATTTAATATAGTTTATGAAAAAGCGGTTGAATTTATTTCAAAAGGAGAAACAGAAAATGCAAAAACTGTTTTAAAACGCTTTTTGGATATTCCTTCAAAAATGATTTATATAGAATCTATATTTAATAATCCGGAACTTGTTTTAAAATTAAAAAAGGCAAAGGAAGAAAGAAATTTTAAAGAATTTTTTGAAATTATCAATTTGAATCCGGCTTTAAAAAATACAAAAGAGTATAAAGAAGTAATGGAATATGCTGAATTTTTATATAAATTTATTGAAAAGTTTATAAAAGAAGAAAAATTTGAAAAAGCAAAAAAAGCCCTTGAAATTTTAAAAGATATACAAGGATATGAAAAAAAAGCCCGAAGTCTTATGGATATTGTTGATAATTCATTGAAATTTTTGGAATTTGTTAAAAGTGAAGATTTAAAAAATGCTCTTGAAATGGCAAAAAAATATACTTATTTACAAGACTTAAAAGAATACGGTGAAGTTAAAACAAAATTCAATCAAATACTCTCAAAAGCTGAAAAATATGCTCTGAATAAAGATTATTTAAATGCAAAAAAAATTTTAATGTCCGCTAATATTTTGGATACAAACAGAGGGAAATATATTTTAATGATGAAAGAAAAAGAGACTTAATTTTTTAATATTTGTAAGTAATTTTTATAAATAGGCTCATCTACAAAAAGTCCGTCTATTGTAAAAGGACCAATATTCTCAAATCTTTCAACTATCATTTTTGCAAATTCTATGTCTTCATCAAAAATTTTATTTGCAATTTCAACCTGGGCGGGAGTTATACATCCGACGCCTTTTATTCCCGTATTTTTTTGAAGCAGGCACCATTTTTTAAATCCTTCTAAATCTTTATATTGCTGATATACAAATCCGACAGGTGTTATGTTGTTGTAATTTGAATAGAGTGAAAAGTCGGCTAAAATTTTATGAATAAACGGATTTTCTAAATTTATAACAGAGTGAGGAATATTAAGTTCATTTAGTAAATCATAAATTCCTATATAAAAAGCTTTTATTTTAGGATGAGTAAAATCTTTTAAATTTACAAAAATCTCTTTTGTTTCTACGGAAATATGCAAATCTTTGTCTGTTATAAAAAAAACATCGTCAACATCTTCAAGAGAAGTGACTTTCGGGATTCTAAAAGCATTGAAAGAAAATTTATCCAAAAATTTTATATCTTCCGTTCCACCTTCATTAAGGGCATTTACTCTTATGACTATTTCTTTATTCGGATTTTTGTAGTGAGAGAGAAAAATTGCCGTTAAATATCTGGCTATTTTCTTTTTTTCTTTTGGAACTCCATCTTCTAGGTTTAGCATAATAATATCGGCTTTTAATTCGTCTATTTTATTTAAATGTTTTATTTGATGTCCGCTTACCATTAAAGCACTTCTTTTTTTGGTGGTTACTAAATTTGTTTTGACAGGCTTTATAAATTCAAGAGCTTTTTTTATATCATTGTTTTTTAAAATTTTTTCTAAAAACTCAGTGTTTTCAAAAATCATTTTTTATTCCTTAAAGATTGAATATAAAGATAAATAGCACTTATTTCCTGAGGTGTTAAATAATTATATTTTGGCATAATTGAGAGTTTTTTATGAAAAAGTTTTTTTTGGAAAGTATCAAAATCAATATTTGTAATATCAGGAGCTTTTATTGTTTTTAGAATTTTTTGATTGTTTTTTGTTATATAATATCTTGCAATTACTTTTCCCTGTGCATTTTCTCCGTGGCATTTTGCGCAGCTTATACCTCTTGGATTGTGATATAACATTTTGCCGTATTCAAGTTTTGTTATAAACCAATTTTCTTTTGCCAATAAAAAAACAGGTAATAAAAAAAGTATTAATCTCAAAAAAATCCTTTTATGTTAAAATTCTAAAATATTTTACCACAAAGGAAAAGAAATGACAATAATAGACGGTAAAAAGCTCTCTCAAAAAATAAGAGAAGAGATTAAGGTTGAAGTTAATGAAATGAAAAAAGAGGGATTAACTCCGGGGCTTGCTGTTATTTTGGTGGGAAATGACCCTGCTAGTCAAACATATGTAAAAATGAAAAAAAACACTTCCGCTGAGGTTGGAATTTATTCTGTAGTTCATGAGTTTCCTGAAACAATAAGTGAAAAAGAATTACTTTCAACAATAGATATGATTAATGAAAATCCTAATATTCACGGGCTTTTAATACAGCTTCCGCTTCCAAAACATATTGACACTACAAAGATTCTTGAAAGAGTTTCCCCGGCTAAAGATGTTGACGGATTTCATCCGTATAATATGGGTAGACTTGTAGAAGGGCTTGAGAGTTTTGTGCCTTGCACTCCTCTTGGTGTTATGGAGATGTTTAAAGAGTATAAAATTGATTTATACGGTAAAGATGTTTGTGTGGTAGGTGCTAGTAACATAGTAGGAAAACCTATGTGGGCGCTTTTGGTTAACGAAATGGCTACGGTTGATATCTGTCATATCGCCACAAAAGATTTAAAAGAACATACAAAAAGAGCCGATATTGTAGTTGTCGGAGTTGGAAAGCCTAATTTAATTACAGCGGATATGGTAAAAGAGGGCGCTGTTGTTATAGATATAGGAATAAACAGATTAGATAACGGAAAACTTGTAGGAGATGTGGATTTTGAAAATGTAAGTAAAAAAGCTTCTTTCATAACTCCGGTGCCCGGAGGTGTAGGTCCTATGACTATTGCAATGCTTCTTAAAAACACTCTTAAAGCGGCAAGAAATTTTGCTAAAAAAGGCTCTTAATGAAAAATAAATTAAAAAAATTTTATCACTGGTCTAACAGCTGGACCGGAACTATTGTAATTGTTTTACTTGTTATTTTCTTTTTGGCTCAAGCGTTTGTGATTCCAAGTGGAAGTATGAAAAGAACGCTTCTTCCAGGAGACGCGCTTTTTGCCAAAAAATTTGCTTACGGAATACCGATTCCTCATATTCCATGGCTTGAAATTCCTATTTTACCGGATTTTAGAGGTGATGGACATTTAATAGACGGTCCCGGACCAAAAAGAGGTGATATTGTAATTTTTCGTTATCCTGTGAAACCTTCTATGCATTTTGTAAAAAGATGTGTTGGGATAGGAGGTGATGAATTAATGGTTAGAAATAAACATCTTTATTTAAGAATTGATAACAATACCGATAAAACAATAAAATTCGCCAAAAAAATGGAAGCAAAAACTTCTGTTGTAAACGGTGTTTTATGGGCAAAAGACCCTTATGTAAAACTTTATCCGGGTATTCATCACGACCCTAATGTTATAAAAGGTGATAATCCGTTTGAGCAGATTTTTAACTATGGACCGGTTATTGTCCCTAAGGGAGAATATTTTATGATGGGAGATAACAGAGACCACAGTGATGATAGTAGATTTTGGGGACCTGTGCCTTATAAGCTTATTGTAGGAAAACCTTGGTTTATTTATATGAGCTGGAATAAAAACGGAACAATAAGATGGAACAGGGTAGGTAAAAGCGTAAATGAAATACAAGAAGAATTAAGAGAGGGTAAAAAACCGTATCTAACCGACGGATGTAAAAAAGGAAAATAGTGGAAGTTATTATTCAGTTTAGTGCACTTGTTTTGGCTTTTGGGGTTTCTATAATAGGACACGAAATAATGCACGGGGCGGTTGCAAAACATTATGGAGACGATACGGCTAAAAATGCCGGAAGGCTTACAATCAATCCGATAAAACATATAGACCCTTTTGGCAGTATTATTTTTCCTTTGCTTTTGTTCTTTTCTCAAAAATTAGCAGGAGTGCATGACCCAATAATTTTCGGATGGGCAAAACCTGTGCCTGTAAATATGTTTAAAGTGATAGAAAATGGAGGATATTTAGCAGCTGTAGCCGTATCTTTAGCCGGAGTTACTTATAACTTCTTTTTAGCGCTTATCGCTTCAAGTGTAATAGGCTTTTTTTATCCGCCTACGGGTATTTTTAGCGGTATAATATTTTTATTTTTATATTATTCCGTTTTGATTAATGTTATTTTGGCGGTATTTAATCTTATTCCTATTCCTCCGCTTGACGGGGCGAATGCGCTTAAATTTTTATCGTTGGAATTTGGATGGAGCGGTATTGTCAGGTTTTATAATAAAATAGAGCCTTACGGAATGCTTTTGCTTTTAATTATTCTTTTTACACCTATTGCAGATTATATATTTAAACCAGCTTTCGTTTTGATAAATTGGCTTTTAGGGTAAATTATTTACCCTTAAACCAGCCTTTGACTTTATCTATGGCTTCTTCAAGAAATGATTTATGCTCTTTAATTTCTCCTGTAAAACTTTGATGCAGTTTTTCAAGCAGTTCTTTTTGCTCATCATTAAGTTTTTTAGGATATGCAATATTTATAATTGCGTATAAATCACCTTTTATTCCTGTGTTAGGGTCGGCAATTCCTTCGTTTCTAAAGACTATTTGAGTCTTGTCTTTTGTAAAAGCTTTGATTTCTATTTCTTTATGTCCTTTAAGTGTCGGAATATTGATTTTTTCTCCTAATACGGCACTTGTAAAGAAAACAGGCACTTCAACTATTAGATTATTTCCTTTTCTTTTAAATATTTTAGAAGGTTTTACATTAAATAAAATATATAAATCCCCTCTGCCCATCGGACCTTCGTTACCTTTATTGGCAACTCTCATTCTCATACCGCTATCAACACCGGCTGGAATATCTATATGAACTTTTTCTTTTTTTACAGAGTAACCTTTGCCTTTGCATTCATCACATTTTTCTTTGATTATATAGCCTCTGCCGTTACAAGTAGGGCAGGTTTGGCTCATTCTTATAAATCCGTTTCCCATAACGACGCTTCCTCTGCCGTTACAAGTAGGGCAGGTCTCTTTTTCTTTTGCTCCCGTGCCGTTACATTTTTCACACAGAGCATAATATTCGTTATGTATTTCTTTGCTTACTCCGTAAACGGCTTCTTCAAAGCTTAAAGTTATTTCCATTCCTTTATCCAAATCATAAGGCATTGAATATTCACTTTCACTTCCTCCGAATCCTCCGCCGAACATTTCATTGAACATATCAAAAATATCTTGAAAATTTCCTGAAGGTCTGTATCCTCTGCCTTCTAGTCCTTCTTTTCCGTATGTATCATATATTTTTCTTTTTTCTTCATCGCTTAGGACTTGATAAGCTTCGTTGATTTCTTTGAATTTTTCTTCTGCTTCAGTGTCTCCCGGATTTTTATCCGGATGATATTTCATTGCAAGTTTTCTGTAAGCTTTTTTTATTTCTATTTGTGTGGCGGTTTTACTAATACCAAGGATTTCATAATAATCCAATACAGCCTCCTATTTTTTTGTGAAATTATACTATAAATGAGTGAATGTATTGATTATAAGATAAGTTATTATAATTACAAAGAGGCACACCTGTAAGCCGGGTTCTGTTTAAGAGACTATTTATCTAAACACATACCTTACGGTATTGTTTTTGCGGAGGGTAAAATTGCAAGACTTTACCATCCCTCCTTGCTGCGGAGTGGGTTTACCTAGCAGGATATATTGCTATATCCTCTGGTGAGCTCTTACCTCACCTTTTCACCCTTGCTAAATAGCGGTCTGTTTTCTGTGGCACTTTCCCTCGTCTTGCGACGGCAGTCTGTTAGACTGACTCCTGTCTTGCTGCAGCCCGGACTTTCCTCTATTTCTAGCAGTCTCTTGGTGTGCCTGTTTGTAATTATATCAAAAAAGGAGAGGTTGGTTATTCAACCTCTGCGTCGATAACATCGTCATCTGCGCCTTTGTTTTGATTTGCATTTTGAGTGCCTTGAGCTTGTCCTTGTCCGGCTTGAGCTGCTTGTTGAGCCGCTTTTTGAAGTTCGGCATTAATTCCTTCTTTTAAAGCGTCAATTTTGGCTTTGTCTTCGCTTTGTTCTTCTACAAGTTTTTTGGCATCTGCAATTTTTGCTTCAAGTGCACTTACATCGCCAAGTTTATCTTTGTTGTCTTTAATAAATTTTTCAGCTTGATATGCAACTGCGTCAAGTTCATTTCTTGATTTTATTGCTTCAATTCTTGCTTTTTCTTTTTTATTTGCTTCTTCAGCTTCTCTTACCATTTTTTCAATTTCTTCTTCGCTAAGAGTTGAGCTTCCTGTAATTGTAATTTTTTGCTCTTTTCCGCTTGTTTTATCTTTAGCGCTTACATTCAATACTCCGTTTGCGTCAATATCAAATGTTACTTCAATTTGAGGAACTCCTCTTGGTGCAGGCGGAATTCCTTCTAGGTTGAATTGTCCTAAAGATTTATTGTCTTTTGCAAGTTCCGCTTCACCTTGCAATACATGAATGGTAACTGCACTTTGGTTGTCTTCCGCTGTTGAGAAAACTTGTGATTTTTTAACAGGAATTGTTGTTCCTTTTTCAATAATTTTTGTCATAACACCGCCAAGTGTTTCAATACCAAGGCTTAAAGGTGTAACATCAAGTAATAATACATCTTTTACATCACCTTTTAATACTCCGGCTTGAATTGAAGCACCAAGTGCTACCACTTCATCAGGGTTAACTGATTTATTTAGTTTTTTACCGTTAAAATAGTTGCTTACCAATTCTTGAACTTTAGGGATTCTTGTTGAACCACCGACCATTACGATTTCATTGATTTCATCTTTAGATAATCCTGCATCATTTAAAGCCGTATCAATATGTTTTAAAGTTTCTTGTAATAAATCATCAATCATAGCTTCAAATTTTGCTCTTGTTAATTTTTTCACTAAATGTTTTGGTCCTGTTGCATCTGCTGTAATAAACGGCAGGTTGATTTCTGTTTCATCTTTTCCTGAAAGTTCTTTTTTAGCTGTTTCAGCTGCGTCTTTTAATCTTTGAAGTGCCATTTTGTCTTGGCTTAAATCAATTCCGCTCTCGGATTTGAATTCACTAATTAACCATTCAACGATTCTGTTGTCAAAATCATCTCCACCTAAGAATGCGTTACCGTCAGTTGAAAGAACTTGGAATGTTCCGTCCCCGATTTCAAGAACAGTTACATCAAATGTTCCTCCACCAAGGTCATAAACAAGCACTTTTTCTTCGCCTTTTTTATCAAGTCCGTATGCAAGAGCCGCCGCTGTCGGTTCGTTGATAATTCTTAAAACATTAAGTCCTGCAATTTTACCGGCTTCTTGAGTTGCTTTTCTTTGAGAATCGTTAAAATATGCCGGAACTGTAATTACGGCTTCTGTTACTTCTTCACCGAAAAATTCTTCAGCGTCGCTTTTTAATTTTTGTAAAATTTTTGCACTGATTTCTTGCGGAGTATATACTTTTCCATCCACTTCAACCGCACACGCTCCGTTTTTATCTACAATTTTGTATTGAACATGTTTTTTAGCTTCGGCAGCTTTTGGTTCGCTGCACATCATACCCATAATTCTTTTTACGGAATAAATTGTTCTTTCAGGGTTTGTGATAGCTTGTCTTTTAGCAGGTTCACCTACTAAAACACCTTTGTCTGTAAATGCAACTACTGATGGAGTAGTGTTTTTACCTTCTTTGTTTGCAATGATTTTAGCATTTTTCCCATCATAATATGCCATTGCACTGTTTGTTGTTCCTAAGTCAATTCCTATAACTCTTCCCATATTTTCCTCCTTAAATTATTTTTTATTTATTGTGACCATTGAAGGTCTTATTAGTTTGTTTTTTAGTTTATATCCTTTTTGATAGATATCAACTATTTCTCCTTCATTATGTTCATCGCTTTGAACATGTTGAATTGCCTGATGAAATTCCGGATTAAACTCTTCGTGTTCAACCGCTTCAATACCGTGATTTTTAAATACATCAGTCATTTTTTTAAGAGTAAGCTCCACTCCTTCAAGCAATTTATCAAAAGCTTCCGCTTTATCTTCAATATCTCCTGAGTGCGCTATTGCAAGTTCAAGAGAATCAAGCACCGGCAAAAGGTCTTTTGCAAATTTTTCATATGCATAATCCGCATAGGCATCCGCCTCTTTTTGTAGGATTTTTTTGTCGTTTTCACATTTTGCATATGCTCTTAACGCTTCATCTAGCTTAGCTTTAAGCTCTTCGTTTTCTTTTAATATTTCATTCTCTTTTGAATTTTCATTTTCTTTTTCTTCGTGGTTGTTTTTATGTTGTTTTTTGCTCACTTTTCCCTCCTTTCATAGTTTCAAAAAGATTTAGAAAATCGGAATATATATCACCGATTAAATAAATTTCAAAATCTTTATTGTTTTTTAAAAATTTTATTTTTTTTATTATTAATCTGTTTTGATAATCCACTTTGATATTATTGATATAACTTAAATTATTTAAATTCAAGTTATTAAAGTTATTATATAATAACTTTTCATTTAATTTAATGCTTTTATCAAATTTTTTTAGTTTTTCTAACAAAACATTTATTTTGTATTTAAGAAAAATTTTTTGCAAATCCGATATGGACATCATTTTAAATGAATTAAGCAAATCAAAAATCTCTTTTTGATATTTAATAACCAATTCGTCATTTTCAAATTCCAAAACGATGAACTTGTTTTGGACATTATATATGTTGTATAACAACTGGTTTTCAAAGATTTTTACATAAGCAAAGATATCAAATTCTTTGCATTTTTTATCTAATGTGTCAATACAAAATTCGCATTTGTTCGGCAACATTTGATTCCAGAAAAATTCCATTGCTTTAATGCTTGGATAAGAACCGCTGCTTATGTGCTCTTTTTTCAGCATCCCTTTTTTTTCAAGGCTTTGAAAATAGCCTCTTATAGTAGATGCGGAAATATCAAGCCGTGCTAAATCTTTTAGGGACTTTGAACTTATCGGTTCTCTTATTTTAATGTAACATTTAATAAGTTCGTTTAAGATTAGTTCAAGCCTTTCGTTCATCTTTAGCACTCTTTCTTTTTTATTGACGATAAAATTATACTAATTTATTTTATACTTGTCAAGTATATTTATAGAAAAAATAAAAAAAGTTTAGTTATTTGGACTTAACTTAGTTTATTCTTTCGTAAAATCTTAAAACGGAAATAAACATAGTAGTAATTGCCGGTCCTAAAATTATTCCCCAAAGTCCAAAAGACGAAAGTCCCGCTACAATAGAAAAGAAAATAAGAAGTGAACTTGTCTCCATTTCACTTTCAAAAAACTTTTTAACCCAGTCAATAATAAGAGGTTTTATAAAGGTATCGGCAATTATTGAGATAACTATTACAGAATATAAAGCCACCACTATAGCACCGTTTGTATTCCCCTGAGCATACAAATATAAACTCACGGGTCCCCACATAATAATTCCGCCTATTACCGGAATCATAGAAGCAAATGCATACATAACTAAAAAGAAAAACAAATCTAAGCCGTAAAAGCTGACTATTATTCCAAATAAAGAGCCTTCTAAAAGAGCAGTTAAAATACTGGAATAAAAAACAACACTCATAACTTCGCTTGTATTAAAAAACATTGATTTAAGCTGTTTTTCCGGCATTGGAATTATCTTTTTTAGGAATAATAAAATCTCTTTTCCATAAAGTGTAGCAAAGAAAAAAAAGATTACTATTAAAAAGGCATCCTTTATAAAAAATGCACTTTTTTGAGTTAGAGTTGCCAAAAAAGGCAGAAGTTTTTTATAAAGTTGATTTATATTATCCAAAGTCAGATATTCTTCTATTTTAGAAGATAGGAAATGAGGAAGATGATTTAGTAATTTTTGAAGTTCAATGGTTATGTTTTTAAGAATAGTCGGGTCAAAATGACTTATATATTTGCCAAGTTCCACAATAAAATATAAAAAAGGACCGAAAATCATAAAAGCCAATATAAATGTATCTATAAAGGCTATGATGTAGTGGTTTTTGATTTTTTTTGAGAGCATATAGTTTATTTTACCAAATGCAATAGCCATAAGGGAAGCTATTGCTATATCCAAAAGATAGGGCTGGTATGTCAGATATACAAAATATCCTATTATAATTGTTAAAACCGTTAAAAATTTCATTCTTATCCTTCTATTTTATAATTCTTTTAATCATTAAAATAGCCCCTGTGGTTGAAATCTCAATATTTCATAACTCTTTCTTGTTGCAATTCTTCCTTTTGGCGTTTTTTCTATGTATCCGTTTGCTATTAAAAACGGCTCGATAACTTCTTCAATAGTGTCTTCATCTTCGCTAAGCGCTGCGGCAATGGTTGAAAGTCCAAGAGGCTTTTTTGCATCTGCTAGAAGTGTTAAAAATCTGATATCAAGTTCATCAAACCCGTGCTCGTTTATTCCAAGTTCATCCAGGGCATATTTGGCTAAATTATGGCTTATATGAGTTTCTTCAACTTCTGCAAAATCCCTGACTCTTTTAAGAAGTCTAAGAGCGATTCTAGGAGTGCCGCGGGAGCGTTTGGCTATTTCAAAAGAGGCTTCTTTTTCAATTTTGGTATTTAATTTGTTACTTGCAAGTTTAATAATCAACGAGAGTTCTTCTTGAGTATAAAAATTCAGTCTAAAACTTATTCCGAATCTGTCTCTTAAAGGATTGCTTAGCATTCCGGCTCTTGTTGTGGCTCCTATGAGAGTGAATTTTTCAATATCAAGTTTTATTGTCTGAGCTGCAGGTCCGCTGCCTATCACAATATCAAGTCTGAAATCCTCCATAGAAGAATATAAAACTTCTTCAATGCTGGCTTTTAGTCTGTGAATTTCATCTATAAAGAGAATATCCCCATCTTCAAGATTTGTTAAAATTGCAGCTAAATCTCCCGATTTTTCAAGCATTGGAGCTGATATTGTTTTAAGATTTGCATTCATTTCATTTGCTATTATGTTTGCTAGGGTTGTTTTACCAAGCCCGGGGGGTCCGAAAAAAAGGAGATGGTCAAGTGTTTCATCTCTTTTTTTAGCCGCTTTTATAAAAACTTTTAAATTTTTTTTAATCTGCTCTTGACCTATATATTCATCTAAATTTGCGGGTCTTAGGGATTTTTCAAAACTCTCTTCAAAATCAACTTTTTCTATCTCTACAATTCGCATTAATAAATCTCCTCATCACTTGGAAAATTGCCGTTATTTACATCTTCTACATATTTTTTGACCGCATCTTTTACTATTTTTGCCCCGTCTAAATATCTTCTGACAAATTTCGGTTTAAATTCATCAAAAAATCCAAGCATATCAGACCATACTAAAACCTGACCTTTTGTGTATCTCCCGGCTCCAATTCCGATAGTCGGAATAGAAACACTTTTACTTATTTCTTTTGCCACATCTTCTTTTACGCCTTCAATTACAAGCATAACGGCTCCCGCTTCTTCAATGGCTTTTGCATCGTTGAGTAATTTTTCTTTTGAAGCTTCATCTTTTCCTTTTACTTTGTATCCGCCTTCGCTTCTACTGAATTGAGGCATAAGACCGATATGTCCTACAACCGCTATTGCGTTATCGCTTAGCAGTTTTATTGTTTCGGCTTTTTCAATTCCCCCTTCAAGTTTAACGGCATCCGCTTTTGTCTCTTTATAGATTTTAATGGCATTTTGCAGGGCAATTTCAGGAGTATGATATGTTCCAAAAGGCATATCACAAACAATATAAGCTTTTTTTGCCCCGTTGCAAACGGCTTTTGTATGATAAATCATCTGTTCAAGTGTAGCTGTCAGGGTATCACTCTCTCCTAAAAAGGACATATTCAAACTGTCCCCAACCAAAATAATATCGGCAATTTCATCAAATATTTTGGCAAAAAGTGCGTCATAAGCGGTAATCATTGTAAGTTTTTCTTTTTTGTTTAATACGGATAATGTGTTTTTCATATTACACCTTTGTTATAATTTCATAATCTTTTATAATTATACCAAAGGAAAACGATGAAAAAACTTATAGCGTATATTACAACCGGTTATCCGGACAAAAATTTTACTGTTGATTTAATAAATGAGTTAAGCGAATATGTGGATGGAATTGAGCTTGGAATCCCTTTTTCTGACCCTGTGGCTGATGGAGATGTTATTCAAGAAGTAAATAAAAGAGCCTTAATGAAAGGCTTTAAACTTCAAGATACTTTTGATGTAAGTGAAAAAATTGCGAAAAATATTCCTACTTACTGGATGGGGTATTTTAATAATTTTTATCATAAGGGTTATGATTTTATGGTAAATAAGGCAAAAAATTTTGGAGTAAAAGGATTTATTATTCCCGATTTGCCTTATGAAGAAACAATAGAATATGAAGACAAATTTCCTTTAATTTCTTTTGTAGCTCCTACTGATTCAAAAGAGAGAATTAAAAAGATTCTTTCTAATCCAAAAGAGTTTATTTATCTTGTGGCATATGCCGGAATTACAGGCGCTAGCAAGAAAGAAGATTTAGGTGAAATTATAAAAAATATAAGAGAAGTTACAAATACACCGCTTTTTATAGGATTTGGAGTAAATGAAAAAACAGCAAAAGAAAAAGCTTTAAATGTAGACGGGGTAATTGTAGGAAGTGCTTTTGTGAGTGTATTACTTGAAGATATAAGCAACAGTGAAAAAATTAAAAAAATTAAAGAAAAAGCAAAAATAATAAAAGAGGCGATTAATTGAAAAGTTTTTTTTATAAAAATTATTTTTTAAGTAATCTTTATCTAAATTTTCATAAAGTAGATGAAAATTTATACCGAAGTGCTCAGCCGACAAAAATACAGCTTGAAAAAATCATAAAAAAATATAATATAAAAACTATATTAAATTTAAGAGGAAAAGAGCATTTAAAAGACTTAAAATATGAAATTGAAGTTGCTAAACAATATAATATAGACCTTATTTCAGTTTCTTTAAAATCAAGGGGATTTGCAGAAAAAAAAGAGTTGTTAAATCTTATAAATATTTTAAAATCAATGAAAAAACCGGCTCTTATTCATTGCAAAGCCGGAAGTGACAGAACCGGATTTGTCTCGGTTTTGTATTTACATATTATAAAGAGTATTCCAATAAAAAAAGCTCTTAAGGAACTTGATTTTTTTCCTTTCGGGCATATTAAATATTCACAAGCCGGTAAAATGGATTTTTTCTTTGAAAAATATATAGAGTTTAAAAAGAATAAAAATATCTCTTTAGTGGAATGGATAGAAAAATATTATATTCCGGAAGAATTAAATCGGGAATTTCAGCAAAAATCTCATTTTTTGGATTTCTTGAATGATAAAATTTTAAAAAGAGAATAAAAAGACATTTTTTGTCAAAACTTTAAGATATAATTTTATTAAGCAAATAAAAACTTAAAGTTCGCTTAAAAATTACTTGACTTTTTAAGTTTTCTTTGATATTATTCTATCAGTCAATCCCGCTAAGTTCTTAAAAAGAATTTAACGGGGGTGACACGGCTTCGACAAGGGTAAAAAGCCCTAAGCTGCACGCCCGCATGAGTAAGCGGTAAAATGGCTCACTAAATATAAACGCAACAAATAACAAAAACTATAGCCCAGCAGTAGCAACAGCTGCTGCTTAATTAAGCATTCGGGCGCCTTCATCCGCTGAGGTTTTCCACAGCCTCGGATGAAGAGTAAATTGTGGATAGGATTTTCCGTATGGATGCGGCGGATTTTCCGAAACTTAAGCATCTCTCTTTGCAAAAAGGCTTTGTTTGCTGAGCCTTGCAAAGCAGTATAATCAACAAACTAAGCGTGTAGACGCTTAGGGTAATTTGCTTTTGGACTGGGGTTCGATTCCCCACACCTCCACCAATGAAAATTTAGTGTCAGTGAAAAATTATATTTAAAATTAAAAGCTTAAGAAGAGATATTAAAATCTTTATAAGCTATTGTTTTATTGCCATCAAACAAACTAATTCTCCATTTACCCTTAAAAAACGGTCTTATCGTAATATATGAAAAGGTCCTCCATCTACTTCCTTTAAAAATAGGTAGTTTAATGTCTGCATATAAATTCCATTGATTATTTGCATATTTTTCCCATATAAAATCTATTGTTTTATTTGTTTCAATATTTTTGAAATATGTAAAAGCATAAACCTTTTTATCTTTGGTAGTAAAATTATCCGTTATATTTACTGGAATATGATTTTTAATTTCTTTGCAGGTAACAAATTCTTTAAGTTGATAGGAAAATGAGAGTGTTATTAAAAGAAAAATTAAAATTTTTTTCATATTAAACCTCCGTTTGTTTTATGAGCCCTAATAAAAATTGAGCCACTTCATCACTGTCATTAGGACATTCTACCACTTTATAATTTTTTATTCCAATATTTTTTGCAACTTCTTTATATTCAACTTTAAGCTCCAAATCTGTTTCGGAATTATCTATCATAAAAGAAATAGGGTAGATTAAAACATTTTCATTTTTAAAATTTTCCAGATATTCGTGTAAATAAGGCTTTAGCCACTCTCCCGGACCGAATCTTGATTGAAAAGCAAGAGATATTGATTTAAATTCAGGCAAAAGTCTTTTTAGAATTTCTACATGTTCTTTTATCTGTTTTTCGTATAAATCACCTTTTTTTATCATTTTTTCAGGAAGTCCGTGAGCTGAAAAGATTAAATTCCATTCATTAGGATTTTTTACAGCTTTTAAAATATTGTTTTTTATAATTTCATTAAATTCAGGATTTTTGTAAAAAGGTTTTATTGTTTTTGCTTTAATTTTGTTTTCTTTTAATTCATCCATTGAGCTTTCGTATGTTGAAAAAGAGTAGTGCGGATACATTGGAATAAAAATTATCTCTTCATCTTGTTTTATTATATCTTTTAAATATGGTTTTGTATATCTAAATGCATAAACTGTTTTAATGTCGCTTAATTTTTCTATTTTTTTGGCTAAATTTTCAGTTATGTTATAAATTCTGCTACCACCTATTTTTTCATAATTTTTCCATACTTTTTTGTATCTTAAATTAGAAATCAAAGGAGCTAGAATAAATTTTGCAGGAGAAGAGATTATTCTTTTATCCATAAACATATTATAAAGAAATTCTTTTAACTCTTTTTCATTTCTAGCACCACCCATATTATGCAAAATTATTTTCATTTTATCTCCACATAATCTTTAATCTCTATTCCAAAACCTTTTAGGGCGTTTAAATCGTTTTTGTTTTTTGAAAGAAGATTTAATTTTTTAATGCCTAGTTTTTTTAGAATCTGAGCTCCTATTCCAAACTCTTTATTATCTTTTGAAGAGGAGTCTATAAAAATAATAGCTCCGTTATTGTATTTGATGTATTCAATTACTTTTTTGTATTCTTTTATTTTTTCATCATCAAGTAAAAAGTCTGTGCTTTTTGTAACTTTATAAAATTTTACATTTGATGTCTCTTTTTGTTTGTTTGCAACGGCGTAATGGATGTTTCCTAAATGGTCTTTGAATGTATATTTTTTAAATTCCACCCCGTCAAAATAGATATCTTTTTTATCAATAATTTCCACCAGACTTTCAAATTGAAGGCGGTATTCTACAATATCCGAAATATAGACAACGGATAAATCTTCTTTTTTTGCAAATTTTGCCAAATCATCTCTTCTTGCCATTGTTCCGTCTTCATTCATTATTTCACAAATGACAGCTGTTGGATAAACTCCTGCAAGTTTGCAAATATCAACACTCCCTTCAGTATGACCTGTTCTTTGTAATACGCCGCCTTTTTTGGCAATTAACGGGAAAATATGACCGGGACGCACAAAATCGTTTGGTTTGCTTGTAGGAGAACTTAGTTTTTTAATAGTTAAATCTCTTTCATATGCACTAATTCCAGTTTTACATTCTTTTGCATCCACGCTTATAGTAAAGGCTGTTGAAAAACTCTCGCTGTTTTGTGGGACCATTGGATTTAAATTTAAGTTTTTTGCAATTTCATTGGTTATGGAAATACATATTAATCCTTTTCCTTTACTTGCTAAAAAATTTACTTTCTCAGGTGTGGAAAACACTCCTGCATAAACCAAATCTCCTTCATTTTCCCTGTCTTCGTCATCTATCATAATAATAATATTGCCTTTTTGAATTTCTTCAATAGCTTTTTTAACTCTATTTATCGGGTTCATTAATTTCCTTTTGAATATAAATTGCTAAATGTTATAAACATTCTTATAGCGTTCATCATTGCCTGGTATTGTATATAATTTCTGTCACCTTTGAAATGGTGAAGCTCCACTTTTAATTCTTTTGTGTTAGAAACTCCTATATAAACGGTTCCGACCGGTTTATTCGGAGTGCCGCCTGTCGGACCTGCAATTCCGCTTACGGCTATGGCATAGTCTGCTTTGCTTATTTCAATAGCACCTAGGAGCATCTCTTTTACAGTCTGTTCGCTTACAGCTCCGTATTTTTCAAGTGTGAAATTTTCAACTCCTAACCATTCGTTTTTAATTCTATTTGCATATGTTACTACACTTCCGTCAAAGCAGTTACTAGAACCTGAATGTTTTGTAAGATTAGCGGCTATTAATCCGCCCGTGCAGCTTTCGGCAAATGTTATTTTTTTTGGAGGCAGATTTTTTATAATGTGTTCAAAAATATCTCCAAAAATCGTAAAAGGAATGGCGTTTAAAATCTCTTTTTTTATTTTTTCGTTTAAAGGCTCTGTATAAATTTCTAAAAATCCGCCTTCATTTTCAATAATTGTATAATCTGTTTTAGTTGCGTTAAAAATAGGCTCTATTAGCATTTTTGCGGTATCTTTGTCCATTTTGAAAATATTTATTTTTTCATATTGAGGTGAGATTATAAAAATTTCGGGTAAAATATCTTCAAATAATATTACATTAACTTCATAATTGTCTATTTTAACCAAAAAACTGTTTTTTGAGTATTTTGCATTCTCAGGGATTAAAAGATTTTCTTTTATTACCGGATTTTGATTAAGAATATTTGATATTATCCTGGTAACTAACGGATATGTTTTGTGAGATGTTACAATTAAAGTATCGTTTTTTGGTTTAAAATCTATATCAAATCCGTTTAAATATTTTATGTTTGTCGGTTCTATATATCTAAAAAGCTCTTCTTTTAAAGCGTTTTTAAAAAGCCATTCTTTTCCTATAAATAATATTTCCATTTAAACTCCTTGTGATATAATTATACTAAAAAGGAATGAAAATGAGTAACAAAGATTTGAATTTATTACCTGAATACTCTTTGCCTAAAGATAAAGTATTTAAAAAAAACGGAAAATTAAAAGATAAATTTTATGAAAAAGAGCTTTTGAAACTTCAAATAGAATTAGTTAAACTTCAAACCTGGCTTAAAAATAACAATAAAAGAATGCTTGTTTTATTTGAAGGAGTTGATACAGCCGGAAAAGACGGAACTATTAAAAGAATCTTAGAACATTTAAATCCTAGATTTGCAAAAAGTGTAGCGCTTGACAAACCAAGCGACAGGGAAAAAACCCAGTGGTATTTTCAAAGGTATGTGCCGCATTTTCCTGCAGGCGGGGAAATGGTTTTGTTTAACAGGAGCTGGTATAATAGAGCCGGTGTTGAAATGGTTTTTGGTTTTTGCACAAAAGAAGAGTATCTTAAATTTATGAGACAGTGTCCGAGATTCGAAGAGCTTATTGTAGATGAAGGAATAAAATTTTTTAAATATTATCTTGATATTTCAAAAGAAGAGCAAAAAAAACGCCTTGAATCAAGAGAAACAGACCCTCTTAAAAAATGGAAACTCTCAAGTTTAGATTGGAAAAGCTATGAGCATTATGACGATTATCAAAAATTAAAAGAAGATATGTTTGCTGCAACTTCCACTCCTTATGCACCTTGGATGATTGTTGATGCAAATGATAAAAAAAGGGCAAGAATTAATGTTATAAGAGATATTTTGTCTCAGTTTGATTACGACAATAAAGCCGAAGAATTTTTTCCTGATACAAAAGTTGTGAAATTTGTCTCACATATCGGATAATATTTTGATATAATACACCGTAAAAAAGGAAACCTATAATGGATTATAAAGATACTCTCTTACTTCCTAAAACCACTTTTCCAATGAGAGGTAATCTTCCTCAAAACGAACCTAAAAGATACAAAAAGTGGTTTAGCGAAAATATATATGAAAAAATGAAACAAAACAGAAGCGGAAATGATAAATTTAATCTTCACGACGGACCTCCTTATGCAAACGGGCATATTCATATAGGACACGCTCTTAATAAAATTTTAAAAGATATTATAAATAAATATTACTATTTTCAAGGCTTTGATATAAGATATGTTCCCGGATGGGACTGCCACGGACTTCCTATTGAACAACAGGTTGAAAAAAAGATAGGAAGAGCAAAAAAAGAGGCGCTTCCAAAAGCAAAACTAAGAGAACTTTGCAGGGCTCACGCTGCTAAATTTATAGATATTCAAAAAGAAGAATTTAAAAATTTAGGAGTGATTGGAGATTGGGAAAATCCTTATAAAACAATGGATTTTGCATTTGAAGCAAATATTTATAAAGCCTTAGCCCAGATTGCAAAAAAAGGTCTTTTAGTAGAAAGAAGCAAACCTGTTTTTTGGTGTATGCACGATAAAACGGCTCTTGCAGAAGCTGAGGTTGAGTATGAAGAAAAAGAAGATTATTCAATTTTCGTAGCTTTTCCTTTAACTAAAGAAGCCAATAGTGCTTTGGGTATTGAAAATGCTAAAATAATTATCTGGACTACAACTCCTTGGACACTTCCTGCAAATATGGGAATTTCAATAAATCCTGAAGAAAAATATGTTTTAACAAGTGATAATTTTATAGTTGCAAAAGCTTTGTATGAAAAACTTAAAGAAGAGGGTGTTGTAAACGGAGAAATTGTAAAAGAATTTAATGCAAAAGAGCTTGAAAAACTTAAAGCCGTCAATCCTCTTAATAATCGAGAATCTGTTGTGTTGCTTGGAGAACATGTAACAATGGACGGCGGAACAGGATGTGTTCATACAGCACCGGGACACGGAGAAGATGATTACAGAGTTTGGTTAAAATACGGATATGAAGATATTATCCAGCCTGTAAATGATGAAGGTAAATATTCCGAAATTATAGAAAGTGAAAAACTTTTAGGTGAAAAATCAAATGAATTTGTAGGAAAATTTATTTTTGATGCACAAAGTGAAATTTTAGAAATGCTAGGAGAAAATTTAGTAAAAGTATCTAAATTTACTCATAGTTATCCTCATTGTTGGAGATGTCATAATCCTATTATTTTTAGAGCTACCAAGCAGTTTTTTATCGCAATGGATAAAGAAGCCCAAGGAGATACTCTTAGAAACAGAGCTTTAAGCGAAATTGAAAATGTTGAATTTACTCCAAAAACAGGAGAAAACAGACTTAAAACAATGGTTTCAAACAGACCTGACTGGTGTATTTCAAGACAAAGAGACTGGGGTGTTCCTATTGCATTTTTTAGAAATAAACTGACAGACGAGCTTATTATTGATGAAGAAATTATAGAAAATATTTATGAAATTTTTAAAGTAAAAGGTGCCGATGCTTGGTATGAAATGAGCATAGAAGAACTTTTACCGGAATCTAAAAAAGAGTTAGCGCCTGATTTAGAAAAAGTGAATGATATTTTAGATGTTTGGTTTGATAGCGGTTCTACTTGGTTTGCCGTTTTTAAAAGCGGAAATTATGATGCAGGGGAGTATCCTGCAAGTATGTATCTTGAAGGAAGCGACCAACACAGAGGCTGGTTTCAAAGTTCGCTTTTGGTTTCAACCGCCGTTGAAAATAAAGCACCTTATAAATCTATTCTTACTCACGGATTTACTGTTGATGAAAAGGGTGAGAAAATGAGTAAATCCAAGGGGAATGTTGTTGCTCCAAATGAAGTTAGCAAAAAATTCGGAACAGAAATTCTTAGACTTTGGGTTGCTACAAGCGATTATACGGGAGATATTAAAATAAGTGACAATATCTTAAAACAGGTAAGCGAGCAATATAGAAAACTAAGAAATACTATTAGATTTTTGCTTGCAAATGTAAATGATTTAGAAGAAATTAAACTTGATAATCCTTCAATGATAGATAAATGGATTTTAGCCAGGGCAAAAAATGTATTTAATGAAGTTGTTTATCTATTTGGAAAATATGATTTCTCAAAAGCTATGCAAATTTTAAATAATTTTGTTGTTACAGAACTTAGTGCAATTTATATGGATGTTTGTAAAGACAGACTTTATTGTGAAGCTTTGAATTCCCCTAAAAGAAGAAATTCTCAAAGCACAATGGCAGTAATTGCAAAAGAACTTATGGCTATTTTAGCTCCCGTTTTAACATACACAATGGATGAAGCGGTTGAAAATGCTCCAAAAGTTATAAAAGAAGATGCAAAAAATATTTTTGACTTTATATATACATCTCTTGTGAGTGTAGAAAATTCTATTGACGAAGAAATTTTAGAGATTAGAAGCAGATTTTATGAAATTGTAGATAAACTCAAAAAAGAAAAAATCATAAAAGACACTCTTGAACTTGCTATTGAGACAAATTACGATAAATTACTAAAAGATGAAATGAATGAATTTTTCAATGTAAGTTTATTAAGTGATAATGTAGAAAATGAAGCTTTAGAAGAGTTTCATGTGGGAGAAGATGAGAGATTTGTTGTTATTATTAAAAAATCTCCTTTACATAAATGTCCTAGATGTTGGAGATATGTGAGTGAAAAAGAAGATAGCCTTTGTAGTAGATGTGAAGAGGTAATAAATGGATAAACCGATTCCTCTTTGGTTGGTATTTTTTACTATTTTTGTGCTTATAGCGGGTAGTTTTGTAATATATTTATGGTTAAAAAGTTTAATAATAAAGGATAATGATGATAACATTAAAAAAAGCTTTGACATTAAGCAGTGAAGAATTAAAAGAAATTAAAAAAGATATAAACAATAAAGCAAAAGAGAATAAAGAGCTTGGCGGATATATTGAGCAGTTTTTAGATACTGACTTAGCAGAAGTTGGAGAAGGTGTTCCTGTTGCTATTAAAGATAATATTAATGTAAAAGGGTGGGAAATTACATGCTCTTCTAAAATTTTAAGAGGATATGTAAGTCCTTATAATGCAACCGTTATTGAAAAAATGTTAAACTCCGGGCTTAGTCCTTTTGGTAGATGTAATATGGATGAATTTGCAATGGGAAGTTCTACTGAGACTAGCCAGTATGGGAAAACTCTAAATCCTCATAATTCTAATTGTGTTCCGGGCGGAAGTAGCGGGGGAAGTGCTGCTGTTGTTGGAGCTGGACTTGCTATTGCCGCACTTGGAAGTGATACGGGTGGTTCTATTCGTCAGCCGGCTGCTTTTTGCGGTGTTGTCGGTATGAAACCTACATATGGAAGAGTAAGCAGATATGGTCTTACTGCATTTTCAAGTTCACTTGACCAAATCGGACCTATTACTCAAAATGTAGAAGATGCGGCAATTCTTTATAATATTTTAGCAGGATATGATAAAAACGATTCAACATCAGCTCCTGTTGAAAATAAAAAAATTGAATTTAATACTTCTAAAAAACTTAAAATTGCTGTAATTGATAATTATATTGATGAAGCGGACGAAGATATTAAAAAAGCTATTTTAGATGTAATAAAAGAGCTTGAAAAAGAAGGTCATACAATTATTCACAAAAATCTTATGAATTCAAAAATGGATGTTGCGACATATTATATTGTAGCGACTGCCGAAGCTAGTTCAAACTTATCTAGGTTTGACGGTATGAGATATGGAAACAGAATTGAAGGAAAAGACCTTAAAGAGACTTATAAATTGACAAGAGCTCAATTCGGGGAAGAAGTTAAAAGAAGAATTATGCTTGGAACTTTTGTGTTAAGCAGCGGATATTATGATGCTTATTATATTAAAGCTATGAAAGTCAGACATTTAATCAAAAATGAATTTGATAAACTTTTCAGCGAAGCGGATTTGGTTTTAACGCCTGTAACACCTACAACTGCATTTGAATTTGGAAGCAAAAAAGACCCACTTGAGATGTATTTAAGCGATATTTATACAATCGGGGTAAATCTTGCAGGAGTTCCGGCTATTTCACTTCCTATTGGAAAAGACAGCAAAAATTTACCTATCGGAATGCAACTTATTGCAAAACATTTTGATGAAGAAACTCTTTTTAACGGTGCAAAAATAGTTGAAAATATTGTAAAGGAAGAAAAATGAGAATAAAATATAAAGCTTTAACATTTGAAGATGTATTATTAGTCCCTCAATATTCAAATGTATTACCAAAAGAAGTTGACCTTAAAACAAGATTTACAAAAAATGTCGGTTTGAATATTCCTGTTGTTTCGGCTGCAATGGATACGGTAACGGAAGCCAGAGCTGCTATTGCATTAGCCAGACTTGGCGGAATTGGTGTAATTCACAAAAATATGGATATTGAAACTCAGGCAAAAGAAGTAGAAAAAGTTAAAAAAAGCGAAAGCGGAATTATTATAGACCCTGTTAAAATTTTACCAGACGAGCCTATTGCAAAAGCTCACGAAATTATGGCTAATTATAGAATCTCAGGTGTTCCGGTAGTTGATGAAAACAATAAACTTATTGGAATTCTTACAAACAGAGACCTTAGATTTGAAAAAAATTTAAATAAAAAAGTAAAAGAACTTATGACATCTATGCCTCTTGTAACGGCAAAAGAGGGTATTTCTCTTGATGAAGCGGAAAAAATTCTTCATCAAAATAAAATAGAAAAACTTCCTATTATTGATGATAAAGGATATTTAAAAGGTCTTGTTACAATTAAAGATATTCAAAAGAAAAAAGATTATCCAAATGCAAACAAAGATTCTTATGGAAGATTAAGAGTAGCAGCGGCAGTTGGTGTAGGTAATGGAATTGAAAGAGCGGCGGCACTTGTAGGTGCGGGTGTTGATGTTATTGTTGTGGATTCCGCTCACGGACATTCACAAGGAATTTTAGATATAGTAAAAGCTATTAAAGAGAGATTTGAAGTTGATGTTGTTGCTGGAAATGTTGCAACGGCAGCTGCTACAAGAGATTTAATAAAAGCCGGAGCGGATGGGGTAAAAGTTGGAATAGGACCTGGAAGTATTTGCACCACAAGAATAGTAGCAGGTGTCGGAGTTCCTCAAATTAGCGCTATTGATGAGTGCGCTGCGGAGGCTGCAAAATATGGAGTGCCTGTAATTGCCGATGGTGGAATTAAATATTCAGGAGATATAGCAAAAGCCTTGGCTGTAGGAGCTAGTTGTATAATGGTTGGAAGTTTGCTTGCCGGAACAGAAGAATCTCCGGGGGAAACTATTATGTATCAGGGAAGACAATATAAAGCCTATAGAGGTATGGGAAGTATTGGCGCTATGCAAAAAGGAAGCAATGACAGATATTTTCAAGAAGGAACAGCAGCAGATAAACTGGTTCCAGAAGGGATTGAAGGAATGGTTCCTTATAGAGGAAAAATTGCTAATGTTATCCATCAGTTAATCGGAGGTCTTAGAGCTTCAATGGGATATTGCGGGGCAAAAGATATTCCAACATTTTGGGAGAGAGCAGAATTTGTGGAAATTACATCAGCAGGACTTAAAGAAAGTCATGTTCACGATGTGACTATAACAAAAGAAGCACCTAATTATCATCAATAAGAGCTAAAAAAGCTCTTTTACTATCTCAAATCTGTTTGCTGTCATAATATGAATTTTAGGATGAATTTTCAGCAGATTTTGAAATAGATTTCTGCTAAGTTCAAGTCCTATCTTTTTTTCTTCATTTTCTCCTATTTTATGGGCTTTTATAAGTTTTTCTATCCAACTCTCAGGCACATAAATTCCCGGCACATGAGAGTGTAAAAACTGAGCGGTTTTAAGTTTTGTAATAGGGAAAAATCCTAAAATTATTTCAAAATTTTTTCTTTCATCGGAAAAATCTTTTTTTATATTTTCTTTTATATCCAATAATTTATTTACTATTTCCATATCATATACAGGTTGTGTAATTACTCCTTTTGCATATTTTTGAATCTTTTTATGAATCTTTTTTTCAATGCTTGCAAAATTTTTGGCGTATGAGTTTGTAACTACAAAAGGGGTTATGGGTTTTGGTTTTATTTTAAACTCTTGTCCTGCATAATCCATTCCGTTATTAAAAGCTCTTATAATATTAAGAAGCAGTAAACTGCTTCCTTCCACAACTGCTTTTGCATTTGGTTGGTCGGACATTTTAGCGGGGTCTCCTGTTAGGGCTAAAATATTTGTTACATTTAAATCATTTGCGCCTAATAAATCACTTTGAAGAGCTATTTTATTTCTATCTCTCATACTCATTGTTGCAATTACCGGTTTTTTGAATTTTTCTTGGAGTTTAAAAGCTGCTATTATTGAATTATATTTTAGTTTGCTTAACGGGCAGTCGGTTGTAGAAAATCCGTTTATATATTTTAATGCACCGCTTTTTTCTATTTTTTCTATCATCAAATCAACAGTAGGAAGTTTTGGAGGAGTTGTTTCAA
>JALVWY010000159.1 GCA_027023105.1 Campylobacterales bacterium | reverse complement strand
TGAAAGGATAATCGTTTTCATTTTTATATATTATACCAAAAGTTCCTTTAAGTTCAGGCAACTTTTTCATATCTTTAATTTCCCCGTTTACTTTGACTTTAAAAGCTTTTATTTTATTTGCAATCACACACTGTGTAGAGCATAAAAGTTCATTCTCTTTTACTACATCAAAATCATTACATTCATAAACGACACTTCCGTCAAAACTAGGCAAATCGTCAATTTCATCCAAATTATCCTCATACAGTTTTTCGGTTTCCATAATCTCCGCTAAAATATGGTCACTTGGCTTTAACCACTCAGGGAGTTTAATACCTTTTATTTTAAATCCACCAAAGTCTCTAAGAAGAGTTAAAAATTTTTTAATATTTTCTATTTTCGGATGAAGTAAAACATCTTTTCCTATAATAATTGTCCCTTTTTTAAGTTTTTCTAAATCAAACTCATCAAAATTACTCTCACTAAATAGATACCCATCATCCATTTCATCAAAATAATCCTTTACCATTTCAGGCACTTTGTCGTATGTAAAATGCTTTGCAATTAATGCAATTACCGCTTCTTCCGCCATCGGTTCATAACTGATTGAATCTTTATATTTTACCGGATGCAAAAAAACATCCGCTTTTATATCTTTTAGTGGTAAATTACCTATTGAAATTATCATTTTTTCTCCTAAACTGATTTTGAAAAAACTTTTTGATTTTTCATTTTTTTGAAATATTCATCAAACGGTAAAACTATATTTCTGATAAGCAAACTTCCGGTTTTATTTACTTTTATTTTATTATCATCTATTTCAACGACGCCTTCATCTACAAATTCTTGCAATTCTTTAAGCTCATTTGCAAATTTATCTTTAAAATCAATACCGAATTTTTCTTCAAATCTTTTTATATCAAAACTAAAGTTTGCCATCATCTCCATAATTATATATTTTCTGATTTTGTCTTCTTCACTTAAAACAACCCCTCTAAACACAGGGATTTTCCCCTCGTCCACTGCACTTTCATAATCTTTTAGATTTTTATAATTTTGCATATAAGCATCGTCTGTTTCACCTATTGAAGTAAGCCCTACACCTATTAAATCCGCTCCGCCTTTTGTAGTATAGCCTTGGAAATTTCTGTGGAGCTCACCTTTTTCAATGGCTTTAAAAAGCTCATCTTCAGGTTTTGCAAAATGGTCCATTCCTACCATTTTATATCCGTTTCCTTCAAAAAAGTCTATTACGAATTTAAAAATTTTAAGTTTTTCTTCCGGGTTTGGGAGAGTTGTTTCATCTATTTTTCTCATACCTTTTTTCATCCAAGGCACATGGGCATAATTAAACACCGCAAGTCTATCCGGGTCAAGCTCTTTTACTAGTTCAAGTGTTTTTTTAAATGTCTCTAAACTTTGATAAGGAAGCCCGTAAATCAAATCAATATTTATAGAATGAACTCCGCCCTCTCTTGCCATATCAACGGCATTTTTTGTAAGTTCAAACGACTGCACTCTGT
>JALVWY010000158.1 GCA_027023105.1 Campylobacterales bacterium | reverse complement strand
TATATGCAATTATAAATCTTGCAATAATATCGTTAAAGTATTCTCTACTTTTAGCAGTTCCGGGATAGCCGTTTATAAGCCAGCCTATAAAAACGCCTTTTTGAGCGTGTAAAAGATAATTTGGTTGCGGTAGGTTATATTCAAGAAATTCGTCGCCCTGTGCGTCCCATAGAAAGAAATAAAGCCAAGTTTGATATAATTTCACTTGATAACCTTTCAGCATAAAAAGCCTACCCCAAAAAAAGGTTTTTTATGCTTTCTTTTTTTCGCATTCAAAATCTTATCAAAATATGGTCTATCCTGTCAATGATTTGACCCGGGTCAATTTTTGTATATAAGGGGGTATAGTATTTTTTCTTGAAAAAATGCTATTCTGCGTAGCAGATTTTTAACCTATTTTCCCTGTGCTTATATGCAAATATAAGCTCTTAAAAAGAATTAAATTTTAAATATATAAATCTTTTTAAACTCTAAATAATTCTATTTTTTTATTCAAGGGAAGATAGTCCTGTAAATTTAGATAATTAAATAATTTTATTACCCAGTAGAGTTTGGTATTTCCAAAAATGGCTCGCAAAATTTTATTTGGGGGAATTGCGCTATTTTATTTCAGCACGATTTTTTTTATTATATTTTTAACCCCCTACATTTCCCCCAAAATATAATTAAAAATCGGCTTCAATTAAATAGCGCCTTATTTTTTTTGCCAATGATATTGTTATTGCCACAAATGATAATATTATTATTATTATTGCCATTAATCACAAAAGTTTTTTTTTATAATTACGAATTGCATCTCTTATAATCTCACTTATAGACATTTGATTTTCATCAGCTATTTTTAATAGCTCAAAATAATCCTTTTCCGACACCCTAAAACTCAAAATATAATCTTTTCTTTTTTTCCTATTTTTAGGCATTTTTACCCCTTTTTTGTATTACATTTGTAATACTTAATTGTGTATTACTTTTGTATTACAAAATTATATAAAATTTAATAAAATTTTCAACAAAAATTCATTAAAAAAAATTTTGACACATTTAATTAATAAATGGTTCAAGAGGCACCGCAACGAAATCCGCCTGCGGTGCGTCCTCCCGGGCGCTCCTCGTGCGTTTTCGGCGGTGCAAACTAACACATCAGTTTGAATTATTTATATTGACTTTTTCTGGAATTATTCCCTCCTGGATAAGCTGTTGCAAATGACTTTTTATTGTATTTTTACTCATTCCCAAATCTTTCGTAAGTTTATAAATATTCCAAGTCCCATCAGGTTTAATATACTCATCTTTCATAATTCCAGTAACAGCGTTTAATATTTGTCTTCTTTTTTTCTCTTTTATGCTTTTAGCGTTTATTAAAGCTCTTTCTCTTCTCGTCATTTTCCAGTTCCTTTCGTTATACCAGTTCCAAATATTACGACATTTTGCCCGGAGAGTGCTTTTATCTTTTCTATCAAAAAAATTATTAAAAGCATACTCCTGTAGCATTTCATAAGGCACGGGAGTGCCTTCTC
>JALVWY010000157.1 GCA_027023105.1 Campylobacterales bacterium | reverse complement strand
TCCTTACAGGCTCATCTGCTAAGATGTTATCTAAAGAAATAGCCTCTTCTCTTAGAGGTAGGAGCATTACTTATGAGATTTTTCCTTTAAGTTTTAAAGAATATTTAGATTTTAAAGAAATTGAAATAAATTTATATTCTTCAAAAAGCCTTTCCTTTATTAAAAATTATTTTGAAAAGTATTTAAAAGAAGGCGGTTTTCCTGAGATTGTATTTGAAGAGGATGAAGATATAAAAGCAAAAATTTTACGAGATTATGTAGATTTAATTGTGTATAGAGATATAATTGAAAGGTATAACATAAAAAATCTTTCACTTTTAAAATTTATAATTAAATATTCTTTCTCTAATCCTGCTACACTTTTAAGTTTCAATAAGCTTTATAACGAATTAAAGACACTTGGATATAAGCTTTCAAAAGATACTCTTTTTGATTATTTTGAATATTTAAATGATGCTTATACTCTGTTTTTAACACCTATTTTTAGAAGTTCGGTAAAAGAAGAAAACAGGAATCCAAAAAAACTTTTTATTGTTGATAACGGATTTAATTATATTTTTAATACTTCTTTTTCAGTAGATTATTCAAAACTATATGAAAACTCAGTTTTTTTACATTTAAGAAGAAAATATCAAGAAATTTATTATTTTAAGGAAAAGCAAGAAGTTGATTTTTTTATTCCACAAGATAAACTTCTTATAAATGTAAGTTATAAAATTGATAATGAAAAAACTTTAAATAGAGAAATTAGTGCATTAAAAGAAGCCATGGAGAAATTAAAAATTCAACAAAGTTTTTTAGTAACAAATGAAATTGAAAAAGAAATTGAGGATATTAAAATTATTCCACTTTGGAAGTTTTTGTTAGATGAAATTTAACATAATAAAAAAATAATTCAAATACGAAATATTATGTCATTTGAAAAATGCTACAATTATAAAAAAGGCACTAAATGAATCTTAAAATATTTACAACTTCAAGGCAGGTTAGAAAATGGCTTGAAGATAAAAACAATCAGTTTTTAGATAAATATTACACATTAGGGGATTTTTTAGGAAAAATCATAGTAGTTGATAATAAAAAATTTATTGATAAGGATTTAAGGAAAAAATATCTTTTTGAAGCAATAAAAAATGTAGATGTAGAAAAACTTGGAATAGGAAAAGAGTTTATAGATTTTTTTGAGAGCAGTGAGTTTATATTTTCGTTTTTTAATGAGCTTTTTTTAGAAAGAGTTGATATTGATAATGTTATTATGAGTGATGTTTATTTAGATTATGAAGAGCATCTTTTAATTTTAAAAGAGATACTTAAAAACTATAAAGATTTACTTGAAAAAGACGGCTATATTGATAAATTTTTGATTAATGATTATAGAATAAATTTAGGACTTCTTGATGGAATTGATAAAATAGAACTTAGGCTTGATGGGTATTTGACTAAGTTTGATATAGAAGTGCTTAAAAAATTACCTGTTAAAATAGAAATCAGTTTTGATGTGGATAAATTCAATAAAGATTTAAT
>JALVWY010000156.1 GCA_027023105.1 Campylobacterales bacterium | reverse complement strand
TGAAAATAGGAAGCGTTTATACTCTTAGATGCGGATGTTATGAGCATTATAAACAGGCAAAACCGTTTTTAAAAAATGTAATAAAAAAATATCCAAAAGCCGCAATAGTAACAACTTATAAATACAGGTTTCAAAATACCAAATCAAAAGTAAGTATTGTTACTTTAAATAAAAAAGAAAATCAATCAGCCCCAATCACTTTGCAGACAGTAGAAAATCTTTCTATTAATAAAATTAAAAAAAATATTAAAGTTCCTAAATTTCCTGTTATCACTCCTTTTGTGAGAAAAGAAACAAAAAGCGTTCAAAAAAATACAAAAGAGACAAATAATACCAAATTTTGCAATAATTCTATAAAGCGTTTTTATATTGAACCTGGCTTGAAATATGCTTTGGGACAAAAACCTTTTTATTCTCCGAGATTACATTCCGATTCTTTGTTTTTAACGCTTGGAATGCAATATTTTTGTAATTTTGCCGATAATTGGTTTTTTATAGCGGAACCTAAACTCTCTTTTAAATATTCAAATAATAATTCCAATATTAATACTAATATGAATTTTGATTTCAGGCAGCTTTATATAAAAAGTATAGGTTTAAACGAAAATCAGCTTAATTTTTTAATAGGACGAAAACTTTTAAAAGATAAAAGAAGCTGGTATTACGATTCGTCTTTGGATACGATAGGGATTTATAATTTAAGAGATTTATGGCTTTATCGAATTTTTGCGGGAGGACGGCTTAATAATTCAAAATATTTTTCCCAAGAAGATAATTCATACGGTTTAAAACATACAAAATTCATCATTGCAAATTTGCAGTATGAATATTTTATTAAAAATTATTTAAAAGGTTTTTTTGTAAAAGAGATTACAAACAATACCAGAAATTTATCATGGGTTGGATTAAGAAGCATCGGTAAACGAGTATATAAAAATAGGAATATTAATTATTGGCTGGATTATTCGTTGATAAAAGGAAATTATCAGGCTTTGAATATGCATAGTATAAATTCAAATGCTTTTGATGTAGGCTTCTCTTTTAATAAAAATAACAATCATTCCACATACGGGGCTTCTTATGCAAGAGGTGGTAAAAAATTCTTTTCGCCTTATTTGACAAATTACCGCTCTTCTTTTTTAACAAGGAATGTTTCTTTCAGATATTACGGAGAGCTTTTAAATCCCGATTTAAATAATATAAAAATTTTATCTTTATATTGGAGTTATGATTTCTTTGATAATCATAAAGCCCTTATTGCTTTTCATAACTATAAACAGACAAAAGCTTCAACTAATCTTAGAATGAATAATCAAATGATTTTAAATACAAACGGTATCAGTAATAATATAGGAAATGAAATTGATTTTATTTATAATTGGAGTTTACCTAATTTAAAACATTATAAATTTATAATTTCGTATTTTAAAGGAGGGGGCGCTTTTGACGGTGTTGCTAAAAAAAAGGAGGCAATTTATGTATATTTCATTTATCGTTACTATTTTTAAAAGAATTTTACCTTTTTTTATTATAGTTTTTTTAGGTTGTGCCAATTTGGATGTAGCCCAAAGTGCATCTCAAAAGGGAGATTATAATAAATCTATTAAAATATGGCAAAAATGGGCAAAAGCAGGGTATGCAAAGTATAATTTGAAACTTGCTTCTTTGGCAGATACGGGAATTATAAAAAGCGATGATAGATATGTTATTAAAAACGCTTTAAAAGCATATAATGCGGGATTTAAAAAAGCGGCTTTTATTCTTGAAAAAGTTTATTATAAAAAAGGTGATTCCAAAAAAGCTCTTTTTTGGTTTGGAAAAAGTGATTTGAATTTAACACAAAGTTTTGAAATATATAATATGGATATAAATTTGATTACTAATTATATAAATTCTTTTAAAAAACAGTTTTATTATATAAATAAAATGGAAAAACTGGCTCCTGAAAATATTGCAGCTGCATATTCACTGGGGTGTTTATTTGAAAATCATGATACTCCGTTTTATAATATAGATAAAAGTTTACATTATTTTCAAATTGCCTGGAATAAAAAATATACTCCGGCGGGAATAAAGTTGGCTTTGATATTAATCAGAGTAAAACACAAAACAAAAAAAGGTTTGGATTTACTTAGAAAAATATCAACGGAAGATAACGGTCTGGCAGCTTATTTAATAGGAAAATTTTTGTATAAAGATATGAATGAATATATGCAAAAAATCAATACCCCGTGTATTACCTGTAATTTTAAAAATCCTTATGAATTTTATAAAAAGAAACTAGAGCTTCAGTTATTTAAAAATAAATTTATGTGGACGAATGTGGTTCCCTGGTTTGAGTATTCATATAAAAGAGGATATATAAGAGGAAAATTACAGTTAATATCGCTTGATATTCAAGAAAATAATTATTTTAGATTGCCTGTTAATAAACATTACTCAAAAATGGATATAAACGAAACTCTAAATTATTTGCAGGGATTGGGTAACGGATTTAAGCTTTTTGCACCGAAAATGATTTTGGCTCAACTGGTAATCAAATATCCTGTTTTAAACAAATATTATTTGGCAAAAAATATTTATACGCAATATATGGATATCAATAAAACGGACGCTTTGTGGCATTTATATTTATATTCAAAATTATATGATAAACCGGCAATAAACAGATATTTAAGACCTCTTGTAAAAAAACGATTTACTCCTGCGTTGATTGAAAACGCATATTTAAACTATTTAAAAGACAAAGATAAAAACAGCTCTTTAAAAGTATTAAGATTTTTTGCAAAAAACAATAATATAAAGGCGCTTCATTATCTCTCTTCCATATATTCAAAAGGAATTGTAAAAAATGTTCCGAAAATTGAAGTGTGCAAATTATATAAAAAACTTTGTAAATTGGAATCGCCTTTGAATATAACTCTGGATAGAAGAATAGCAGGTGCGTATCTGAGAATTATTAATCCTCCCGAAGTAATTAAAGCCGCTACAATTTATAAATTTTATGCCGAGCAAAATGATTCAATAAGTCAGTATGAGCTTGCTAATATTTATACAAAATATAATGATGTAAATAAAACGGTTTTTTGGCTTACCAAATCCCAAAAAAACGGATATGAAAGAGCTGAAATTTTATATGCAAAATTGGTGCTAAGCGGTATTATTAAAGGAGATGTTAATAAATATTTGAAGATGTTTGTTCATTATGTTAAAAAATATAAAAATCCACAGGATTTAGTATTCTTAGGGGATTTGTATAGTAAGGGAAATATAGTTGATTTAGACCCGGAAAAAGCGGAAATTTATTATAGAATGGCATTGAAAGAAGGTTATTATAGAGCATATGTGAAGCTTGCTAATTTATATATAAAAACAAATTTGGCAAATGATAATTATAATTTAATTGTCAATAATTTAAAACAGGCTATTAATCATAATATTGAATCTGCAAAAATAGTTTTGGCTAATTTTTATGTTAATAACAGACAAAATAATTTGGCATTAAAACTTTTGAAAACGCTTGATTTATCAAAAAATCCAAGAGGTTATTATTTATTTTATAAACTTACAGGTCATAAAATATATTTGACAAAGGCTATAAAATATAATATCGGAGGTGCTTTATTGGCATATGCAAAATCTTTAAAAAACAATAATAAAGCACTTTTGTATACTTTTAGAGCGTCGTTATGCAATACACCAAGAAGCAGTGATTATTCTTACGAATTAATGAAAAGAATTAACGATTCGTCTATTATTAAACAAATTTTTAATAAAGCAAAGAAATATCCGATGTGCCGTTAGTCAGGTGATGAAAAATAGTTTTAGTATAGGTGATTTATGCAATTTGTAATTTTGATAATGTTTAATTTTGGTATAATATTAATCTAAAAAATTCAAAGGAGATAAAAATGAAATTAACAAAAATTGTTTTATTAGGGATGAGTGGTATAATGATTACTTCATTATTAAGTGGATGTGCAACTAAAATTCCTGTTAAAAATGAAACAGGTCATTTGAATTTAGAATCTCCAAAAATAAAACAAGAACCTATGACAAATAAAATATTAGGAATAGTAGATCCTCAATTCAATTATAAAACTTATGCACAAAACAAAAGAGCGTATTTTACAGGTTTTGGTTTAAGAATAAATCCTGGAGCTTATTATACTTTTAGTCCTTCAAAATATTTTAAAAATAATTATGAAGATAGATTAAAAAGAGCATTAGAAATTTCTATTCAAACAATTTTATTAAAAAAAGGATTTAAATTAGAAGGTCCATATGCAACTTTTGATGATATTACATATCAGGACAAAAAAAATATGTATTTATCTGTAATTCCTCAAGTAAATTTAGATATTAAAAAAGTTGTGAATGAAAAAAAATGTAATGATTTATATTGTACAGAAAAGGGAACTATTTATTTTGGAGGAGATGTTATAGTCACTTTAGAAGAACCTTTAACTAAACAAATTTTTATGAAAAAAAGAATTAATTTATCAGATGCAAATATTGTTGAACCTTATATTATTCAATATCAAGTTAGATCAAAAACAGGAAATATGGTTACGGATATGCTAAATAAAGCTACAGCTCCTAAATATTTAGTTAATAGTATAGATAAAGCTATGAGTGATGGAATTAATAAATTTTATAAATATGCAGTTAATAAAATAAATAAATATTTGGATAGAGAAGAAATTTTAAGTTATAGTAAAGATGTTCAACAGCTTAAAAAATTAAAAAGATTCTAAACCTCACAAATAATTTCTTTATTTCCCTTTTTTTCCATAACTTCAAGAATTTTTACATCAGGAAACTCTATTTTTAAAAGTTCATTTATATCTTTTGGTTTATGAATAGCTATAATTTTTGTCAAAAGTCCTCTGTATGCTTTTGCAAAATGGCTTACAACTTTGCCGTTTTTTATAAATTTGAATGTTATATAATTTTTGGGTTTATATATTTTTTCATAAAATTTAGCTCTTAAATCTATAAAAATTTCTTTTTCGTTTATTTCATCTAAAATAGGGGTATAAATTTCTTTATGTGCTTTATAGATATCAAATCCGGGTTTTGCACCTTGTTTAAGAGTATAGTATGGGATTTTATCATTAGCCGATATTACTCCAAAAAGATTGGAAAATATCAATACATTTTCGTCTATCCAGTTTTTAGAATTTTCATCTAAACTTTCATAATCTAAATGTTTAAAAGCAACTCCTGTATATCTTAGAATTGCTTTTTTAGTTTTTCTTGTAAAAACAGAACTTTTATCCTCTCCGAAATTTTTAATATCATCGGTTGTTTTTATAAATTCATCATATTTTTTAATTATTTCTTCTCTTTTTTGATAAATTTCAGGGAATAAAAAAGAATTTTTATTTACAGGAGGGAAAGCTCCTCCTTTTGATTTTGTTTCGCTTGGTGCTAGTAATATTTTCATAATTGAACTATAAAAATGTTTTCTTTTCTTTTAACTTCAATCAAAGCGTCGCCTTTATCAAGACCTTTTAAAACTTCTTTTAATTCATCGATTGAATTAATAGGTCTCCATTTGCCTGTTTTAACTGTTTTTACTCTTAAAATTACATCGCCTTTTTTTAGTCCCATCATAGCTGCATATGAATTAGGGTCAATATTTGCAATAATCACTTTATTTTGCAACTCTTTTAACATAACTCCTTTTAGAGTTTTTATATCTGTTATTTTTTGTTCTTTTGCTTTTAGGGCTTTAAGCGTTGCTTTTAGTGTTATATATTCTCCATTTCTGTAAACTTTTAGAGTGACTTCGCTGCCTGCACCTTTAAAGGCGATTTTATCTCTGAGTTCTCCCGCATTATTTACTGCTTCTCCATCAACTCCGACAATAATATCTCCGGCTTTTAGTCCGGCTTTGCTGGCTGCGGTATTAGGTTCTACCTGATTAATTAGCACACCGTGGTCAATTCCGTATAATTTTGCTTTGCTTGCGTCAATATTGCTTATTCTGACGCCTAAATAACCTCTAACAACTTTTCCTTTTGTTATAAGTGAAGTCACTACGAATCTAACCATATTGCTAGGAATTGCAAATCCTATTCCGTTATTGCCTCCGCTGCTTGAAAGAATTGCAGAGTTTATACCGATAAGTCTTCCTTTTAAATCCACTAATGCCCCTCCGCTGTTACCAGGATTGATAGCAGCGTCTGTTTGAATAAAATCTTCATAATCGTTTAGACCTATAGAAGTTCTGTTAAGGGCACTTACGATTCCTGCCGTTACACTTTCCCTAAGACCAAAAGGATTTCCTATAGCCAGGGTAATATCTCCGACTTCTATTTTGCTAGAATCCGTAAATGTAATAGGTTTTAGATTATCGGCATCTATTTTTATAACCGCCAAATCTGTTTTCGGGTCGCTTCCTATAAGTTTTGCCGTATAAACTTTTCCATCGTGTGTTTTTACCGTGATTTTTGTAGCGGCACTTATTACATGATAATTTGTAACTATATAACCGTTTTTAGAAATAATTACACCGCTTCCTAAAGCCAGTTCTTTTCTTTTTTGAGGGATATTCGGATTGTTATTAGGAAAGAATCTTCTAAAAAACGGGTCATTAAAAAATCTTTTTAACTGCTGTGGGATTTTAAATTCCACGGTTTTTACGGTTGAAATATTTACAACGCTTGGAATTACCTTTTTTACCACAGGGGCGTAAGATAAAACGGTTCCGTTTTGATTTGGGGCAACTCTGTTTAAATTTGTATTATTTACATTTAAATTAATGGTTCCTGCAAAAAGGGCAATGCTAAGACCTGTTGCCAAAATTAATTTTTTCATAAAATTCTCCTTAATTTTTTTATTATTTTATTCTTTTGAAGTGAATTTATCATTAAGATAATTTTAAGTTTAGATTAAATAAAATTTATTTTACCACCACGCAGTAATTTTTTCGTTAATATCCTCTTTTTTTTCTTTAAACATATGATAAATATATCTTGAAAACATATCCGTTTCTATATTTACTTTTTGATGAATTTTGTAATATTTGAATATAGTGTTTTCAAACGAATGCGGAATAATAGTTAGTCTGAATCTGTCGCTAAAAACATCATTTAAGGTTAAACTGACTCCATCAATTGCAATACTCCCCTTTGGTGCTATATATTTCATTATTTCAGGAGATGTTTTTATGATTAAATCATATGAATTTTTATTTTTTTTAATTTCTAAAATTTCTCCTACAGCATCCACATGCCCCTGGATTAAATGACCGTCAATTTTATCGCCAAATCTGAGTGCCTCTTCTAAATGAACTGATTTTTTGCTTTGGTAATTTTCAAGAGGTATTATTTTTTGTGTTTCAGGGGATAACTCCACTTCAAATCCGTTTGAAAAAGTTTTTGTAACAGTTAAACAAACTCCGTTTACAGCAATAGAATCTCCAATTTCAGGTTTTAATTTGGAGATTATTTTAAGTTTATTATTTGAAAAAGATTTGATTTTTCCTATTTCTCTAATTAGTCCGTTAAACACTAAAAATACTCCTCAATAAATTTTCTGATTTTGTCCGGGTTTGTCTCTTCGTTTATTTTATTTCTAAATTCACTGGCTTTGGCTATTCCTTTTGAATATTGATGCATATGTTTTCTGAATAAAATTGCTCCGTATTCCCCATACCAGTTTATCATTTGATTGAAATGCTCAAGTAAAACTTCTTTTTTTTGCTCGGGTGTAATAACTCCATTTTGTTTCATTTCAAGAAAAATCCAAGGTTTTCCGATAGCGCCTCTTCCTATTGCCACACCTTTTGCACCGGTAAAATCAAGCACCTGTTTTGCTTTTTCATAATCTGTTATATCTCCGTTAGCAATTACTGGGATATCAAGAGCTTTTACAACTTTTTTAATCTCTTCGTAATTTGCCTGACCTTTATACATCTGTTTAACGGTTCTGCCGTGAACGGTTAAAAACTCAATTCCTAAATCCTGTAATAATTTTGCCCTCTCAACAGCTACTTTTTTTTCAAATCCAAGTCTTATTTTAGCGCTTACCGGCTTTTTTGATGTTTTAATTATGGTGTTTACTATCTCTTTTAGTTTGTCTTTGTTTTCATCTTTAAGCAAAACTCCTCCGTATCCGCTTTTTCTTGCCTTATTAACCGGGCAGCCAAGATTTATATCAATTCCGTCAATATCATTATTTTCATTAATTATTTCAACGGCTTGAATAGTTTTTTCTATATTATTTGCGGCAATTTGAATAAAATATGGATTTTCAAGAGGGGATTTTATCATCATTTTTTTTGTTTTTTCATTGTCGTATGCAATGGCGTTTACATTTATCATTTCGGAAAAAGTCAAATCACATCCGAATTTTTTAACTACACTTCTAAAAGGCAAATCCGTATATCCGGCAAGTGGTGCTAAGAAAAAAAGAGACTCAGAAGATTTGAGCAGATTGGATATATTCATCAATGTCAACTTTTTGGGAAGTTTCTTTTAATTTCAAGAAATAATCAAAGAATTTAAGATTATTTGTATCAACAAGCTCTTTTGCAAGTTCTAAATGCTCATATTTTATGGCTATATAAGCTTCCGCCCATTTTAGCGGTTTTAGCATTTCAAGTTCGCTGTCCGGGTCAATCGAGCCGTAAATTTCTTTTGCAATATCTATCTCTTCTTTTATGCTGAGTTTCAGTTCTCCTTGAGAAAGTAAAAGATTAAAATATTCATCGTGCAGATGGGCTTTTACAATATCATAAGTAATAGGATAACCTTCTCTTAAAATTTCTTTGACTCCGGCGGTTTTTGCCCATATATAAAACGCTTCTTTTCTAAGCTCTTCGTCTTTAAATTTTTTTAAGACATCTTTTGCATATTCAGGCTCGTTTTTAAGGCGGTTTTTAATATTTAATATAAACCACGGATTTTTGTCAGTTAATTTATATTTACTAATTTCAATAACTTCTCCGTTTTTTAATTTTTCAATATCTTCAAAAAATTCGTAATTTTCCCTTTTTTGCGGTTTAATTTCTAAACCTTCTATATTTTTTATACATTCGTTTATTTCATTTAATGTTTTTGTGGGTTTAATACTGTTTTTGTAAAGAACTTTGTTTTTAATATTGTCTATAATTATTTTTAAATCTTTTTTTACATTTTTTTGGTAAACAAACGATTTAAAATGAATTATTCCGAAAAATATTAATGAAGCAATAAAAAAAAGTGTTAAAAAAATAGCCGCCCACAAGGCATTGGGCAGAGATAAATTTATATTTCCTATTTTAAGTGTTGTAAAAGAATTGTTTTCTATATATATTGCTAATGAAATTAAGGCTATGAAAATAATGCTAAATATTGTATATTTCTTCATTTATTCCTTTTCCTTTCCTTTTCTATTAATTCTCTACATATTATACAATATTTTGCCGAAGGTTTTATCTTTAATCTTTCAATTTGTATAGGTTCGTCACACATTTCACAAATTCCGTATGTTCCTTCTTCTATTCTTGTCAAAGCTTCGTTAATTTCTTCAAGCTCTCTTTTTTGATTCAAAAAAATCTGATAATCTCTTCCGCTGTCCATACTTGCAGCTGCAAGGTCACCTTCGTCTTTTAAATCGCATTTGTTAATCTCTTTTATTTCACTTGTTATATTAAATAAAATTTTTTCAAGTTCCGCTTTTCTAAGCAGTAAAATTTCTTTAAAATGTGTTGTATTCATACTCATTTGCTTCCTTTTATTTATGATAGGGATGATTGTTTTTGATACTAAGACCTCTGTAGATTTGTTCAAAAAGCATAATTTTTGCAATTTTATGACTCATTGTAAGAGGGCTCAGAGAAATTAATTTTCCGTTTTTTTTGAAGTTTTCTTCAAATCCGAAAGCACCTGCAATAAAAAAATTTATATTAGAGTGCTCAAAAAATTTTGAAAATTCAAAACTGTCAACAAGTTTTCCTTCAGGTGAAAGAATTATATTAAATCCGTTTGTATATTTTTCAAAAATTTTTGAATACTCTTTTTTAGGGTTAGTTGATTTTGCAAGATTTTTGGAATAGAGTGTTATGTTTCTGACATCCCCAAAAGGTTTTGATTTTTTTATAAATTCATTTATTTCTTTTCCAAAATCCTCTTTTTTTTCAATTGAATAGACGGTAATTTGCATATATCGCTTCCTACTACTTTAAATTTTGCTGGAATTTTATCATAAATTTTAACGCCTCCGATAATTGCAACGGGATGATAAGAATATTTTATAAGTTCTATAATTTTTTTGCCTAAAATATTTGAGGTTTCTTTTGTAACAGTAGGACGGTATGCACCAAGACCTATGTAATTTAGAGGTAATTTATTTGCTTTTATTATTTCTTCTTTATTGTGGGTGGAAAGACCGACTATTTTAGTTGTGAGCGTTGAATTTTGAGTGTTGAGTTGACCTTTTTTTAATTTGTCTATCAATTCATAGGGAGTAAGATTATATTGTTTGCATAAATTTTCTAAATCTTCCTGACCGATATGTATTCCATCGGCATAAGGTAAAAGCTCTAAAGTATCATTTATAATTAAAGTTTTTTCCCAATATTTTCTAATTTCTTTAATTCTTTTTAATTTTTCTTCAAATCCGGAGTTTTTGTCTCTATATTGAAGAATTTTTGCTTTAAGTCCTTTTGAGGTTTTGCAAAAATCTTTTATGGAGATATTATATTTTTGCAGTGTATCAAAATCCAAAAGGGCGTAAAGAGCCATTAAGAGGCATTCTTTAATGTATATTTGAGTAAATCGGCTATTGTGTTTTTAAGTTCGTCTCTTTTTACCACCATATCAATAAGACCGTGTTCAAGTAAAAATTCCGCTCTTTGGAAACCTTGGGGTAAATCTTCTCCAATAGTTTGTTTAATAACCCTTGGTCCTGCAAATCCGATAATTGCCCCGGGCTCTGCTAAAATAAAATCTCCTAAAAACGCAAAACTGGCACTGACTCCTCCGAATGTAGGGTCTGTAAGAAGCGAAATATATGGCAGATTGTGTTCGGCCAGACTTGCCAGGGCTGCGGATGTTTTTGCCATTTGCATTAAACTGAATGTAGATTCTTGCATTCTGGCCCCGCCGCTGGTAGAGACAATAATTACGCCTTGTTGTTTGGCAATAGCTCTTTTGACGGCTCTTACTATTTTTTCACCTTCAACACTTCCTAAGCTTCCTCCCATAAATGCAAAATCAAAAACAACTAACTGGGTAGGAATGGAGTTTATAGTGCATTCACCTGAAATTACAGATGAATTTCTGCCTGTTTTTTTGTAATTTTCTTCTATTCTTTTTTTATAGCTTTTTTTATCTACAAAATTAAGAGGGTCATTTGGTTTTAAATCTTTATCATATTCAACAAAACTTCCTTCGTCTGCCAGTAATTTTATTCTTTCATCCGCATTCATTCTAAAATGATATCCGCATTTCGGACAGGTATTGTTTTGTTTTGCAACTTCTTTATAAAAGCTTATAGCCCCACACGCCGGGCATTTAATCCAAGTAGTTGATTTTTCTTCTTTGCTTGGCTGAGTTTTTTTAAATTTTTTTAAAAAGTTACTAAATCCCATTTTTATTCCTTTATGATACTTAAAACTTCTTTTAAGTCTTTTTCTTTAGGGCTCATAATAATCAAATCATCTTCAATATGCCAAAAGCATTCACTGTTGTAAAATCTAGCCGCAGCTATGTCAAATTCTCTTATACCGCCTTTGTAAATAACGGCTTTAGAAGATTCTCCGTAACAAAGTGAAAGGCTAAGTGCTCCCGGGGCTCTGAATTTAAGATTGTGTTTTGCAAGTTTTGCCACAACATCAGGATTTTGATACGCTTTTTCAAACAATATGACATCGTGTCTGAATGTAGAAATAAAAGGTTTTCTAAACAGGTTGTCAAATACTCTTTTTTCATTTGTTTTTACGAAATAATCGCCGTTACTTAAATTTACCACAACGGCGGCCGTATCTTCAAAATATACACTTGTCCCAAAATACGGAATATGGTTTGAAACATTATAGCTTCCGTCAATTGGGTCAATTACTATTTTTTTATCTTTGCCGTTATCTATAAAACCGGCTTCTTCTGAGAAAATATTTCCAAATTCGCTTAGTTTTTCAATAAAAAATTTTTCAGCAATGAGGTCTATGTTTAAACTTCTGTCTCCCCCAAATCCTATTCCTTTTGCTTCAAATAAATTAAGCTCTTCGTGAAGAGCTCTTATTATTTTTAATGAGCAACATAAAGTCGCATCTATAAAATCGTTTGCTTTCATTTTTTATCTCCTAATTTAGGCCAAGGAATAGGATTGAAATTTTTGTCATATACGCTTGGAGTGCCTTGAGCTCCTAATTCGTTTGCCGCTTTTTTTGCTTTGGCAAGTTCGGCATTGAATTTTTTAATCTGTTCTTTTGTAGGATGGAAATTTTTCCATTCGTTTCCGCCTAAAAGAGTCTTTTGCATTCTTTTTGCTCTTTCTTGGTCGGTTTTGGCAGCTAAAATATAATAACTCATAGGTTTTGCATATTTATGAAACGGAAGAGGCATTAAAATCACATGAACTCTGTAATCTTTTGCAAGCAGATTTCTTTTTTCTCTTTCCATCATTCTGCAAAACGGACATTCAGGGTCTGTTACGATATAAATTTCTTTATTTCCTTTTCCAAATGTAAACATAACGCCGTTTTTTATAATGTTTGCGTGTTTTGGGAAATTCGGAATTAACATTTCACCGTTTTTTTTCAAAACTCTGCCAAGTATAGTGTATTTTTTATTTGAAGTTACATAAATCAGCCCTTTTCCTTTTGGTGTATCAAGTTCTATTATATAAAAGCCGTCTTTTTTTGTGGCTTTTGTTTTGATTTTTCCGCTTTTGATTTGAGATGCGAGTTGATTGTAAATTGGTGTTGATTTTAAAACGGTGTTAATTTCCGTTTTACTTAACATTTTATCTGATGCGAAAAGTGAAAGTGCCATAAGTCCTGATAGTATGATTTTTTTCATTTAAGCTCCTTTAATATTTGTTTTACAATTTTTTTTGGATTTTGTGATTTGTAAATAGGTCTTCCTACAACTATAAAATCGGATTTGTTTTCTTTTGCCGTTTTTATATCCGCAACTCTTCTTTGGTCTCCCGCATCTTCACCAAAAGGTCTAATTCCGGGTGTCAGGGTTATGAAGTTTTCATTTGTATTGTTTTTGATTTCCAAAGCCTCCCATACGCTGCATACAACTCCGTCAAGTTTGGCTTCGTAAGCGTCTTTTGCAAATTCAAGTGCTTTTGTTTCTATGTCTTTTCCGTAAATTTCTTTAAATTCTTCATCAGAAAAGCTGGTCAATGCCGTAACAGCCAAAACAAGAGGTCTTTTTTCAAACTTTTTTAGACGATTCATAACTTCATTCATAGCTCTAATTCCGGCACTTGCGTGAACATTAAACATATCAATATTCATTTTTGCTATCTCTTCGGCAGCATCAGCCATTGTATTTGGGATGTCATAAAGTTTCAAATCCAAAAAAATATTATAACCCATATTTTTTAATTCAACTATAAATTCCCTGCCGTCTCTTATAAAACTTCTAAACCCGACTTTTAGCCATAAATCTTTTGAATATTCTTTTAGTTCCTTAGCTAATTTTAAATTTTCTTCTTTTGTTGGATTATCCAGGGCTATACATAATTTCATTTATCAACCTTTGGAAGTGTAATTCCTCTTTGTCCGTGATATTTACCGCCTTTATCTGCATAGCTTGTCTGGCATAAAGAATCATCAGCACCTAAGAAAATAAGCTGAGCTATTCCTTCATTCGCATAAATTTTTGCCGGAAGCGGCGTTGTATTGCTTATTTCTATTGTAATATGCCCTTCCCATTCGGGCTCAATAGGTGTTACATTCACAATAATCCCGCATCTGGCATAAGTGCTCTTGCCCACACAAATAGCCAAAACATCTCTTGGCATTTTGAAATATTCCACACTTGTGCAAAGTGCAAAAGAATTTGGAGGAATGATACAGTCTCCTTTTGTTTTAACTACATTTCTTTCATCAAAATTTTTCGGGTCTACTACCGTTGAATTTATATTTGTAAAAACCATAAATTCATCACTGACCCTTATATCGTAACCGTAAGAGCTTACGCCGTAGCTGATAATCCCTTTTCTTACCTGTTTTTCTTCAAAAGGCTTTATCATTTCGAAATTTTCGGCCATATTACGAATCCATATATCAGATTTTACGCCCATTGTTAACCTTTAATATAAAGTTGGAAAAGAGAAAGAATCTTCCTTTTCTTTGCTCTTTCTCTTCCTTTTTTTAAAATTGTATCAAAAATATGTTATCATTTTGTATTAAATACATTTTATATATAACACAAGGAGCAAATTATGGATTATAGAGAAATTAAAAAACTGCTTGATGCATTTGACAAATCAAAAACGAATATTTTAGAACTTGAAACGGAAAAGTTTAAAATATATCTTGATAAAAGCGCAACAGCCCCGCAAACTCAAAGTGTTCAGTCTCAACCTGTGCAAGTGCCTGTTACAACAGAATCTCCGGTGCAACAAATAGAAGCCAAACCGGAATGTGAAGTTGACGGTGATATTATCGCCTCTCCAATGGTGGGAACTTTTTATGAAGCTCCAAGTCCGGATTCACCGGCTTATGTAAAAGTAGGGGATAAAGTAAAAAAAGGTCAAACTTTATGTATTATTGAAGCTATGAAAATTATGAACGAACTTGAAGCCGAGTTTGACTGTGAAATTTTAGAAATTTTAGTGGAAGACGGACAGCCTGTAGAATTTGATACAAAACTTTTTAGAGTCAAAAAGGTTTGATTTATGAAAAAACTAAAAAGAATTTTAATAGCAAACAGGGGGGAAATCGCCCTAAGGGCTATAAGAGCCATACATAGGCTTGAAAAAGAGGCTGTTTGTGTATATTCGACAGCCGATAAAGAAGCTATTTATCTTAAATTTGCAGACGGTGCGGTATGTGTAGGTCCGGCTCCATCTAATAAAAGTTATTTAAATATTCCGGCAATCATAACAGCTGCCGAAATAACAGAATGTGATGCTATATTCCCGGGATACGGGTTTTTAAGTGAAAATCAAACATTTGTTGAAATTTGTAAAGAACACAATATCGCCTTTATAGGTCCTTCTCTTGAAGTTATGGAAATTATGGCGGATAAATCTAAAGCCAAAGAAGTAATGAAAAAAGCGGGTGTGCCGGTAATTCCGGGAAGCGAAGGTGCTATTGCTTCGGTAGAAGAAGCTAAAAAACAGGCAAAAGAAGTGGGTTATCCTGTTATTTTAAAAGCCGCAAGCGGAGGCGGCGGAAGAGGAATGAGGGTTGTTGAAGACGAAAGTTATATAGAAAATGCATTTTTAGCAGCAAGCAGTGAAGCTGAAAGCGCTTTTGGAGATGCTACTATTTATATGGAAAAATATATAGAAAAACCAAGACATATAGAAGTTCAGATTTTAGGGGATAAACACGGAAATGTTATTCATTTAGGAGAAAGAGACTGCTCACTTCAAAGAAGACATCAAAAACTTATAGAAGAATCTCCTGCAAATATTTTGGATGAAAAAACAAGAAAAAAACTTCACGAAACAGCAGTTCGCGCGGCAAAAGCCATCGGATATTATTCTGCCGGGACTATTGAATTTTTGGTAGATAAAAATCTGAATTTTTATTTTATGGAGATGAATACCAGATTGCAGGTTGAACATCCGGTAAGTGAAATGGTAACAGGGCTTGATTTGGTGGAATGGATGATAAAAATAGAAGAAGGAGAAAAAATACCTTCTCAAGATGATTTTGAAATCAAAGGGCATGCACTTGAGTGTAGAATATTAGCCGAAGACCCTGAAAAATTTATTCCAAGTCCCGGTAAAATACAAAAACTTTATATTCCTGGTGGAAAAGATGTCCGGGTTGACACTCATATTTATGCGGGATATATTGTTCCTCAATATTATGACAGTTTGCTTGCAAAAATAATTACTTACGGAAAAGACAGAAATGAGGCAATAAAAGCTATGAAAGAAGCTTTAAAAGAATTTACAATATCCGGAATTAAAATTTCAGCTCCTTTTCATCTTAAAATGCTTGAAAATGAAGATTTTATAAATAATAATTACGATACGAAATATTTAGAGACTAAGGGACTTGTTTAAAATTAACAAGTTTTCCTTTTAAATCTCCTATTTTTAAAACATTTTTCACTATTCCTTTTAAAGTTACCCAATTTGAAGTATTTATATCTAAAAATAAAATTCCCCTGTCTCCTGCAAAAATTTTATTGTAAAGATTTGCTTTTATTTTTGTAATTTTTCCTTTTGATAAGATTTCCACATCAACTCTTCCCGTATCTCTGTCTCCTCCAAGAGCATAAAAAGTTTGTTTATTTTTTGTCATAATTTTCGGAATATTAAAATAAAGAGTCAAAATATCGTTTTTTGCAAAAAAATCTAAAACTCTTTTATAAATAAATTTACCGTTTTTATATTTTAGTTTATAGATTTTTTTGTTTTTGTAATCAAATTTATATATCAAAGAATATTTTTTATCATCTTTTATTATTATGTTTTTATAAATTAAAGGAATTAAAATACCGTTTTTTATGATTCCCTGTGAAATATGGTAATTTTTAAAATCAATAAATTTTGTAATTTGTGAATAGGTGCTTATTTTATAGTTTGTTGCGTTTTTTTCAAAATATCCATTTGCAATTCCTACCGTTCCAAACCAGCCGTATTTTGCTTTGTAAGTTGCCGACATTGAAAAAGAGTAGCTTAAAACTGTTATAATTAGAATAATTAATTTTTTCACAATAAGCCTTTTTTAGCAAATTATACCAAAGGAGAGAAAATGAAGATAGTATTTTTGGATGCATTGACTTTAGGCGATGTTGATTTTGATAGATTTAAAGAGTTAGGAGAAATTGAAATTTATAAAACAACTTCTAAACAAAATACTTTAGAGCGTGTAAAAGACGCTGATATTGTAGTAACAAATAAAGTGGTAATTGATAAAGAAATTATGGATAAAAGTAATATTAAATTTATTCAAATCGCAGCTACCGGGATGAATAATGTGGATTTGGAATATGCCAAAAAAAAGGGAATAATAGTGAAAAATGTAGCCGGATATTCAACAAATGCAGTAATTCAGCATACTTTTGCCCTTGTGTTAGGACTTTTAAATAGAGTTTGTTATTTTGATGAATATTCAAAAAAAGAGTATCCGAATTCTCAGATTTTCACTCATATTATAAACTGGTTTGAAATTAAAGAAAAAAGATGGGGAATTATAGGACTTGGAGAAATAGGAAGAGGGGTTGCAAAACTTGCTAGTGCTTTTGGAGCGGAAGTTGTTTATTATTCAACAAGCGGTAAAAATGAAAATAAAGAGTATAAAAGAGTGGAATTAGATGAACTTTTAAAAACATCAAAAATAATTACCATTCACGCTCCGCTTAATGAAAAAACCAAAAATCTTTTAAATAAAGATAATTTATTATTAATCAAAGATAATTCTATTTTAGTAAATGTCGGAAGAGGCGGAATTATAAACGAAAAAGATTTAGCCGAAATTTTAAATAAAAAAGATATTTTTGTAGGTCTTGATGTGTTTGAAAATGAGCCTGTAAAAAAAGACAATCCTCTTTTAAAATCAAAAAAAGTGCTCTTAACACCGCATATTGCTTGGAGCAGTATTGAGGCAAGAAAAAAATTAACGGATGGAATTTATGAGAATATTGAAAAGTTTGTAAAAAACGGGGATTAAGCCGTTTTTTCTAAATGAATATCCATTTGAGGATAAGGGATATTAATTCCTTTTTCATCAAATGTAAGTTTTATTTTTTCAAGTAATGCACTTCTTACACCCCAGTAATCTTCACTTTTTACCCAAGGGCGGACATTGAAATTGACACTGCTGTCTGCAAGTTCTGCTAAAGCTACAGCAGGAGAAGGGTCTTTTAATACTTTTTCATTTGAATTTAAAATATCTTCAAGAGTGCTTTTTACAAGTTTCAAGTCATCTTCATAACCTACACCGATTACCAAATCAATTCTTCTGATAGCTTCTCTTGAATAGTTTACAATGTTATTCCCGACTATATTTGAGTTTGGAACAATTATGATTTTATTGTCACCTGTTTTAAAAGTGGTATTAAAAATACCGATAGCTTCAACTACCCCGGTTGCACCTCCGGCTTCTACAAAATCATCTACTTTAAAAGGTCTTAAAAATAAAATAACAACTCCCGCTCCAAAGTTTGATACATTTTGTTGCAATGCAAAACCTACTGCTAAACCGGCTGCTGCGATAATTGCCGCAAAAGATGTTGTATTTACCCCAAGTGTTCCAAGCGCTGCTATAATAACTAATACCAATAAACCGAAATATGTTAAATCCCCTAAAAATTTAATCAAAGTCACATCTGTTCCTGACTTTTCAAGGCCTTTTTTTAGAAGATTTGTTAAAAGTTTGACAATCCATTTTCCTATGATGAAAATAGCAATGGCACCTACAATTTTTACCCCCCAGGTAACTGCCAAATCAATATATTGTTGTGAATTATTCATTGAGACTCCTTTTTAATTTGTTGGATTGAAATTGTATCATATTTAATCCATTTATTGAAATTTATAAATTTTTTTAGTCTGTCTATATATTTTTCTTTTAATTGCGAATAATTTTTTAGAGTGTCCGCAGCGTTTATTCCGGTAAAAAGTTTATTTTCTTTTCTAAATCGGATTCTTTTATCTCTAAAATTTTTATAAGCTCTATTTGTATTTAAGTTTCTAAAATATGCTTTTATAGAATCTTCAATAGAAGGAAAAATTTTTAAAGAGTAATTAATATCTATGTTTTTATAGGTGCTTTTTGGAGCCAAGCCTTTATTTGAATATTCCCAGTGACCAAAAATATTGTTTGCCTTTTTTACAAACCGGCTTTTTCCCCATCCGCTTTCTATTGCCGCTTGGGCTAAAGCCAGGGAAGGAGGAATTTTATCTATTTTTATTAAGTAAGCTTTTTCGTTTAAAATATTTTTTATCTTATAATTTCTTGCGGTTTTTGCCAAAAATGCGAGTTCTTCCGGATTGAAAAAAAGATTTTTATCATTAAAAATATTTATAATTTTTTGTCTTAAAAGTAAAATTTTTCTGTTTTCATTTTGAATTAAAGGAAGCATTATATTTACAAAGGTCTTTTTTTGTTTTTGAATATTTGTAATTTTGTAATAGTAATCAGGAAATGCTGCATATAAACTGATTGTCAAAATTAAACCTAAAATTTTTTTCATTTATACTCCTCAAACAGAGTTTTTTGAAGGGCTTTTAGTTTGTAGCTTTTTCTGTGAATATCACAGTATCCGTGTTTTTTGATGAGTTCTATATGCTCTTTTGTAATATATCCTTTATGTTTTTCAAATTTGTATTCGGGATATTTTTTTGATATTTGTATCATAAAATTATCTCTGCTTACTTTTGCTAAAATACTTGCAGCACTTATCTCTTTGATTTTAGTGTCTCCTTTTATGATTGTTTCAATTCCTTTAATTCCAAAATTTGAATTTCCGTCAAACAGATATTTATCGGCGTTTAATTCTTCTTTTATTTCAATTAAAGATTCTTTAATACATTGTGAAAGCCCTTTTTCATCGATTTCATCATTTGATTTAAAAACTATATGATAAATGGAATTTTCTTTTATAATTTCAAACAGCTCCTCTCGTTTTTTAGCCGTTAATTTTTTAGAATCATTTAATTCATTAAAATAATTTTCCATTTTCCATTTTCCATTTTCCATTTTAAAAACGCATCCCGCATAAACCATAGGACCGGCAACGGGACCCCTTCCCGCTTCGTCTATTCCGCAAATCTCCATCGCCAAAACGGTATTACCTCCACTTCAAAATTTTTGTTTTTTATTTCAAATTCATTGGATATTGTAATGATTTCAACTTTTTTTACATCATTTACTCTTTTTAGTTTTTCTTTCGCACCCTCTTCATTTGCAAAAGGTAAAACCAAAATTCCAAGCTCTTTTTCAGGGATATAAAAGCTTAAAGTATCTTTATAAAAAATCTCTTTTTCGTTAAGTTCTAAAAAAATAATATTTTCAAATTTATGTAAAATGTTTTTTTTGTTTGTCATTATATTCCTAAAAGCAAAATTATAACTAAAAAATTTTTTCGGGGATTTTGGAGAGTTAAATTTATTTACTTCATAAATTACTCTGTTTTTTATAATATCGTTTGTGCTTTTATAAAAGTTGTCTTTACTTATTTTCATTCTTTTTTTTAGGATTTGATAGATTTGATAAAGTGTGAATTTTTCTCCCGTGTGTCTGAAAAAAAATGATAAAATCTCTTTATTGTAAGGTAAAAGTTCAAATGTTTCTTTTAAATATTCGTCTTTGAAATATTCTTCATTAAAAATTTTAGGGAAATTTCCAAGCCGTAAGAATCTGTCAAAACAGTGATTTATGTTTGTTGTGTTTTCAAATGCAAAAAACTCTTCAAAATCAAGTCCTTTAAGTTCTACCTTTCTAAATCCTTCAATATTTATATTTTCTTGGCTTATTACAAATGTTGTTATATCAGGAATTAGATGGGAAAAGTCGTAATTATCATAAATTACCAAATCAATCTCTTCAAAATTAAAATCTTTTTCTCTGTAATCCGCAAAATCTATATATTTATATTTGCCTTTGAATGTTTTTAGAAAATCAAACACCAAAAATGTTTTACCAACTTTTTTTGGTCCTGTTATTAGTGTGTTTTCAAAATTTAGTTTTATTTTTCTTTGATTTGTTTTTTTCGGTAACAATAATTCCCCTTCATTAATCTAAGTTTAATTATAACATAATCAAAAATCCAATGAGTGCTATTAGCGATTCATATAAAAATAGATTTTCTCCATATAAAATCCCGGAAATTATACTTCCTAAAAATGCGGCAAGCCCATAAGCAATTCCGGCATAAAATTGTTGAGCAAGAGTTTTGTTTTTATAGGTTTTATTTATATACAAAAGAGCTGATGTGTGGAATATGGCAAATGAAAATGCGTGAAGAAGCTGAGAGGCGGCTATTAAAATTAAAGAATTTGCAAATAAAAACAGCATTAGCCATCTTATTGATGTTAAAAAAATTGAAATTTTTATCCATTTAATAGGATTTAATTTATGTAAAAATTTATGCCCTATTAAAAAAACAATTATTTCAGACATAACCCCAATACCCCAAAGCCATCCTACATACTCTTTATTTATGCCGTGTTTGATTAAATAAATAGTAAAAAAGTTATAAAATCCCCCGAAACTTATCTGCATAAAAATAAGTCCCAGCCAAAATTTGTAATTTTTAGTGAAATTTATTTTTGAAACTTCTTTTTTAATGGTTTTATTTTCTCTGAAATAAAAGGCGCTAAGAGCCGTTAAAAACATTAAAATTATAAAACTTATTAAATGATTGATTTTGATATATGAAAAGATTATTCCATAAAGCATAAATCCAAGTGAGCCCATAACTCTTGCCTTGCCGTATTTTGTGGAGAGTTTTTCAATAGCTATGGCTTCAATATATGGAAAAAGCACGGCAAAAGAGGCACCGATTAAAAAAAAGCTAAATAAAATAATATAAAAATTTTTGCTTAAAATAAGTAGTGATGCAAAAAAAGCTATAAAAATACTTAAAATATAATCTTTTTTGCTAAGCGGTTTTTTCAAAAATATAAAAGGAGTTAAAAATCTGGCTATTGGCATCATCGCAAATAAAATACCAATCTCGCTAGGAGTGAAATAGTGTGAAAAAAGTTTTGGCATAAAAATTACATAATCGCCTATTAAGGCAAAAAAAAGAAAATAAAAAAGAAGGAGGGCTAAAAACAACTTCTAATTTCTTCTTTATATTTTTGTATGTTTAAAGGAGGGTAATTAAAATCTCTTTTTTTATCGCAAAATGTAGCTCCCGGCCACCACGGGTCGTTTTTGTATCTTGGAATTATATGGATATGAAGATGTGGCACCATATTCCCAAGAGCTGCTATATTTATTTTATCCGGATTTAAAAATTCAAGCATCTTTTTTTCTGTTTTTTTAACGGCAAGTGTCAGCTTAACAGCTTCTTCATCGCTTAAATCACTAAATTCTTTTATGTGTTTATTTGTAATGACTCTTATATATCCCGGAATTTCATCAACTAAAATAACTCTAAATAAGTCGTTTTTATATATTAAATCTTCGTTTTTAATTTCGCAAAGAGGGCAGGGCATTAATTACCTCTGCTTCCGGGTTTAATCGGTTTAGAACCTTCTTTGCACATTGGGCAGTTTTCGGGTTCATATACTTCAAAATCAAAATCTGCTAATGCAAAAAGAGGTTTGTCCTTAGGCAGTTTACACTCAGGCTTTCTTTCACTTTTTCCGTTTACTCTTTTGCAAACACCTCTGTTTGCAATAGCCCCAAACGCCACTACCTCGCCGCCTCTTTTTTCTATTTCCCTAGCGGCTTCCATAGCACTTCCGCCTGTTGTGATAATATCTTCACAAATTAAAACTTTTTCGCCTTTACTAACTTCAAATCCTCTTCTTAAAGTCATTTCTCCGTTAACTCTTTCCGTGAAAATAAATCTTACACCAAGCGCACGGGAAAGTTCATATCCGGCAAGCAGTCCTCCTATTGCAGGAGAGCATACTGTATCTATTTTAATGCCTGCATCAATAATCTCTTTTGCAAGTTCTTTTGCCAAAACTTCGGCAACTTCCGGATGTTCTAAAACTCTTGCACTTTGAAGATAATATTCACTGTGTTTGCCGCTGCTTAAAAGAAAATGCCCTTTAAGGAGCGCTCCGTGTTTTTCGTAAATTTCTTTTACATCCATTTTTAAACTTTCATTACATCATCAATTTTTTTGTTTACTATTTCATCTGTTTTTTTTACGAAATCATCTGTGATTTTTTGAACTTCTTCAAGAGCGTTTCTTTCTTCATCTTCAGTAATTAATTTTTCTTTAAGCATTGATTTTATTTCATCATTTGCTTCTCTTCTTATGTTTCTAATTGCAATTTTTGCTTTTTCCGCAAATTCTTTTGCTTTTTTTGCCTGTTTTTTTCTCTCTTCTTCTGTCATTGGAGGGAAATATAGTTTTATACTTTCACCGTCGTTATTGGGATTAACTCCGATATTCGCTTCTTGAATAGCTCTTTCTATATCTTTCATAACGGATTTGTCCCAAGGGTTTACAACTATTGTTGTCGCATCGGTAGCCGTAACATTTGCCACCTGATTAAGAGGAGTCGGAGCTCCGTAATATTCAACTTTTACTCCATCTAAAGCGTGGATGGAAACTTTTCCGGTTCTTAGGGTGTTTAAATCTTTTTTTAGTACTTCAATACTCTTTGTCATATGTTCTTTTGCGAAATCAAATACTTCATTCATTATTTCTCCTTTAAAATTAATTTTGTATCTATTTTGTTATTATATCTTATGATTATTCTATTTCTATATCTTTTTAGAGTGAAATTCGGTTTAAAATCAAAAAATTCGTTTTTTACTTTAACCCATCTCCAGCCCATTTTGGTGATATAAATATTAATAAGAGGTTTATTTACATAACCGCTAATTTCTTTAATTGTGTTTTTATTTCTAATTATTTTCAGATTTTTGACATTAAGATGAGTGATTTTTAGTTTTTTTGCGATATTTACATCTCCTGTAATGGCAATTCTGTCTATATCGTTAAGTGGAGTATTTAGAGTTACTGAGCCTTCGTTTTGATTGCAGATTATCGGGAAAAATTTATTTATTATTTTTTTAACCCTTTTGTTATATTCTCCATAAGGATAAGCATACATATCAGGGACAAATCCCAGATATTTTTTAAATGCATCAATGGCTTTTGTGGTGTCTTTTATTATAGCTTTATTACCAAGCATTGCCAAGTGTGGATGAGCCCAGCTGTGAACCCCGAGTTCTCCGTATTTTTGACACTCTTTAACCTGTCTCCAACTCATATAATCCCCGTATTTTTCAGTTGTAGCCTGAGTATAAACAAAAAGAGTAAAAGGGATGTGATATATTATAAAAACAGGAAGTCCGTTTTTGTAAAAACTTTTAAAAGAATCATCAATAGTAAAAACAACATATTTATCAATATTTTGTTTGTGTCTTATTCTGTTTACAAGAGTTGAGAGTTTTACGATTTTATAATGGTTTTTCAGTAGATATTTAATATCTTTTTGTAAAAGTTTTGAGCTTATATTTGTTGTAGGATATCTGAAATCATTGACTCTGTGCATTACAAAAATATGAGCATCGGCAAAAAGCCAAAGAGGCAAAAGAAAAAGAATTAATCTTTTCATTTTGTCGGAAGTTGCGGAACGCTTGGCGGTTTTGGAAGATTGTGCTCTATTTTTTTGACATTTACTTCGTTTAATACAGATGTGTTTGCCTGTTTATTGTAAAAATAAACAAGTGTTAATGTATTTAAAATAAATAAAAATCCAACTGTCATTGTCGCTTTTGTTAAAAAATCCATAGGACCTTTTGCACCGAAAACCGAATCGTTACTGCTTGAATATGTTCCAAACCCCATAGACGAAGATTTATGAAGAAGCGTCAAAATCACAATAATTATAGCCAATACTATCTGAATAGCAAAAAAAATACTCACCATTTAAATAACCTTTTTTGATAAAATTATAACATAATAATAAATAAAGGCTTTTTTTGTCGGTTAAAAATTTTGATAAATTTGCAAATAGTTATGGAAAATATAATATAATCCAAAAAAAAATCATAAAAAAATATTTGTCTTCACTGGATTTAAGAGTAGTTGATTTAGGCTGTGGGAGTGAGGGTCTTTGTAAATACAGGAATTTTGATTTTTATTTAGGTGTTGATGGCAGTGAGAATATGTTAAAACTTAATCCTTGTAATACTTTAAGGCTTGATTTTAATACAAAAGAGTGTTTTGAAACAATAAAAAAATATAATTTTAATCAAATTGTCTCTTTTTCCGCTCTTCAATGGGCAAAAGATTTAGAGTTTGTTTTTAAAGAAATAAAAAATTTAAATAAAAAATTTCTTTTAACTCTGTTTACATCAAAAACATTTGCTTCTTTACATAAAGAATTAAATATAATTTCCCCTATTTATTCAAAAGAAGAGATTTTAAAATATGCCAAAATTTTAAATCCAAAAGTTGAGATTTTAGAATATGAACTTTTTTTTGATACTCCAAAAGATATGTTTAATTATATTAAATTTTCCGGGATAAAAGGGGAAGTTAGGGCTAATATAAAAAATATAAAAAGATTTTTAAAAAAATTTCCCACCAACAGACTTGAATTTGAAATAGTTGTTTTATTTTAAATTTTTTAGAATTTGTTTTGCTTCATCCAAATCTGTCAATTTTTCTAAATCTCCGTCTCTAAAAACAAACCATTCTCTTTCATCTTTTTTTCTGCCGGTTTTAAGTCTCATTTCTATTACATCAAAATTTTTTAGCTCCACATCCCAGTCTTCTTTATACATTCTGTTTTTTTTGCACCATTCTTTTCCATTAGATGGAAGAAAATCTCTGTCTATTTCATCGCCGTTTAGATATAGTTTAGCGATATAAGCCAGACCGAATTTAGGCAAAAAACATCCTTCTGTTTTAAAATGAAACCAGTTAGGTTCTCTTCTTTTTGCCAAAATATTTTTTGCTTTTTCTATTAAATCAAAAAGTTCTTCATCACTTAATTTTTCTAAATCAATCAAAACTCTATAAGCCCTTCAAGGGGAGAAGAAGCGGTTGCGTAAGGTTTTTTGGCTATTCTTCCTGCTTTATAAGCCATTCTTCCGGCCATTACGGCGTATTTCATAGCTTCTGCCATTGCTATTGGATTTTTTGACTGGGCTATTGCGGTATTTGTCAATACTCCGTCAGCTCCAAGTTCCATTGCCACGGCTGCATCACTTGCCGTTCCTATTCCCGCATCTACAATTACAGGCACATTTACAGCGTCTTTTATAAATACAACATTATATCTGTTTTGAATACCAAGTCCGCTTCCAATAGGAGCCGCAAGAGGCATAACAGCAGCGGCTCCCGCATTTTCTAATCTTTTTGCCATAATCGGGTCGTCGTTTGTATAAGCCATAATAGTAAAGCCTTCTTTTGCCAAGACTTCACACGCTTTTAGCGTTTCTAAGACATCAGGATAAAGAGTTTTTGCCGTGTCTCCTATAATTTCAAGTTTAATAATATCAATTCCTGTTGCCTCTTTTACTAGTCTAAATAGTGTTATCGCATCTTCGGCAGTTGTGCATCCGGCTGAATTTGGCAGAATTTGCACACCTGTATCTTTGAAATAATCCATTAAATTTTCTTCATTAGGGTCGGTAATATTTACTCTTCTGACAGCCACCGTAATCATTTCGGCTCCGCTTGCAAGTGTGGCGTCTCTTGTAGTTTTAAAATCAGGATATTTACCGCTTCCTACAATCAGTCTGCTTGTAAATTCATATTTACCTACTTTTAAAATATCGCTCATTTATATTCCTTTTTATATTTTTTTACTAGTATAGCAAAAAATTTAATTTTTTTATTTTTCTATTTCTTTTTTCTTTCTTATTTTTACATAATCCCATATCTCTTTATTTCCAAAAAGTCCCCGTCTTGCAAATAACATAATCAAAAGAAGTAAAATACTAAATACAACCATTCTAAGTCCCGGAATACCGTGTATAAAGCCTATATGCCAGCTTGTCTGGTCAAGAGGTCTTAAAAATTCCATACTTCCAAGGAAAAGGAATGTTCCTAAAATCGCACCGCTCATACTTCCAAGTCCGCCAAGCACAATAATAATAAGCAGTTGGAATGTAAGCATAAATGTAAATTGGTCAGGAGATATAGAACCGATAGAACTGGCTAGAAGTCCTCCCCCGACTCCTTCAAAAAATGCACTTGTCATAAAAGCCACCGTTTTTGTTTTAAATGTATGCACACCCATAGCAAGAGCGGCATCTTCATCGTCTCTTACGGCTTTCATAGAACGACCGAATTTTGAATATATAATGTTAAATACTAAAATAGCAGTGACAAGGCTTACTATACCTATCCAAAAATAACTTGCAAATCCCGGGATTGAATCAAGTCCCATAGAACCGTTTGAAATAGAAGGGTTGTTGATTAAGAAAATTCTTATAATAAACCCGAATCCAAGTGTTACGATTGCAAGATAATCTCCTCTAACCCTAAATACCGGAAAAGCAAGGGTCAGGGCTATTAAAGAAGAGACTATTCCGCTTATAATAAGAGCCAAAAACGGATTAAAAGGAACGCTTGGGTCCAGGAAAACATCTCTTATTAAAGGCAGCGGTT
>JALVWY010000155.1 GCA_027023105.1 Campylobacterales bacterium | reverse complement strand
TAAAAACTGCTGAAATTTTAATCAATAAAATCAAACTTCAATAACAAACTGTATAAAATTTAATCACTTTTTTTCTTTTTTTTCTCTTTTTTTATATTAAAATTAACAAAAAAAGGAGAAAAATATGGCTTGGGTAATTGATACTTTTTTTGCACTATTTGCATTTACATTGATTATTCTTATGGTGCCTGGCTTTGCAATGCTGGAAGCCGGACTTGTAAGAACAAAAAATGTAACAACGGTTTTGACGGTGAATACTATGATTTACATTGTGGCAAGTTTGGTATTTTTCTTTTGGGGATATGTTTTGGCATTTGGCGGATGGAACGGAAGCTCTATGAGTATGTATGCTGCATTTTTATTTCAAATGGCGTTTGTGGGTAAAACCGTAAATATTATGAGCGGAGGAGTAAGTGAAAGAACAAAAATTATTCCTCTTGCAATTTTTACAATCTTTATGGCGGGACTTATTTATCCTCTTGTTGTTAACTTCACTTGGGGTGCCGATATGCTTAAAGGCAGCTTTTTAGATATCTCTTCTATGCACGATTTGGCAGGTTCTACTGTAATTCACTCAACCGGTGCGTGGGCGCTTTTAGCTGCAATTTTAATTATAGGTCCTAGAAAAGGCAGATACATTAAAGACAAAATAAAAGTAATTCCGGCAAGTAACATCCCGCTTGTGGCACTTGGAGCGTTTTTGCTTTGGATTGGCTGGTTTGGATTTAACGGTGGGAGTGTAGGAAGTATTTCAACTAAAGAAGCTGCAAATACAGTTGCAATGGTTGTTATGAATACAAACAACGCAGGACTTATAGGCGGTTTAGTAGTAATGATTTTAGGATATATTCAATACAAAAAATTTGATATTACAATGATTTTAAACGGAGCTCTTGGAGGACTTGTGGCTATTACGGCAGGAGCTGATGTTGTAAGTCCTGTTAGTGCATTGATTATAGGAGCAGTCGGCGGGGCTTTGGTATATTTTGCCGTTCCGTTTTTTGACAAACTTAAACTTGACGACCCGGTAGGTGCATTATCTGTGCATTTAGTAAACGGTATTTGGGGAACAATTGGGACCGGGATTTTTGCTTCAGGTGTAAGCCTTATGGCTCAAATAAAAGGTGTTGTAGTTGTAGGAATTTTTGCATTTGTAGCATCTTATATAATTTTATTTATCATTAACAAAATAGTTCCGTTTAGAGCTGATGAAGAAAACGAAATAGAAGGTCTTGATGTAAGCGAATGCGGAATTGAAAGCTATCCGGAATTTAAAAGAGCTATTTAAGCTCTTATTTTATCCCCTATTTCTTTATATCTTTGATAATAATATTTCACAAATTCATCCGCACTTTTATTTAAAGGGAAATAATTTTTATCTTTATAAATAAATTTATCTAGGAAAATTTTAGCATCATTTTTTTCTTTATAAACTTTTGCTAAATCCAAATAAGTTTTTTTATACCAATTTTTCAAATTTTCATAATTAGAATAATTGTATTCTAAATTTTTGCCGTTAAATTTAATTATTTCATTTTCAAAAAGCCCTGTCAAATGAATAAGCCCTTCTATGTAATAAGGCAATACTTCATCAACTTCCATCCAAGAAATTAGCCCGACAGCTCTTTTTATAATATCTTCTAAAACAGCCTCTTTTAAATTTTCATCTTCATTTTCAAAAAACGCCATAAGACCGCCTGTTGTAGCTTTGAATTCTTCTACATTTTTAAACATCCCAGAAGCGTTCATTTTAGCTTCGCTCTTTCTATCAACCCATAAAATATGACCAAATTCGTGCCCTATTGTTGTAATATCATAAACTTTTATAAATCTTTCTTTATCTTCAAGTTCTTTATAAAATTTATCCATAAACTCTTCGCCTAAAATTTCATAGCTAAGCTCCATTTTAGGTCTAGCTTTTGTGTCTTCATAAACTTTATCTACAAATGCAAATATTTTTTTGCCCTTTTCAAAACTAACTTTCTCATCATTAGGCACTACCTGAGCTGAAAAAAGCCCGTTAAATTCCGCTCCGTAAAATGTTGCCGGAGAAGAGATATAAATTTGTGTATTATCAATACTTTTTAGAGCAAAATTTAAAAGATACTCATTTTTGCAATATTTTTTATACATTGAAATAATATTTTCTTTCACTTCACTTTTTAAAGCAGGATTTTTGATTCTTACATCAAGTTCAAGTGCTACTGCTTTTTTGAATTTATCTTCATAATATTCAAGCGGATGCCCTACTTGAACAGGAGATTTAATATCCATCCAAACCCTATCAACCTCAGCCCATTTTTCAACCACTTTTTTAGTATCTCTTTCAAGCAGAGCCATTTTTAGCGAATGAAAATATAAAATCCAGCTTAATTTATACTCATCATCAAGTTTTTCAAGATTTACAATAAGCTCATCAATAGCCCTAAGGGCTTCTTCAACCTCATCTCTAAAAATATCATAATAGCATTTATTAGCATATTTTCCATCATCAAGTTTAATTAAAGCAGAATAACACCTGTCACTAACTTCGCCTTCATAAAAATCAATAAGCTCTTTTTCAATTAAAAAAGCCATAACCTTAGCTTCATCTGTGCTAAATTGTAGTGAAAGCTCTTCGTTTATAGTGTGGATAATATGTTTTGTCCATAAAGGCTGCCATTTTGAAAAAGCTATTCCTATTTTATGAACTCCTCTTAAAATTTCTGCATAAAAACTTCCTACAAAAGGAGCTAATTCATTGATTAATTTTTCGTGCTCTTTAATCCAAAAATTTTTTGTAAGTTCATACAAATCAAGCTGTATTTCTTTTATATCTTCTTCGCTAAAATTCCCTCTTTTTAAAAGATTCATAACAGCATCTTCTCTTAAATGAAAAAATCTTTTTTTAAGTGCCGTTAAATTATCTTCGTTTATTTCTAAATTCAAAGTTTTTAAAATCTCTTCAAAAAGCCCCCTTAAATCATCGGGGCACTTTTTAAAATAACTATTTATTTTTTCATCTCTGTTTCTTACAATTTCATATGCTTTTTGCAACATTTTTATCCTTTATTTAAAAAGTTCACTATGACTTCCGATATCTATAAGTTCTAAATTTTCATTTTTTATTCTATAAATCAATAACAAATCAGGCTTTATATGACATTCTCTAAATTCTTTAAGTTCACCTTTTAATTGATGGTCTTTATATTTTTTATCTAAAACAATAAAATTAGAAAGTTTATAAACTATTTCTATAAAATTTTCTAAATCATTGTCACTTAAATTTAATTTTTTAAAAGAACGCTTAAAAGTTTTTGTCCTTAAAAGCTTAAATTTCATTTTAAGTCTTTTATTAATTCTTCAATAGTGTCAAATTTTTCCATTTCTCCGCTGTTTGCTTCATAAATAGCTTTTTTTAATCTATCACTCGGGATTTTTAGATCAAACGGAAGCCCTCCGACAAGTCTAACTTTATTCAAAAAAATATTTATAGCATCACTTGCGGTAATCCCGTATTCTTTGAATATTTTTTTTGCTTCTTCCCAGGCTACTGGGTCTACTTTAATAGATGTCTGTTTTCTCATTATAATTCCTTTGAATTATTTTTTATATTATATCAAAAATCATTCCAAGAATGGACTTTTTTAATAATCTGCCAACCATCTATTTTAGAAACAGCACTAAAACCTATATCATTTAAAATTTGTTCGTCAAAATAGATTTTTGTAATTAAATATCCGCCGTTTCTAAGAGCACGAAAGAGCTTTTTAATATCAAATTTTTCATCTAAAACAATAAAATGAAAAAATCTTTTATAATTAAATTCGCCTTCTATCTTTTCAATATTATAAGAAGTAGAAGAAAAAAGAAGCGGATTTGTAGTAGCAATATTTAGATTTTCTTCATCATTTATGCTTTTTATAATATTTATTAATTCTTTATTCTCCATTTTCAATTCTCCATTAAAAATTTCCATTTTCCATTTTTTATATGCTTCCGTAACTAAAAAGCTCTCTAAATAAAAAAGCCTCTACAACCTCGGCTATATTCATATCACTTCTTGGTGTCATAAGAGGCTCGGCTCCCGCTTCTAAAAAATCAAATATATACTCTTCTTTTGGAGTTATGAAAAAATTCACAACTCCTACTAAATCGTCTCTATTTTTTACATAATCAATTTTTTGTATTTGACCTTCATTTACAAATACTTTTGCAAATTTCTCAGCCTCCTTTGAAGGCACACAAACCTCGTTTTTTACAGGAATTCCTAAAATAAACATATTAACCTCTTTCTATATCCCCGAAATATTGCGCTATTCCGTATGTTAAATTTCCAACTTTTTCAAATCCTAACTGCTGCTCTAAAGCTCTTTGAAGATATGCACTTCTGCTTCCTACATGACAATATATAATAATTCTTTCATCTTTAAGCTTCATCCATTCATCCAAATCATACTGAACCCTGCTTATAGGAAGAAGTTTGTCCGTTCCTTTTATTCTTGCCATCTGATTTTCAAAAGGTTCTCTTATATCAATAAGTTTAAAATCAACAAGCCCTTTGTCTCTGGCTTTTAGCAAAATTTCAAGCTCTTCTCCTAAAATCTGCTCTTTTTGCAATATATTTTCAAGTTCAGCTACGCTTAATCCCTCTACTTCTTTATGCTCGTGAGGATGAGAAGATTCATAATTTTCTACAAATTCTTTACTGCAAAAAATACCGCAGTGACATACCCCGTCTTCCGGAATTTCTTTTTCTATTGCAGGTTTGCAAGGACAGATTCTATTATCAACACTTACGAATTTTCCCTCTTTTTCTTCTACAACAAAACAAGGACAAAATCTTTTTCCATAAAGCACTTTATTATTTGTAAGACCTTTTAAAACTCTTTCTACAATCTCTTCATCAGGATTAAATGTCCAATTAAACTGCTCGCAAACTTTATGGGCAAATTTTTCTGTTTTAACAAACTCTTCTTGAAATTCAGCTGAATTCATATCTACTGTTTTCATTCGTTTTCTCCGCATTTTTCAGGATTACAAAATATTCCGCAATGACAACATCCCTCAGCCACTTCGTGCTCAATTGCCGGTTTACAAGGACAGATTCTGTCTTCTTTATCTCCCATAGGAATAAAACAAGGGCAATATCTTTTACCATACATTAATTTATTTCTTGTAAGTCCCATAATAATTGCATCATAAACTTCTTTATTTTTATTAAAACACCAGTTAAACTGTTTTACAACTTTATCGGCAAATTTTTTTGTTTTTTCCTCTTCTGATTTAAATTCTTCACTGTTCATATCAATGTCAGTTCTTTTTGGTGCTAACATAAATATCTCCTTTTTTTATTTCATTTTATCAAACTCATTCAAAAATGTCAAAAAAGACAAATTTAATCTTAATTGATTAATTTTTATACAACTTTTTAAGGAGCTTTTAATTATAATTTTGAAAAAAAAGGAGCTGTTATGAAAAAAATAGAAGCAATTATCAAACCGTTTAAATTAGATGAAGTAAAAGAGGCTTTAATTGAGAGTGATATTACAGGGATTACAGTCAGTGAAGTAAAAGGACACGGAAGACAACAAGGTCACACGGAACTATATAGAGGTGCTGAATATGTAGTGGATTTTTTACCGAAAATTAAACTTGAAATTTTTGTTAATGATGAATTTGTAGAAAAAACCGTTGAAATTATTTTGGAAAACGCAAAAACAGGAAAAATCGGTGATGGAAAAATATTTATTTCCCCTGTCGAAGAAGCTATTAGAATAAGAACTGGAGAAAGAGGACATGATGCTGTTTAGGATTTTATCACTTTTAGGAATTGCAAGTTTTGCATTTGCGGGAGAGCTTAATACAGGTGACACGGCATGGATGATGATATCAACCGCACTTGTTTTACTTATGACACCAGCGGGACTTGCCCTGTTTTATGCAGGAATGACAAGAAGCAAAAACGCTCTAAATACAACGGCAATGGTAGTCGGAGCTTTTGTAATTGGATTTTCCGCTTGGATAATTGCCGGTTATTCTCTAGCTTTTGGTGATGGAAACGCATTTATCGGTGGAGTAAAAAACATATTTTTAGACGGAATTAGCTGGAAAGATTTAAGCGGAACATATCCTACTTATGTATTTATTGCATTTCAGGGAATGTTTGCGGCAATTACCGTAGCTATTGCGAGCGGTTCAATTATCGGAAGAATGAAATATGCCACTTGGCTTATTTTTGCATTTATTTGGGTATTGGTTGTATATGCTCCTATTGCTCATATGGTATGGGGCGGAGGATTTTTAATGAATAAAGGTGCCCTTGATTTTGCAGGTGGAACGGTTGTTCATATGAACGGCGGTTTAGCCGGTCTTGTATTGGCTATTTTACTCGGTAAAAGAAAAGGTTACGGAAGAATCGCATTTAAACCTATGAGCGTAATGCTTGCGAGCCTTGGTGCGGCTTTACTTTGGTTTGGATGGTTCGGATTTAACGCAGGTAGTGCATTCGGCGCAAACGCAATAGCGGGACTTGCATTTTTAACAACAGCTTTTGCTCCTGCAATAGCAGCGATTACTTGGATGATTTTAGAATATATTGTTTATAAAAGAATTACTCTGCTTGGCGCAATTTCCGGTATTGTAGCAGGGCTTGTAGGAATAACTCCGGCAGCCGGATTTGTTAATATGTTCGGAGCTTTAATTATAGGGCTGGGTTCAAGTATTATAGCATTCTGGGGAGTTGTATGGCTTAAGAAAAAATTAGGATACGATGACGCTCTTGATGCGTTTGGTGTGCATTTCTTAGCAGGACTTTACGGTGCTTTGGCAGTAGCGTTTTTAGCTGTAAAAGATAACAAGTTACTTTGGGATGGTCCTTTAAAAGCAACAGGAAGCAGAATGGCTCAATTTGGCGTTCAGCTTGAAAGTGTTGTAATTGTCGGAATTTATACGGCAATAGGAACGGTAGTGGTTTATTATATAGCTTCATTAATTACAGGCGGTGCAAGAGTTAATGAAGAAGAGGAAATTGAAGGTCTTGATGAAGCGGTTCACGGAGAAAGAGCAATTAACCTTTAAGCTCTTTTTCTTTTATGTTATAATTTTGACAAAAAGGTGTAAATGTTCTTAGCAAAATCCATATATCTTCAACAAATTCAAAATATAGCAAATATGGCAAAAGAGTTAAAACTAAATGTCTATATC
>JALVWY010000154.1 GCA_027023105.1 Campylobacterales bacterium | reverse complement strand
TATTTAAAATTGTATCAAAAATATCTTTATCGTCTTCATTGAAATATTTTTTAATAAAGTAATACTTGTTTATGCAGTTGTTATTTAAGCATATTTCGTCATTTTTTATCAAAAATTTTAAAGGCACGCTTCCTGCTTTATAAATAGTTAATTCTTTATAGTTAAAACCCTGCTTTAAAAATCCTTCGTCTGAAATTTTTATTTGAGAGGATTTAAGAGTTACAAAAACAGGAGTTGTTTTAACTGAACAACCAATAATAAATATAAAAAACAAACAACTTATAATAATTTTCATCTAACCCTCTTTATTTTGTAATTATTTATTTTAAAAATACTTGAAGCTTCTCCTTCAAAAAATCCTTCTTTATCTTCCACTATGATATCAGACATTTTAAAAGCCCATTTTTTGTCAAATTTCTCCCCGCTTAAATTAGCCGAGGTAGAATACATCCATTTAAATTTTTGTAAAAACTCCAAATGCCTTTCATCTTTTACAACCCTGTAAGAATTGCCGTTTGGATAAATAAAAGTAGTTTTTTTAGCTCTTCTTATCTGTTTTTTAAATTTATCAGGAACTCTTGTAAAATTTTTAAGAGTATTTAACCTGTCAACTTCTATTAAATTTTTTTTATTAAGCGCTCTTTTTTTTATTTTATTTAATTTTTTATAATCTTGGGATAAAAATCCAACTGTTGTATCCGTTTTAGTTAAATATATTTTATTTGGATTCATTATTACGCCTTAAAAGAATAGCAATTTCATCCATATCTATTTGCTCTTTTTGTTTTTGTTTTTTAAGAATCTTTTTTATCTCTTCACTTTGTAAATATTTCATTTTTTCATACTCTATATGGGCTTTTTTATACTCCTCTAAAATCTCTTTTTTTCTGTTTTCAAGAATAGCTATCTGATTTTTAAAATTATTTATCTCATCTATTAAGGTGTTTTGCATTATTTTATATTGATTAAATTCGCTAAAATTCCCGTTTTTAGGAAAAGAAAAAGAGAAAAGTTTTAAATTTAATTCTTTGATTCTATTTTGAAGCATATTTATTGAAGAATTTATTTTTTGTATATTTTTTTCAATCCGCTCTACATCATTTTTTTTTATTTTTACAATAGAATCAAATTTTGTTTTCATCTGATTATTGTTGAATTTCTATCCGGTCCTGTTGATACATATTTTATATGGCATCCTATTTTTTCTTCTAAAAACTCAATATATTTTTTTGCATTAAGAGGAAGTTTATCAAATTCTGTAACTCCCTCACTACCATTCCATCCGTCCATTTCTATATAAACAGGTTTAACATCATCAAGTTCACTTGGGAAATAATCTATTTCTTCTGAGTTAATTTCATATCCTACACATACTTTTACTTTATCAAACCCATCTAAAACATCAAGTTTCATAATAGCAACTTCATCGCATCCGTTTAAAGTAATTGCATACTTAGCAGCCACAACATCAAACCATCCACATCTTCTAGGTCTTCCTGTTGTAGTCCCGAATTCGTGCCCCTGTTTTCTTATTTTATCTCCGTCTTCTCCTAAATCTTCTGTCGGGAAAGGTCCGTTTCCAACTCTTGTTGTATAAGCTTTTGCAATTCCTATAACTTTTTTAAGCTCTTTTGGAGAAAGTCCGCTTCCCGTAAGAGCTCCGGAAGCTATTGTATTTGAGCTTGTAACGAAAGGATATGTTCCGTGGTCTATATCAAGAAGCGTTGCCTGAGCCCCTTCAAGAAGCATATTTTTATCAATATTATCCCAAAGGTATTGAGTTGTATTTGTAATATTTTCCATTAACTCGTTTTTATAATATTCAAGTTCATCTCTAAGAAAATCCATATCAGGCACTTTAACGCCTAAATATTCAAAATATTCTCTATTCATTTCATAATAATGAGCTAATTTATCCATTAATTTTTCTATATTTCCAAGCTCTCCCATTCTAACACCTACTCTTGCTATTTTATCGGCATAAGCAGGTCCTATCCCTCTTCCTGTTGTTCCTATGGCATTTTTGCCTCTTAGTTTTTCTCTTGCCTTATCTATTGCAATATGGTGGTCTAAAATCATATGGGCTTTATCTGAAATTAAAAGTTTTTCTTTTATATCTCTATCAAACTCACTTATCTCTTTTATAAGCTGTTTTGGATAAACAACAACACCGTTACCTATTACATTTATAGCATTTGGATTTAATACACCGCTTGGCAAAAGATGAAGAGCATATTTTTTACCATCTAATACAACAGTATGCCCGGCATTATGCCCGCCTTGGGAGCGAATTACAATATCATAATTTTTTGCCACTAAATCAACAATTTTTCCTTTACCTTCATCACCCCATTGAAGTCCTACAATCAAATCAGCCATTGATATCCTTTAATAAATTATCTGTATAAATAGAAAATCCAACACTTCTTACATTATCAACTATATAACTTCCGCCTTTTGCAATAATATCATTTTTATTTATTATTCTATAAAAAACTCCGTCATAATATCTAAGATTTGCAACATAAAGCGGTTCAAAAATAACATCTAAATCTCCTGCAATTTCTCTCATCTCTTTTAAATATTCCCTAATTTCATCTGGGAATTCATCTATATTGGAATTTTTATCAAAAACAAGAAGTTTTTTCATCCAATCATTATATTTATAGATTCTTTGTTTTTTAATATCTTCTAAACTAAGTCCGCTAAGCTTAGATACAATTTTTGGAATTTTAATATGTGAAATTACAATAGGATAAGATTTATTTACTCTATTTAAAATATTAAGATTTGTTTTTAAAATTTCTCTTAAATCTCCTTCAAGCCACTCAGCTCCTATTTGATAAATCTCCTCTGATGAAGCGCGAAAAACCGGTTGTATATAAAACCACTTTTTAGCTTCGCTTTTTAATCTTTTAATAACAAGTCTTATTACATCTATTGAACTATCTCCCCTTAAAGACAAAGTCCTGTTTTCCTTATCGGCACATCTTATAAGCTCTTTTTCTCTGAGTGCTTCTAATTGATGATAAGAAAAAAACGGAGTTACAATCTCTTCATACTCTTCATTTTCAAAAACTTCACTTGCAATGTGTTCTATTTCTCTTTTTATTTTAGCTTTTTTACCAAAATAAAGCTTACCGCCATCCGGTATATCGTGTGCAAAAATCATTTGTCTTCTTTCACAGAGACATCAACAGACTTTATTAAAAACCAAGCTAAAATCATTAATAAAACACTTAACAGTATATATTTCATTTTTTCTCCTCTAATTTTTCTAATAAATTTCTAACCTCTTTTTTATAATTCATCTGAACAAAATAAAGCAATATTATTATAAAAAAGCCTACTACACTAAAAATTATACTTACTAAATCCTCTTTATGAAAAATTTTATATAATAAACTAACTTCTCCACTTATTATAGCAAACATTACAACAAAAATATTTCTTAAAGAATCTCTTAATAAATCAATCTCAATCTTAACTTTATTCATTAAGATTTAATTTTCTTTTCGCTATAAACTCTAACTCCGCTTGCGTCATACTTTCTAATTCCAAGTTCATCTAATGCAAGTTCAACTGCATTTATAATATGAGCCATTTTATAATCTTCAATAATTCCCATATTGTTTATTCTAAAAAGTTTTCCTTTTAAATGGTCCTGTCCGCCTGCTACATTTACTTCATATTTTTTTAGGATACTTCTTAGCTCTTCTGCTTTTTCAAAATAAACAGCCGCCATTGAAAGTGCCGGATTTTCAGGAAATATACTAAGTCCTAACTCTTCTAGTGAATGTAAAAGGGCATTGTGTCTTTTTTTTGTATTTTCATAATGATTTTTAAGTCCTATACTTTCAAGCTTTTTAAGCACTTCATTTAGGGCAATTATATGACTTGTAGCCGGTGTAAAAGATGTAGAACCTTCGCTTTGTTTTTTAATCTCATTTGCTAAATTAAAATAAAATCCTTTTCCTTTACCTATTCTTTTAAGTGCTTTTTCACTAACACCAAGCATAGATAGACCCGGTGGAAGCATAAATGCTTTTTGACTTCCGCCAATTACAATATCAATATTGCTTGTATCGATATCTTCAACCCCGAGTGCTGTAATTCCGTCAGCCACAATTATAATATCTTCATTAACAAGTTTAACCTCAGCCGCAATATCTTCAACAGGATGTCTAAGCCCTCCTGCACTTTCACTTATTTGAATAAACAGGGTATCTATACTTCTATCTTCTTTAATTGCCGCAATAATATCATCAATCTGTGCCGGTTTATCCCAATCATATTTTATTTCTTTAAAATCTATATTATGTGCTGCGCAAATTTTACCCCATCTCTCTCCAAATTTTCCGGCATTAATAGTAAGAGCTTTATTTTTAACTGTATTTATAACAGCCGCTTCCATTGCCCCACTGCCAGATGAACTTAAAAAAACATTATAAGGCAAATGAGTAATATTTTTAAATCTATCAAGAGTTTCAAGCAAAATTGCCTTAAATTCAGGAGTTCTGTGATGAATTGTCTCACCTAAAAAAGTCTCTCTTACAAAAAGAGGAATTTCAACCGGTCCCGGTGTTGCTAGAATCATAATTATTCCTTTTTTGCTGTAATTATATCATAGGTTAATTATTACTTTTCAAATCCCCTTAAAAATTCCAGCAATCCTTTTATAATCTCTTTTGGACTCGGAGGACATCCGGGAATATGAAAATCAACAGGCAAATCCACTCCTTTTATAGCGTATGTTTTTTCAAAAACCCCTAAATCTTTAGCACAGTCTCCTAAAGTTATTAACCATTTAGGAGAGGGTATCTGATTATAAACATCTTTTGCGTGATGATACATATTAAGTGTCATTACCCCGCTAAGAAGCATAACATCGGCGTGTCTCGGGCTTGCTACAAAATGAATTCCAAGCCTTTCTAAATCATAATAAGGGTTTGATAAAGCATTACACTCCGCCTCACAGGCATTACAACTTCCGCTATCTACCATTCTAATCGCAAGACTTCCTGCAAAATATTTTTTGACTTTATCTTTAATTTCTTTTTGAATATTTTGAAGTTCTTTATCAAATTCCAAATTTTCGGTAACAATCCCGGTTTTTATTCTTTTTTGCCAAAATCTCAACATTTTTCATTCTCCATTCTTAAAGGTCGTTTCCTGCATAACTTAAATCAAAACTTTTATTAATCAAAGGAAAATCTGCAATAATATCTTTATAAATAGTCGTATGAAAAGCCTGCCAGTTTATAAAAGACGGGTCTCGGACATAAAATCTCTCAATTAAAGAATCTTTAATCTCCATATACATAAAAAGCTCCCCTATGGAACTTTCCACAAAACTCATATATTCCCCGTCTTCAAATTCCCCAAATTCAAACTCTTCATTTTTTTCAGTTATCATATTTTGAATCATCTCAATGGAATTAAAAACTTCTTTTATCCTCACTTTAAACCTGTCAGCCACTTCTCCTTTTTTGCCAAGCTGAATTTTAAAACCGTATTTTTCATAAAAAATATTATCCCTGACATCCATTTTTATTCCGCTAGCCCTAGCACCTACTCCAACAACTCCGTATTTAATGGCTTTTTGCTTACTTAAAGCCCCTGTAGTATCAAATCTATCCCATAAAGAAGGAATATCTATTATCCAATCTTCAAAAAATTCAAGCTCTTTTTTAAGATTATCTAAAAACGGATTTAAAATTTTACGATTAATTTGCATATTCTCTTTTATCACATCAAAACCAAATCTATGCCCCGTAATTTTTGCCATAATTCTTCTTGCATCTTCTGATAATTTACTCATAAAACTCAAAGCCGCCCCAAATCCCGCATCATTTGGAATAAAGCCCAAATCTGTTAAATGGTGAATAATTCTTTCCATTTCAAGTAAAATAGCCTGTTTTCTTTTTAAACTCTCAGGTATTACACCACCACCGGCTTTAGCCAAAATTTCAAAAAAGGCTATTTGATAAGCCACTGATTCATTTCCGCTTATTCTGCTTACAATTTTTCTAAATTCAAGAGGGTTTTTGCCTTCAGCCATCTTTTCTATACCTCTGTGTTTATAAAAATGTCTAACTTCCAAATGCAAAATCTCTTCGCCTGCCTGTGAAAACTGAAAATGACCCGGTTCTATTATCCCCGCATGCACAGGACCAACCGGAACAACAAAAACCCCATCCCCGCTTATTTCTTCATAATGATACTCTTCAAAAGGAGCAAAATTAATCTCTTTATCATTAAAATCTTTTCTTAGAGGAAAAATATCTTTTGGAAATCTCTCGTGTTTTATTGCAGGTCGATTATCAAAACTTCCTGTAAATTCTATTCCAAATTCATCTTTTATAATTCTTTCCATCCATATGGCAGAGGGATATTTTGTTGTAATAGTTTCTAAAACGGGATTATTCTTATCAACTTTATATCTTTTAATTTCTTTATCAAAAACATCAATTACTTCAAAAAAATCTTTTTTATCTTTTGCAAATCTGGCTATTAATCTCATACGATTCCTTTTATATAATCAAAACTGAATAAAAGCACTATAAGAGAAATTACAAAAAGTCCAAGCATTAAAATTTCACTTTTATACACTTTTTTTTCGCCTCTTACACCGTCATCATAAAGAGCCTCTTGATAAACATTTACAAACTTATAAAAAATAACACTCAAAAACAAAAGCACCATAAAAACCCCGAAAATCATAAGTAAAAAATAATTGGAATTTTTACTTATATCTATCATAGCTTTAAATCCGTATATTTCACTAAAAAACATAGGGCTAGGAGGCAGAGAAATAACACCTAAAAGCAACATTGAAATCATCAAAGGCACAAATTTATTTTTAAATCCTTTTAGCGTTCCTTTAAAAAGATATTTTCTGTTTTGCTCCAAAATTCCTCCGCTTAAAAACAAAGATGGTTTAAAAAGCGCGTGAGCTGCAAAATGAAGTAATGCCGCAAAATATCCCCCGCTTACCCAAAAAAGTGAAATCAAAGTCATATGTTCTATTCCTGAGAGTGAAAACATTCTTATATAATCTTTATCTCTGTAAAGCAGAAAACTTACCATAAAAAGCGTAAAAATAGCATAAACATAAACAAAAATTATCAAATGTGAATAATTAAGCTCCATTTCTATTTTTGATAATCTCATAAATCCCAAAATAATAGCGCTTTCTAAAATCC
>JALVWY010000153.1 GCA_027023105.1 Campylobacterales bacterium | reverse complement strand
AAATCTTGGAGAAAAAAAATAGGTTATATTCCTCAGAGTATCTATTTAGTTGACGGGAGTATTGCCGAGAATGTGGCTTTTGGAGAAAAGATTGATGAAACAAAAGTAAAAGAAGTTTTAAAAATGGCAAATATTTTAGAATTTTTAGAAAAACATCATGAAGGGATTTGGACACATGTCGGGGAAAACGGGGTAAAACTTAGTGGCGGTCAAAAACAAAGAGTGGCAATTGCCAGAGCTTTATATAATAATCCTGAAATTTTAATACTTGATGAGGCTACTAGTGCACTTGATAATGAAACCGAGAAAAAAATAATGGATGAAATTTATAGAGTGGGAAAAAATAAAACAATGATAATTATTGCTCACAGAATTTCCACACTTGATGGATGTGATAAAATAATTGAATTAAAAAGTGGTAAAATTTCACAAATAAAAAAAGGAATGAAATGAAAAAAATTTTTAATTTTTTAACATTAAATGATGAAAAATCAAATTCTTGGAAAATTACTTGGTTTTTTGTTTTAATCGCTTATGTCTTTTCAGTAGGGCTTAGATTTATTTATATAGAGACTGTTGATAAAATCAAATTGTTTTATTGGCATGGTCAGCTTATGATAAACAATCCTGACGGATATTTTTATGCTCAGGGTGCAAGGGATATTTTGGAAAAAAAGGTTGGCTATTTAGCTCCTGTGCATACATTGGCATCTCAGTTGACGGCTTTTTTCGCTTCTTTTTTACATCTTCCGTTAGATACGGTTATTCTTTATATTCCGGGCTTTTTGGGGAGTCTTGTTGTGATTCCTGTTGTTTTGATTGGTAGGGCACTTGGAAGTAGTTTTGTAGGATTTTTAGCAGCTCTTCTTAGCGGAATTGCATGGAGTTATTATCATAGAACAATGTTTGGATATTATGATACCGATATGTTGGTTGTAACATTGCCTACATTTGCTGTTTGGGCGGTATTGTGGAGTTTAAAAAACAAAGATTTGAAATTTTTCTTTTTAGCTCCGATAATAGAAATTTTTATGCTTGATTGGCATAGTGGGCTTTATAATATTGCTAACGGTATTTTTATTATGACTTTTATATATGTTTTATATCTTAAATTTATTAAAAAAGAAGATGTTTTTAAAGAGAGTTTGTTTTTATTGTTTTTAATTATACCTTTAATTCCTTCTATTTCATCTTTATTAAAATATTTTCTAGTTTTTATTTTATGGGGAGGATTATTCATTGTAAAAGACAATGTAAAAAAATTGGATAAAAATTATTTTTTATGGATAGTGTTGGCTGTTTATGTAATTTTAATTGCTTTTCCTTGGATAGAAGCTATTTTACATACAGGTTATTTTAATAGAAATACTGAAATAGAAATGAGTGATATTCACTATTTCAGTGTGGTAAATACAGTTAGAGAAGCCGGTCATATAGGTTGGAATGTTATGGTTCACAGAATCAGTGGAAGCTGGATAGGATTAATCCTAGGAGTTATCGGATATATTTTACTTGCAATCAGATATCCTGTTATTTTAATTTCT
>JALVWY010000152.1 GCA_027023105.1 Campylobacterales bacterium | reverse complement strand
CTTTTCCATAAATACAAACAATAAATTTGATGTAACCCAACAGGGAAACGACCCCATAAATTTAAACATCATAGATAAAGAAAAAAAATATCCAATCTACAAAACAGAACCTTTAAAAGAGATAAAAGAAAAAAGAGAAATGTTCAAAAAATATGAAAGATACCCAGCATTATATTTTTACGGTATGGGAAACGGTATTTTTATCAAACTTCTTTTTGCAAACCCGACACATAAAAGAATCATTGTAATAGAACCGAATCTTGAAATACTCTATATTGCTTTGAATATTGTTGATTTAAGCGAAGAAATAAAAGAAAAAAAATTAATTCTTCTGATGCCTGATGATATAAGCTATGCCAAATCACTGGATATCTTTGCAAATAAAGATTTTTTACTTTTTAACAAAACATATCAATTACATATCTATTCCGATTATTATGAAAAATTTTATTCCGAAGATATAATAAGAATAAATAAATTATTTATTAGAGCAATCAAACAAGTCATAAACAATGTAGGAAATGACACAATAGACACTCTCATCGGTATAGAGCATCATATTAAAAATATGCCCGAGATGTTAAACAGTTACCATTTTTCCCAGCTTATAAATAAAAAAAACAGCGATACAGCCATTATAGTTTCAACCGGACCAAGCTTAAAAAAGCAACTCCCGTTATTAAAAAAAATCCAAAATTTCGTAACAATAATAAGCGTTGACGCTTCTCTTCCGATTCTTGAAAAATGGGGAATCAAACCCGATTTTGTAACAAGTCTTGAAAGAGTGGAACTCACAGGTGAATTTTTTAAAAACACCTCAAAAGAGTTTCAAAAAGATATTATTATGATTCATGCTTCTTTGCAACATAGAAATGTTTTAGATAATTCTCACGGGAAAAAATTTTTGGTTATGAGACCTTTTAGATATTCAAAATATTACGGTATGCATAAATACGGTTATCTTGGAATAGGAATGAGTGCGGCAAATATGGCTTATGAACTCGCCTATTTTCTCGGATTTAAAACTATAGCGTTAATCGGGCAGGATTTAGCCTATAGTGAAGACGGAACATCACACAGCGAAGGTCATGTTTTTGGAGAAAATGAAGTTAAAATTAAAGAAAGTGATGAATATATCACTAAATACGGAGGTAAAGGCACTATAAGAACAAGCCGCGTTTGGAATATGTTCAAAAACTTTTTTGAAAGAGATATTGAACATACAAAAAAAGATAATATCAAAACTTACAACTGCACGGAAGGCGGAGCTAGAATTGAAGGCGCTATTGAAATTCCATTCAAAGAATTTATCAAAGAGTATGTAAAAGAAAAACCTAAAAAAGAGATAAAACTTAGAAAACTATCCAAAAAATCAATAGATAAAAACCTTCTTAAAGCATATAAAAAAAGTATGGATATGTTAAATTACGGTGAAAAAATACAAAAAAGAATAGAAAAACTATTTTTAGCAGTTGCAAAAGAGTGTGAAAATTTAGAAGAATTAAAAGAAACAAACAAACTGGATAAAATTAACTACAATAAATTATA
>JALVWY010000151.1 GCA_027023105.1 Campylobacterales bacterium | reverse complement strand
ACTCTGAAGTTTTTATAATATGCAACCATTAACAGGTAAATCAATACAATGGCAACACCAAACGCAGCTCCAAGATCTCTGAATACATCAAATGTAAGTTCCCATTCACCGCCCCAGATTAAATCATATTTTTCACCTGTTTTTTTATCAACTGCAACTAAATTAAGTCTTGGATTTCCGTCATATGTAATTTTATATCCCGGAAGTCCTTTATCTTTAAGAGAAAAGAATATATCTAAAAGTGCATATAAACTTCCTCTTTTATTCATTTCACCCGTAACCATTACCATAGGTTTAAGGTCTTTGCTGGTAATCATTCCATCATATGGAGCTGGAATAACTTTTACAACCGATTTTAAAGGCACTAATCTGTGTGTTGTCATAGACATTAATTTGATACTATTTAAAGCCGCCAAAGAATCTCTGTTCTTTTTATCAAATCTTACATAAATGCCTACTTGTTCTTTTTCACTTGGAATATGAGCAACGCTTACCACAGCACCTCTAATACCCATTCCAAGAATTTTTGCAATCTGGTCTGTTGAGATTCCAAGCTCGGCTGCTTTTATTTTATCAGGAATAATTTTATATTTTACAATTTGTCTGTTTCTCATAATATCTATATCAACTACTCTTTTTGTATGATGATATAAATTTTCAATATCATTTGCAAGTTTCAATCTTCCTTCTTCATTACCTCCAAATACCTGCATTAAAAGCGTAGCAATTACAGGAGGTCCCGGAGGGTCTTCTACAAGTTTAATATTTGCTCCGTTAAAACTACACTGTTTTTGAATAACAGGTCTAAGACGAGAAACCATATCAATAGAACTCTCTTTTCTTCCTTCTTCTTTAGAGAAAAGATTAACTCTGATTTCCCCGTAATTTTCACCCTGTTTCATAGAACTTCCTCTTAAAAGTCCGTTAAAATCAACAACACCGCTAATTCCTGTAAACTGTTCATAATCGTGAATTTCAGGCTCTTTTTTTAGAATTGACGAAATACAGTTACTGACTTTTTGGGTTGTTTTAATACTTGTGCCAACAGGCATATCAATAGTAATGTTAAATGTATTTTTATTTGCACTCGGAAGCATTTTAAAAAGCACTATTTTAAATACCGGAAGTGCCAAACTTCCAAAAAGGGCTAAAAGCAATACCGTAAAAAATACAATTCTTTTTGGGGTTGATTCTAAAATAGGGTTAATAACCGAATAGAAAATTTTGTATGTTTTTGTATTTTTGATATCAAAAGGCTCTTTATGCTCTTCGTGTTTATGCTCAGGCAAGAATTTTACAGCAGCCCAAGGAGTAAACATATAAGCAATTACAAGTGAAGCTATCATTGCAATAGGAACATTAAACGGAATAGGTCTCATATAAGGTCCCATCATTCCTGTAACAAAAAACATCGGCACAAATGCCAAAATAATAGCCAAAGTTGCTATATTTGTAGGATTTCCTATCTCATTTGTAGCATAAACTGCTGCATATTCCCTGGATTTATCTCCTATTTCAAAATGCCTATGTATATTTTCAATAACGATAATAGCACTGTCCACCAATAATCCAAGCGATAAAATAAGTGCAAAAAGTGTAATTCTGTTAATTGACTGACCTGCGAGCATCCCTATAAAAAGTGTAATGGATAAAATCAAAGGCACGGTAACCGCAACAATTAAAGCTTCTTTCCATCCAAGCATTACAATAAGTAAAACAACGATAATTCCAAGAGAAATCAATAAATGGTCAATAAGCTCATTAACTGCGTGATTTGCTTTTTTACCGTTGTTTCTTGTGATATAAGCATCAACACCTTTTGGAAGTGTTTTTTTAAGTTCAGCCATTTTTTTGAGCAAATCTCTTGCAACAAAAACAGCGTTTGTTCCTCTTTTTTTACCGATGAAAATAGTTACTTGATTTAATCTCTCACCTACAGGAAATTTATTTTCAGCTTTCTCTCCTATTTTTGTATCTGCATAAAAAGCTTTTCCCGCTTCAAAATAGGTTGTGTGTTTATGTTGATAATCAACACCGTCTACCACTTTTGCTATATCTTTTATGAAAATAGGTCTTCCCATATAATCGGCAACAATTAAATTTTTAACATCATTAACAGATTTTATAAATCCGTCAAATTCAACAGGAATAGAATATTTTTTTGTATCAGCCCCTCCTAAAGGATAATCAACATTAGCACCTTTAAGCGCCATTGCAATTTGACCTAAAGACAAATGATAAGCCGCCAGTTTTTCAGGATTTACAATAATATTAAACTGTCTTTTATGACCGCCTTTTATTCCTATAATACTTACATCCTTAACTTCCGCTAAAGGTGAAAGAAGTCTTTGTGCCATTCTGTAAAGCTGGGCATCATTATATTTTTTACTAGCAAGCGCAATCGTTACAATAGGAACTTCATCTATATCAATAGGTTTTACAAGCGGAGGCATAACTCCTTTTGGCATTTTATCCATATTTTGCATAATTCTGTCATAAAGCTTGGACATACTTCTGACTTTATCCTGTCCGATTTTAAATCTGACAGTTACAATCCCAACACTTCCCATAGCCATACCGTAAACATGCTTAACGCCTGTCATCGCCTGAAGCGTTCTTTCAAGAGGCTCTACAATAATATTTTGAACTTCTTTGCTGCTAGCCCCCGGATACATAACAATTACATTTGCAGCCGGAACATCAATAGTGGGGTTTTCCTGTCTTGGAGTCATTAAAACAGCAATAAGCCCCATTAAAATAAGAGTGAGAGCTATTACCGGAGTTAAAGGATTTTTAAGAAAAGCTCTTGCAAGTTTTCCGGCAATGTTTAAATTAAGCTCTTCTTCTACGAGTTTAATTTCATTCTCTTCTTTTTTTATTTCTCTTTCTAAAGAAATCAGTTCTTTTTCCATTTTATAAATTGCATTAATATCACAAGCGCTGTTTTTAAGTTCATTTAACTGCTGCTTTTTTTTATCAACTAAATCTTTTAATTCTTTGAGTTTATCCATTATGACTCCTATAATTTTTGTCCGTCTTCAAGATTTGCAGGAGGATATAAAATAACTTTTTCTCCTCCTTTTAAGCCTTTTAGAGCTATATCATTGCCTATTTGTGACATCTGTTTTACAGGTGTGAATTTTGCAATTCCGTTATTATCAACAAATACTCCAAGTATTCCGCCTCTGGTTGTAAGTGCTGAAAAAGGCACAAGAACCGCTTCTTTTTTAGCTACTGTAACTTTTGCTTTTGCATACATTCCCGGAATCAAACCTTTTGTATTTGTAAAAGTATATTTCACTACAAATGAGTGAGTTGCGGGGTCTGCGCTTGGAATAACAGTTGAAACTTTTGCATTAAAATATTTTTTGACAGCCGGAACATATATTTTGACAGGCATTCCTATTTTGAAATAATCCAAATCTCCCGCTTTTACAAAACTTTTAGCTTTAATGGAATTTAAATCACTTAAAACCAAAACAGGATACCCGGGAAGGGCCATTTCAGCCACTTTTTTCATTTTTCTGGTAACTACTCCATTTATAGGTGAACGCACTTTTGAATATTTAAACTGTGCTTTTGCTCTTTCAAGTCCGGCCTTAGCTTGAGCTAACATCCCTTTTGCCATATCCACCTGCTCTTTTCTGATTTTCATATTAAGAGTCATTTTTTGAAAATCTCTTTTACTGACAGCTCCGTTTGCATAAAGATTTTTAAATCTGTCATAATCTCTTTTTGCATCCGCATAACTCATCTCAGCCATCAAAACACCGCTTTTGGCCTGCATCACAGCCCCTCTTGCCTGATTTAACATACTGTAAATATCAGAAGGATCAACCTCAAAAAGTTCTTCGCCTTTTTTTACAACATCGCCCTCTTCTACATTCATTTTTTTGATATACCCCATAAGTCTTGTCGCTACCATCACCTGATTTTTAGAATAAATACTCGCTATATATGTATTTGTTATATCAATTTTTTCTTTTTTAGCCGTTGTTAACTGATATCCAAACAATGTAACTCCGGCAAGTATAGTTGCTACTATTTTTTTCATTTATGCTCCTTTACGAAATCTCCGATTGCTTTTTGAAGTTCTGCTGCTGCTAATGCTTCATCGTATCTTGCTTTTATAAGCTCAGCCCTTGCTTTTCTAGCCTCTGCTTCTTTCATTAATAAAATTGTGATATTTATCATTCCCTGTTTATACATATATGTATATTTTTTAAATATTTCCTGTGCCAATTCTTTATTGGTTAGTTTTTCACTGACAATAGCTTTTTTTGATTTCAAATCAAGATATTTTTGTTTAACATCAAGAGCTATTCCCTTTTTCATATAATCATAATAATAATTTGTCTGCATTGCTTCTATTTTACTTTTTTGAACACTTGCTCCTCTTGAAGCATCAAAGATATTCCATTTTGCACCGACTGCGGCTACATAATAATCTTTTTTCATAGAAACAGTCGGTCTGTTATCATTAAATCCGTATTCCAAATGAACCCCTATTGTAGGATAATAGGCACTTTCATCCATTTTAACTTTTTTTTGCATAGTTTTTACATTTGCACTCATCCATTTTAAATCGTTTCTGCCTTTCAAGGCTGTTTTGATTAATTCATTTAAAGGTTTATCGGGAGCTATTATGATTTTAAAATCACCCACTGAAGAAATAGTGTTATCGTCTGTTAAAAACTGAAGATAACTAAGAGCTAATTGATATTTGTTTTTTGCTTTGATAAGCATTGCGTTTATTTCATTATTTCTTTTTTTTGCCTGTAATAAATCAATTTGCGTCGCCATTCCCTGTTTATTAAATTCACTTATCATTTTTACTAAAGACAAAGTTGTTTTTTTAGCTGTTTTTAGTGCTTTTATAAAATATTTAGCCGCTACCGCACCGTTATATGCTTTTAAAACTTCAATGGCAAGTTTGTTTTTATCGTGTGCATATTTAAATTTATTCGCCTTAACCTGAAGGGCTGCCATCTCTTTTGCATATGTTAATTTAAATCCTGTAAAAATAGGAACTTCATAAACAAGTTTTGTTTTAAAATTTGTTCTGCTTCCAGGATAATTTAAATCTTTTGGCTGGTCTGCTAATACAGTATTACCGGAAGTTGTTCCCCCCATTAATCCGGGCATAGCCGCCAAAAAATCGCTAAAACCAAAATCCCTAAATGTAGCTTCCCTGCTCTCAAGTTTCATACCAAAAACATACAAAGCGTCATTGCTTTTTGTTATATCTTCACTTAACGACAGTTTTCCGTAATTATACCCGTTAGCCTTTTTATAATCCGCTTTTGCCTTATCAATATTAAGCTTTTTTGCTTTAAGCTCCAAGTTGTTACTCAAAGCCTCATTTAAAACCGTCTTAAAATCAACGGTTTTTGCCACTAATAATGATGATAAACAAGCGGACAGTATAAAAAATTTCTTCATACCGCTCCTTTAAATAAACAAATTTTGTCGTATTTTATCAAAGATTTAATTTTTATTGTAGTTTATAAGAAAAAGTTATATTAGTTAAAAAGAAAAAAAGTTTTAAACTATTTTTTCTTTTTACTCATTCTTTTTCTCTCATTAGAATCAAGATATTTTTTTCTAACACGAATTGATTTTGGAGTAACTTCTACAAGTTCGTCATCTTCTATCCATTCAAGCGCTTTTTCAAGTGTAAGTTCAACAGGAGGCACAAGTTTAATGGCTTCATCACTACCGCTTGACCTTACATTTGTAAGGTTTTTACCTTTAATTACATTAACTTCTAAATCATTACTTCTTGAATGTTCTCCTACAATCATACCGTTGTAAACTTTTTCTGTAGGTTTTATAAACATTCTGCCTCTGTCTTGAAGATTGAATATCGCATATCCTGTCGCCACTCCGTTTTCCATAGAAATAAGAGCCCCGTTCATTCTTGAATAAGGTTTTGTAGTAGCTGGTCTGAATTCCAAAAAGCTTGAGTTAAGAACACCTTCACCTTTTGTATCTGTCATAAATTCGCCTCTGTATCCGATAAGACCACGGGCTGGCATTTCAAATTCCATTCTTGTGCTTCCGTCACTTAAAGGCACCATATTTTTCATTATTCCGCCTCTTTTTCCAAGTTTTTCAATTACGGCACCGCTGTATTCTTCAGGAACATCAACCACAACAAATTCGTAAGGTTCAAGTTTAACCCCGTTTTCTTCTTTGATAATGACCTCAGGTCTTGATAAAGAAAATTCAAAATCTTCTCTTCTTAAATTTTCAGCCAAAATCGCTATTTGAAGCTCGCCTCTTCCGCTTACTTTAAATTTACCTTCCCCAAGTTCTTCTATTTTCATAGCGACATTTGTTTCCATTTCTTTAAATAGTCTGTCTCTAAGTTTAGGAGCTGTTATGTTTTTACCTTCAAGTCCTGCAACAGGAGAATCATTAACACTCAAAATTACACTGATTGTAGGCTCTTCTATATGAAGCGGGTCAAGAGCCACCGGATTATCTTTATCTGCAATGGTGTCTCCGACATCAATAGCGTTAAATCCTGCAGCGGCAATAATATCTCCGGCTCTTGCTTCGTCTATTTCTATTCTGTCAAGCCCGAGAAAACCTAAAAGTTTTGTAATTCTTCCGTTTATTTTTTCACCGTCGGCTTTAATTAAAGTAACATTGTCTCCTTTTTTTACAACACCGTTAAAAATTCTGGCAATTCCTATTCTTCCTACATAATTATCATAATCAAGTGTGAAAATCTGCATTTGAAGAGGTTTTTCTTCTTCTCCTACAGGAGATGGAATATATTTTGTAATAGCTTCAAAAACAGGTGTCATATTGTCGTTATCATCTTCAAGTTCCCATTTTGCAAAACCGTTTTTCGCAGCTGCATAAATTATAGGAAAATCAAGCTGGTCTTCACTTGCACCCATACTTACAAACAAATCAAAAACTTCATCAACAACCCTGTCCGGTTCAGCTGCCGGTTTATCAATTTTATTTATTACCAAAATAGGTTTAATTCCAAGTGAAAGCGCTTTTTTTACAACAAATTTAGTCTGAGGCATAACACCTTCTTGAGCATCAACAAGAAGTAAAACACCATCAACCATTTTTAATACCCTTTCAACCTCTCCACCAAAGTCGCTATGCCCCGGGGTATCTATAACATTGATTTTAAATCCGTTCCATTTTATAGCCGTATTTTTAGAAAGAATTGTAATTCCTCTTTCTTTTTCAATATCATTACTGTCCATTACTCTTTCACCGAATTCTTTTCTTTCATCAAGAGT
>JALVWY010000150.1 GCA_027023105.1 Campylobacterales bacterium | reverse complement strand
ACCATTAAAGGATTTTTGAGTCTGGAAAAAAGCCATTTTAACTGTCTAACTCCAAGCTTTATATTTTGTTTATAGTTAAACTGATTGAAAATATTTCCTTTATAATCCCTTACTAAAAAAGGCATAATCTGCATCGTTCCAAGAGCATAACTTCTGCTGATACTTGCAGGAATAAATCTGCTTTCCTGTCTTGCTATAGCATAAACAAATGCTTTTAAAGTCACATTTTTATCATTATAAATATCCGGGGTTATAAAAATATTATATTTAAAATGAAAAGCTTTATCAAGTGCAAGTGCTTTTAGAGCCATACTCTTATTATTATCAAGTTTTTTTGCCAGTTCAAAAGCATTTTGGGTTTTAAGAGCATCAAAAAATTTAAGCACACTCCAAGGATTTGTTTGATTAAATTCAGGGTTTTTTACACTATTGTAAATAATATTAGTTTTTATTTTAAATTTTTTACCAGCCTTTTCATAAGCATAAAGAGTATAAAAATTAACTCTTGGATTATTTAAAAGAGCATTAAAATATCTCTTTTCTCCTGTAATTCTCCAAAGCCAAAAATTAATTTTAGAAGTTCTTTTTTTTATAGATAAAATAATATTTTTTGCCCTTTTGTAACTTTTAAGTGTTAAAGCATTTAAAAAAAGCCACCATTTTGTCTTGTCATTAAAATTTTTATAATCAATTTTATTAAGTGAACTTTTAATTTTATTTAAATGATTTGTAACAGCACTTTTAACAAACATATAAAAATATTTATCTTCAAATAAAGAAAAATCATCTATTTTCTGGTCTATTTTTTTATTTGGATACTGAATTATAAAATAATATCCCAAATCTCTGTTTTTAAAAACATTACTGAAATTATTATCCAAAAAATCTTTAACGGCACTTTTTTGTTTTGAAGAAGGCAGTCTGTCATAAAGATAAATCAAATCATTTTTACTAAGCGTTGAGATAGTTCTTAAAGAAAGTCCGTTATTTAAAATACAGCTTATATCAACATCTCTTAAATACTCTTTTTTGACATTTACACATTTATAAATTTGTTTAAAAGCATCAAATTTAGCTAAAAGTTTGGTGTGTTTAAAAAGTTTTACTTTATATAAAGCCGTATAAGCTTTAAAAGCCAAAACAGAGCTGTTTGTCTCTTTCATAAACTGGGTTAAATAAAAATCTCTAACATAGCTTTTTGGCTTGGTTAATAAAAAAGAGAGACTAAGATTATTAGCAAATAAAAAAAAAGGAATTAAAAAGAAAAAAAATCTCACGAATATAAACTCGCAATAATATTATTTATTAAAATTTGCAAAAATTCCAATACCAAAATCAAAATAATAGGAGCAATATCAAATCCCCCGAATGTTGTTGGAATATATCTTCTAATCCATCTATAAACAGGCTCAGTCACATTCCAAAGAAATCTCACAATAGGATTATAAGGATTTGGCTGAACCCAGGTAATAAGAGCGGCAATAATCACCACCCATATATAAAGTCCGATTATAAGACTTATAAACTGTAAAACACTTATTAATATTGCATTCATT
>JALVWY010000149.1 GCA_027023105.1 Campylobacterales bacterium | reverse complement strand
CATCTCTTGGATGTGTAAAAAATCTGATAGATTCAGAAGTAATGCTGGGAAAATTAAAAGATTATGAAATAACTCTAAATCCAAATAAAGCGGATGTTTTAATAGTAAATACCTGCGGATTTATAAATCCTGCAAAAGAAGAATCAATAGAGACTATACTTGAACTTGCAAATGAAAAAAAAGAAGATGCCCTTTTAGCCGTTACAGGATGTCTAAGTGAAAGATATAAAGAATCTCTTATAAAAGAAATCCCGGAAGTTAATATTTGGAGCGGTGTTGGAGATTTTGATAAAATTGATGAATTAATAAAAGAAGCTAAAAACAAAAAAGTAATTAAATTCTCACCAAAAGTATTTTTAATACATAATGAAAAAAGAGTAATTACAGGAAGTTCTTATCACGCTTTTATTAAACTTAGCGAAGGATGTAATCAAAAATGTGCTTTTTGTGCAATTCCAAATTTTAAAGGCAAACTAAATTCCCGCCCTATTGATGAAATAATAGAAGAGATAAAATATCTAAAATCATTAGGTTATAAAGATTTTTCACTAGCAAGTCAAGACAGCAGTTCATATCTTAGAGATAAAGGAATAAGAGACGGACTTGAAAGATTAATAGACGAAATTGATAAAACAGATGATATAAATGTTAGAATTTTATATCTTTACCCGGCAACAACCACAAAAAGACTTATTAAAAAGATTTTTTCTTCAAAAACCGTTCAAAACTATTTTGATATACCAATTCAACATATAAGCGAAAATGTCTTAAAAATTATGAAAAGACCTAGCAGTGTAAAAAAATTAAAAGAGCTTTTATATTTAATGAGAGAAGAGTTTAGTTTTGTAAGAACATCTGTAATTGCAGGACATCCGGGAGAGAGCGAAGAAGATTTTAAAGAATTATGCGACTTTTTAAAAGAATATAATTTTGATAGGGTTAATGTTTTTGCCTATTCCGATGAAGAAGATACCTCGGCTTACAAAAGAAAAGATAAATTACCGCAAAATTTAGTAGAAAAAAGAGCCGAAATTTTAGGCGAAATTGTAAAAGAAACAACTATAAAAAGCCTACAAAAATATGTAGGAAAAACTATTGAATGTTTTTTTGACGGACTTACAGATGACGAGCTTTTTTACACTGTCAGACCAAAACTCTGGGAAGTTGAGATTGACGGAGATATTTTAATCAATGAAAGCGAAAAAGAAAATCTAAAAATAGGTGAAATTGTAAAAGTAAAAACAAATGAAGTAGCAGGAGAAGAGTTAGTTGGAAAAATTGTGCTATAATTAAAAAAAGGAATTAAAATGTATGCTTTAATTGAAATAGACGAAAAAGAGTTAAAAAAACTAAAAAATGTAAAAATTTTAGAAGTGATTGAACCTATTAACAAAAACGATGAAGATTATAAACATTATCTGGAATATAAAAAAAATAACAATAAATTTTATTCTTTTAATGAAGTTAAAAAGATGTTTGAATGAATATAATTTTTACAGATAATGCTCTTAAAGATTTAAAAAAATCAGATAAACAAATAGCAAAAAATATTTTAAAAAAAATTGAAAATTTAAAAGATTATCCATTAACAACTAATATAAAAAAATTAAAAAATTTTTATCCACCTTATAGATATAAAATTGGAACATACAGAATATTATTTGATATAGAAGAAAATAACATTATCATTTTTAAAATAACACACAGAAAAGATGCATACTAAAAATTTACTAGCCTTCTCAGCAGGCGTGGATTCAACGGCTCTGTTTTTTTATCTGCTTGAAAAAAATATTGATTTTGATATTGCAATAGTAAATTATCACACAAGAGAAACAAGCGACGCGGAAGTTGAATATGCGAAAAATTTAGCAAAAAAATATAATAAAAAAATATATATAAAAGAGTGCTTTTTAGAAAAATTTTCAGAAAAAAATGCAAGAGATTGTAGATACGCCTTTTTTGAAGAAATTATTAAAAAACACAAATACGACACTTTAATTCTAGCCCACCAGCTAAACGACAGATTCGAATGGCTTTTAATGCAATTTAGCAAAGGTGCCGGACTTAAAGAACTTATAGCTATGCCAGAATTTGAAAATAGAGATTTTTATAAAATATGGCGCCCTTTTTATAATAAATCAAGAGATGAAATTTTAGAATATTTAAATAAAAACAATATAAAATATTTTATTGATGAGAGTAATTTTAATCAAAAATATAAAAGAAATTTTATAAGAGCAAATTTTAGCAATGAATTTATTACCCTTTTTAAAGAAGGAATTAAAAGAAGTTTTGAATATTTAGAAGAAGATAAAAAACTTCTTTTTAATGAAAATTGGATACAAAAAGAAAAACTCTTTTATTTCACAAAACAAAATCTACAAATTGATATTAAAAAAATTGATATAATTGCTAAAAAACTTGGAACTTTATTCACAAAAGCCCAAAGAGACGAGATAATAAAAACAAATTTTTCGTGTGTAATTCAAGGTAAAACAGCAATAGATTCAAACGGGGAAAAAATATTTATTGCTCCTTACATCAAGACAAAAATGGATAAAGATTTTAAAGAAAAAATGAGAAAAGAAAAAATTCCTCCTAAAATCAGAGGTTATATTTATAAAATGGAGAAATAATGGCTTATGTAATTTATGGAGATATTCACGGATGTTTAGAAGAGTGGAAAGAACTTAGAAAACTTATTCCTAAAAATTCTACCGAAATAAGTGTCGGTGATATTTTAGATAAAGGTCCCTATCCTGTTGAAGCGCTCAGATATGCTAAAAAAAACAAAATCTTAACTGTTATGGGAAATCACGAATATAAACATTTAAGAAAATATCGGGGAAGAAATGTCCAACTTGATGAAAATCAGCAAACAGTATATCCTAAACTAAAAAAAGAAGATTTTGAATTTATAGAGAATATGCCCTTTTTTATTAAACTCAATCATTTAACCGTGCTTCACGCAGGTATTACAAACTGGATAAGACTTAATAATCCGCCTTTACATATTATGACTTTGCTTATGTTTTTAAGAGATGTTGATGAAAATGATAAATTTTTACCGCTAAATCACAATAACCCTAATGCAAAATATTGGGGAGATGTTTATAACGGACATGAAGGATTTGTAGTATACGGACATAATCCTTTTAGAGAAATCAAAAAAAATCAATTTGCAGCCGGAATAGATACAGGATGTGTTTATGGAAATAAACTAACAGCTCTTGTTATTAAAGATACTTTGAAGCCGCAAAATTATGAAATTATTCAAATCAAAGCAAAAAAACAATATTCTAAACCGAAATTTTCATTTTAATCAAATTTACTCTTGAAATTGATTTTAAAAGTAGTTATAATTTCACTCCACATAGACGGGCTCTTAGCTCAGTTGGTTAGAGCAACCGGCTCATAACCGGTTGGTCGCAGGTTCGAGTCCTGCAGAGCCCACCATCTATGTAATGCCCCGGTAGCTCAGTCGGTAGAGCAAAGGACTGAAAATCCTTGTGTCGGCGGTTCGATTCCGTCCCTGGGCACCATTTATTTTATAAAAATATACTCTTTGACACTATTTTATATAAAATTCTTAATCTTTAAAACCTTTTAATATTATTATAAAACATCTATGAAGATATAATTCTTATTTTTTATTATTTTTGACACTGACTAAATAAAATTTTATTTACAAATTCCGTTTTTGTTATAATTTCAAAAAGGTTTTTAATGAAAAAAGTTGTTGTATTTTTTGGAAAAGGCGGAAGTAATTTTTTAAATTTGCTTAAACATCAAAAAAATTATAAAATAATCTTAGGAATCACAAATAGAAACGATTCAAACGCCCTAAAAGAAAAAAACCTGCCTTCTGTTTTAATTTCAAATAATAATAATGAAATTTTAAATAAATTAAAAGAAGTCAAACCGGACTTAATAGTTTTAGCCGGATATATGAGAATTATTCCTGCTGAAATTATAAATGAATTTAAAAATAAAATTATAAATCTCCATCCAAGTATTTTACCTGATTTCAAAGGTTTAAATGCCGCTGAAAAATCTTACGAATCAAAAAAAGCGTGCGGAATAACGATTCATTATGCCGATATTGAACTTGACAACGGTCAGATAATTTTACAATATCATATAAATCCTGATTTTTTTGGAAATTTTAAAGAATATGCAAAAGAGCTAAAAAAGGCGGAACACCTTTTTTTACCTATTGTAGTAAATAATTTATGTGAGATTATTTAAATTTAATAAGCGTTCCCATTCCGTAATAATCAATTACGGCTTTTCCTTTTGCATCTTGTGTAGGAGTAATAGTAACATTAATATTTTTTACTCCATCCGCATCCATCTCTTCTGCTTGTTGTTGAAGCATAATAATAACCTCTCTTACAGCATCGGTAGGAAGCGCCATATCGTAAAGTTTTTCTATTTCTATTCTAACAGACCCGTAAGCTATCGTCATACAACTGTGCGGCTCAGGGATTTCTCCAAAACTTAAAATCTGCTCATTTATTTTTGCCATAATTTTTCCTTTTTGAATAATTATAACAAATACTGACAATAAAAGAAAATAAAACATCGATTTAATAAAAGTAAAAAGTTTAATTCATTTATCTGAAAGAAAAAAGCATTTAAGTGTCAGGGAATTTAAAAACAATAAAAAGAAAAAAGAATTAATCTCTTCTTTCTTTAATTCTTGCTTTTTTACCTGTTTTTCCTCTTAGGTAGTAAAGTTTAGCTCTTCTTACTTTACCTTTTCTTACAACTGTAACACCTTCAATGCTTTCAGTGTAATAAGGGAAAATTCTTTCAACGCCTATGTTGTTTGCACCGATTTTTCTGACAGTAAATGTTTTACCTGCCCCTGTTCCTTTGATTGCAATTACAACACCTTCAAAATTTTGAATTCTTTTTTTATTACCTTCTTTAATTTCAACTGCAACTCTTACAGTATCTCCCGGTCTAAATTCAGGCAACTCTTTTTTAGCTATTTGTTTAGCTTCAAATGCTTCAATAAGTCTATTTCTCATTATATCTCCTTTGTGCCATTGGCCGTCTCAGGCATTCACACTTAATTTTGGAATGAAATTATAACAAAAATATTTCAAATACAAAAATTTAAAACAAATCCGGTCTGTGAAATTTTGTTTTTAAAAGTGAAGTTTTTTCTCTCCATTTTTTAACCTCTTTATGATTACCGCTTTTAAGAATTTGTGGCACTTCTCCTGTTTTTGAAAAAGAAGGCGCTTCAAGCAGATTTTCATTAAAGCTTTCTTCTTGCAAAGATTCGCTGTTTCCAAGAACACCTTTTATATTTCTTAAAACACTATCTGCAATTATTAAACTCCCTAGCTCTCCGCCTGTTAAAATAAAATCACCTATACTTATAACTTCATCTGCTAAATCTTCTATAAGCCTTTCGTCAAATCCTTCGTATCTTCCACTAACCAAAATCAAAACTTCTTCTTTTGAAAAACGCACGGCATCTTTTTGATTGTATCTTTTACCAACGGGTGTTAAAAAGAGGGTTTTTGAATTAGGATATTTTTGTTTTAAATGATTTAAGGCGTTTCTTAAAGCTAAATTATCAAGAATCATTCCAGCCCCGCCGCCTACAATAGAAGTATCAACTTTTTGATGTTTATTTGTAGCAAAATCACGAAAATTCACAAATTTCATACTAAAAAGTTTTTTTTCAAAAGCTCTTTTTAATATAGAATCTTCAAAATAAGGGGAAATAAGATTAGGAAATAAAGTAACAAAAACTATTTTCATTTTAGTGATTCTAAAATATCAACAGCACCTGTGGCAGTAATTTTTTTGTTTTCAATATCAACATCTTTGACATTTCTTTTAAAATTAATCAAAAATCTTTTAGGATAATTTTCATTTATAAGATTTTCATCCGTATTAATTACCAGATAATCAACATCCGCTCTTTCAATTTCTTTTACTCTTCCAAGCAGTTTATCATCTTCAAAAACATCACACCCGATAATATCAAACCAAAAATATTCACCTTTTTTTAGCTTTACATTTTTTCTTGTTTCTTCAGGAGTTGCATAAAGCATTCTGTTTGTAAGCTTTTTAGCATCATCAATACTTTCAATTCCTTTGAATTTAACAAGATTTCTTTTTATATCTATTTTTTCTACAGTAAGATTTATTTTATCCGAAGAAAATTCTCTTCCCGGCTTGAACTGCTCCGGGAAGTCTGTTAGAAAATGAAGTTTTTGCCAACCTTTTAAACCGTGGCTTTTTCCTATTTTTGCTATTGGAATTTTATTGTTCATCAATTATTTTTACAGTAATTTTATAATTTTTATTTTCTTTTGCCCTGCATCCGCTTATAACCGTTTTAATAGCTTTTACCATTGAGCCTTCTTTGCCTATAATTCTTCCTACATCGGCTTTTTTAGCCCATATAACAATTTCATCAAAATCTCCGTGAGAAATTACTTCACTTTTTACTTTTTCAGGCTCAAAGCTTAAAAGCTTTGCAAAATCAGTTACAAAATCAACAATCATTAAGCGTTTGCCGTTCTTTCTTCATAAATTTTTTTAAGTTTAGCAACTCTTTCGCTCATTTGAGCACCTTTATTTATCCAGTCATTTAATTTAGCCATATCAATTTCAACTGTTTTAGGTTCAACCAAAGGATTATAATATCCGATACTTTCTATCCATCCACTGTCTCTTCTTCTTCTTGAATCTGTTACAACTATTCTATAAAAAGGTCTTTTTTTTCTACCGTATCTTGCGAGTCTGATTTTAACCACGCTCACTCCTTTAATTTATTTTTATTTTTCAATCCCGCCCAAACCTGCCCATTATTATTTAATAATTTGAAATTTTAATCAATTATTTAGGAAAATTCAAGCCCTTTGTCATATTCATAAGCTCTTTCATATCCGGAATCTTCTTTCCGGCGAATTTTTTAGCCATTTTTGCGGCGTTTTGAAATTGTTTATTAATTCTGTTTACTTCTTGAACACTAAGCCCCGAACCTTTGGCAATCCTTCTTCTTCTGCTTGCCGATTCTTTAAGCAAGCGAGGATTTTCTTTCTCTTTTTTTGTCATTGAGCTAATCATTGCTTTTATTTTTTTAATCTCACCGGAATTTTCCAAATCAATATCTTTTAGCTGTTTCATCATTCCGCCCATTCCGGGAATCATAGATAAAATATTTTTCATACTTCCAAGTTTTTTCATCTGTTCAAGCTGTTTTATAAAGTCATCATAATTAAACTGACCTTTTTTTAGTTTTTTAGTAAGTTTTTTAGCTTCTTTTTCATCTATTACGGCATTTGTTTTTTCAAC
>JALVWY010000148.1 GCA_027023105.1 Campylobacterales bacterium | reverse complement strand
CTAAATACCGGAAAAGCAAGGGTCAGGGCTATTAAAGAAGAGACTATTCCGCTTATAATAAGAGCCAAAAACGGATTAAAAGGAACGCTTGGGTCCAGGAAAACATCTCTTATTAAAGGCAGCGGTTCACTTAACATATAAAGCTCTTCTTTTACATCCGGAGAAAGAAGCAAAATAGCCGTAACATAAGCGCCTATTGCAACAAAGCCGTTTGGCTCAAGTGAAAACTGACCTGTAACACCGTTGATTAAATTGTAGCTAATCGCCAAAATAATAAAAATATAGATATTACCCAAAACCGTAATGGTATAAGAGTTAAACCATTTTGGAGAAAAAATTAAAAACCCTACAAACAAAGCCGTAACGGCTATTATTATTGAAAAATATTTTTTCGCACTCATCTTAAAACCTTTGTCTTTCAAAATCTATTCCCATAATACCTGTCGGTTTAAACAGTAAAACGAAAATCAATAAAATAAATGCAAACGCATCTTTCCATCCCCCAAGTTCTGGTAAAAATCCGGGAACCGCAACTTCAACAAATCCTAAAATAAATCCGCCTATTACAGCTCCCGTTACACTTCCGATTCCTCCGACAACCGCGGCGGCAAAAGCTTTTAGACCTACAAGCATTCCCATATAAGGGTCAATGCTTGGATATGCCATTGCAAAAGAGACACCGCCTATTGCCGCAAGTGCGGAACCTAAAGCAAAAACAAATCCGATAATAAAGTTTGAATTTGCACCCATTAATTTAACGGTATAAATGTCAAATGCCAATGCTCTAATGGCTATACCCATTTTGGTTTTATAAAGAATAAATAAAAGCCCAAGAAGTATCAAAAGGGTAAGAATAGGGACTATCAGTGTTAAAACAGGAATTGTTAAAGAACCTATATGAATAATGTGTGAGAAAAATTTCGGGAAATAAAAAGCCTGATAAGTCCCTCCTAAATATTGGTTTGCTATAACATTAAACAGACTTTCAAGAAAAAACGAAATACCTATTGCCGTAATTAAAATTGAAATTTTAGGAGCGCCTTTGTCCAAAAGAGGTTTGTAAGCCACCACATGTGTTAAAATACCTACAACCGCTGTTAAAATAATGGAAATTCCGACCGCTGTAAAAAATATTGCCATGGAAATATGAGCAAATTTCCAACCTGTCAAAACTCCAAGTGAAATAAAGGCTAAAAACGAGCCAACCATCATAATATCGCCGTGAGCGAAGTTGATAAGTCTTAATACGCCATAAACAAGTGTGTATCCTATGGCAATAAGTGCATACATACTTCCAAGGGAAAATCCGTTGATAATTTGTTGCAAAATAAAACCAGCATCCATTGTAAGACCTTTTTTTTGATTATTATAACATATCGTTTTTATATTTAAGAATGATTTTCAATAATATTAAAAAATAAAAATGAAGGAGGAAGAAAAGAAAAAAATTAAGGTTTTACAAGTTCTACGAACTTAGTTTTACCATCTACGATTTTTTCTATAACGGCAGGTTTGTTAATTGGAGTTCCAGTTTTAGGGTTAATTGTAAGATATCCTGTTACAGCTTCAAGATGTTTTGTATGTCTGATTGCTTTTGCCATACATTGTTTTAGGCTGTTTAGAGTTTTGTTTGCAGGAGTATCACATTTTTTTGCTGCGTTATATATTACAAGATAAGCATCGGCGCCTGTTGCCGCAAATGCACTTGGTTCTCTATTGTATTTAGCTTTAAAATCTTTAATAAATCTGGCTGAAAGAGGAGTAGGTGCTTTTAGGGCATCAAAATGGTCTGTATACATTACACCGTTTGCCGCATTTCCTGCAAGTTTTTTAAGAAGTCCCGGGTCTGCAATACCGTCACCGCCCATTACAGGGGCTTTAACGCCTGCTGCTCTTAGTTGTCTTAGGAAAAGTCCTTCTTCAGGAGCGTAAATCGGAGTGTATACGAATTTTGGATGAAGTCTTTTGATTTGTGCTACTTGAGCGTTAAAGTCTTTATCACCTGTATTTATAAATAGAACTTTTAAAAGTTTTCCACCGCCTTTTTTATATGCTCTTTCAAATGCTTTTGCAAGACCTACAGAGTAATCCTGTTTCATATCAAATACAACTACCGCATTATTCAGATGATGTTCAAGTGCGTATGTTGCCGCAACTTTTCCTTGAAAAGGGTCTGTAAAACATGTTCTGCTTACATAATTTGTATTCATTGTAACTCTTGGATTTGTTGCAATTTGTGTAACTGTCGGTGTTTTTGAATTGTCTGCAAATCTTTTGATTGAAAGTGACATAGAACTGGCAAGCGGTCCTTCAACAGCCGCTACATTATCATCAGATACAAGTCTTTTGTAACCGTTTACCGTTTGGATTTTGTCAAATTGGTCATCTGTTACAACTAATTTGATTTTGTCTCCGTTTGGAAGAGTGTGATATCTTGAATGGATTAGATTAATTCCGTCAAGTGTTTGTTGTCCGAATGATGCAATAGGTCCTGTTAGGGGTTGTAATACACCTATTTTGATATCTTTTGCCATAAGTGTTGAAGCCACTAATGCACTTATTCCAAGTGCCATTAAAGTTTTTTTCATTTTGTCTCCTTTTATGTTAAAATTAGCTACGCAATAATTATATCAAAATTAATATTTTAATAACAAATTAATAAAAAAGGGATTAAATGATAGATTTGAAACTGCTTGAGAGAGATTTTGAAAATATTGCCTCTAAACTTAAAACAAAAGGCGTAAAAGAAGAAGATTTAAAAGAGATAAAAAAACTTTTTGAAGAAAAAAAAGAGATTCAAACTGTTTTTGAAAAATATCAGGCAAAAAGAAACAGCCTCTCAAAAGAGATAGGACTTTTAATGAGAGAAGGCAAAAAAGATGAAGCCGAAACTATAAAAACTAAAGTAAACGATATTAAAGTAAAAATAGAAGAGTTAAATGAAAAACTAAAAAAAATAGAAGAAAAACTCAATCAAAAAGCTTTATCTATTCCGAATATTCCCGACAGTGATGTTCCTGTCGGGAAAGATGAAGATGATAATGTGGAAATAAAAAGAGTAGGGGAGATTCCGGTATTTGATTTTGAAGTAAAATCTCACGATGAGCTTGGAGAAGAATTAAACTGGCTTGATTTTAAAGCGGGGGTAAAACTTGCAAAAAGCAGATTTACCGTTTTAAAAAGTGAAGCCGCAAGACTTGAGAGGGCTTTGATTAATTTCTTTTTAGAGCATAATAGAAGCTATGGGTTTGAAGAAGTTTATGTTCCTTTTTTGGTAAACAGCCAAACAATGACGGCAACAGGTCAGCTTCCGAAATTTAAAGACGATTTATTTAAAATTGAAGATGAGGATTTATATCTTATTCCAACGGCTGAGGTGCCTCTTACAAATCTTTTTAGGGATGAAATTATCGCAGATTTAAATGAGCCTGTTAAACTTACGGCTTATACTCCTTGTTTTAGAAAAGAAGCCGGAAGTTACGGGAAAGACACAAAAGGGATAATCCGTCAGCATCAGTTTGATAAAGTGGAACTTGTAGCTATTACAAAACCGGAAGATAGCGATAAAATGTTTGATGAAATGGTTGAGTGCGCTTCAAATGCACTTGAAAAATTAGGACTTGCTTACAGACAGCTTATGTTGTGCACCGGGGATTTAGGATTTAGCGCTGCAAAAACAATAGACCTTGAAGTATGGATTCCTTCTCAAAACAGATACAGAGAAATAAGTTCCGTTTCAAATACCCGTGATTTTCAGGCAAGAAGAGGAAAAATCAGATATAAAGACGGCAAAAAAAACAGACTGGTCCATACGCTTAACGGAAGTTCTTTAGCAGTTGGCAGAACACTTGTGGCTATTATGGAAAATTATCAGACAAAAGACGGGAAGATAAAAATTCCCGAAGTTTTGCAAAAATATATTTAAGGTAAAATTTGACTGACGAAAATGTAATAGTAATAGAAGAAGGTGAAAATAGTCCTAAAAGTAAAAAACCGGTATATATAATTATTATTCTTCTTTTACTTGTAATTATTATGCTTTTGCTACTTTTGCTCGTTGCAGTCAAAAAGAAAAAAGAACAAAACAGCGAATCTTTAAATATAAATAAAATAGTTAAAAAATTGGAAAAAAAGAAAATACCAAAAGATGAACTGAAAATTTTAATAAAAAAAGCTAATATTCTTTTTAAAAGCGGTAAAAAAGAGCAGGCTTTGAATCTGCTTGAAAAAGTTTCAAATTATTCACAAAGTCTTTCTTTATATAATCTCGGGGTTATTCAAATAAAAGAGAAACATTATAAAAAAGCGCTTAATTATTTCCAACAGGCGATACAAAACCAAAATTCAAAAGCATTAAGCGCCATAAATGCCGCATTTTGTGCTTTGATGCTAAATAATAAAAAATTATTTGATTATTATAAAAATCTTGCTTATACATATCTTCCCGAACTTGCTAAAAACAAAAATTATCCTTATTATTATGCACTTGTAATGTATTATAAAGGATACGAATACGAAGCAATTCCCGCTCTTAAAATTCCTACTGCCTATAATTCAAATGAACTTTTAAGTGCCGTTTATGAATATTTAAACGACCCTTTTCATTCTCAGATTTATACAAAAAATCCTTTTTATAAAGGAATGGAATTAGCCCAGAGCGGAGATTATGAACTTGCTAAAAATTATCTAAAACAAAATTTTTCGCCTAAAAGTCAGTTTGCTTTGGCTTTAGTGGATTTGAAGCTAGGGAATTATAAAGAAGCTTCCGTGCTTATTAAAAAATATAAAGATAAAAATATTTATCCTGTGTATATGTTTTTAAAACCGTCATTATTTAATATAAAAACGGCTCAAAAGGATTTTAAAAAAACATTTTTGGCAACAAAAAAAGATTATTATGATTTGTTTTTTTATTATGCGCCTTATAAAGTTTTTAATATGAATCAGACAATAGAGTTTTTGCAAAAAGGAATTTCAGGTATTCCGCTAGGCGCTATTGAAGAATCTACAAACGCCCTTTCAAAAAGTGCTTTTTATTCAAAACTTAATATAAAAATTTCAAAAGCTATAAAACTTGCTTTAAACGGGCATATATTTTTGGCAAATAAAGCATTTAAAAAACTGTATAAAAAAAGAAAAGATTCTTATATTATTAATTACAATTTGGGCTTAACATATGCTCAGCTTGGAGATTATACAAATGCTTATAAACATTTTTTAAAAGCTTATCATTTAAATCCTTACGATATAAAAAGCGGGATTTTTGCTCTGTATGCTGCTGATAAAATGGATATAAAAAATCCTTATTTAGTGGCGTCAATAAAAGATGATTTGAATGCTAACACACCCTTACAGGCTGCTATGCTTGCTATTTATACAGGAAATATGGTGCAGCTTGCATCTTTTTTAGATAAAGATGAAAAAAACAGACCTCTTTGGATTTTGAGTGATATTGTTGCAAAATCTTTACTTAATAAAGATTATTCTCTGGAAGCTTTGAAGCTAAAAAGTATGTTTGATAGAGATTTAGTAAGTAATTTACTCTATTTTTATACTCAAAACAGGGATTTGCCTTTAAATAAATTGGCTGCAAAATATATTCCTTATTTTTTTACATTTAATAATTCTTTGAATGATTTTTTCTACGGCTCTAAACTGGCAAGGGAGTGGTATTTTGATTTTGCAAGAATTTCAGGTCTTATGCCACGAGTCAGGCTGCTTTTGATAAAAAAAGCACAAAAAGAAACAACAGATATAATTCCTGTTTTACAGAGATTGGCTTTTGCAGATATTTACACCAAACATTTTGAAGAAGCTTATACGATTTATAATGATTTGATTGATAATAAACATATAAATGACCCCAGAACCCTTTATTATGGAGGAGTGGCCGCTATAGGAGCAAATCATCACGCAAATGCGGTTGCTTTGATGGAACTTGCGAAACTCAAAAATCCGAAATATCCGGAGCCAAGATACGCTCTTGGGCTTTTGTGGCAAGAAGCGGGCAATCTAAATGCGGCTTCTATTCAATACGCCAGGATACCCGATTTTTTTAAGAGTGAATTTTTTGATTTTAATATCAAAAAACCTTAATTAATGATTATTTAATGCTTAATATTGTATAATATAAATAAAAAAGGATATAGATGAAATTTTCATCAAATGATTTTGGTAAAAACTCACAAATTTTCAATCAGGCGCAAAATGCGTTTGAATCAACGGAAAAAAGGGGTATAGAAAATATTAATGTTTTTGTAAAAAGAGTTTATCAGCTTTTTGCAGGAAGCCTTTTAGCCGGAGCCGTCGGTGCGTATGTTGGAATGGGATTTGTGCAAAATATGGTAAATGCCGCAACAGGCGGTATGACTTTTACATACTGGGGTGCCGTAATTTTGGAATTTATTTTACTTTTCGGGCTTTTTATTGCCAAAAACAAAACGCCTCTTAATTTAATACTGCTTTTTGCATTTACTTTTATGACAGGATTTACTCTTGCGCCTACTATTGCCTTTTATATAGCGGCAAATATGGGATATGTTGTAGGAGAAGCGTTTTTACTCACTTCCGCAGCATTTGGAGGACTTACAATTTTTGCTATGAATACAAAAAGGGATTTTACCACTATAGGTAAAATTTTGTTTATTACACTAATTGTAATTATTGTAGCGTCAATTATTAATATTTTTTGGCATCAACCGTTATTGCAACTTATTATTGCAAGTATAGGGGCTATTTTATTTAGTTTCTTTATTCTTTATGATACACAAAATATAATTAGAGGAAATATTGATAATGAAGTGACAGCGGCAGTTGCTTTATATCTTGATTTTTTGAACCTTTTTATTTCACTTCTTGAAATATTAGGATTTCTAAACCGTGAAGATTAATCTTCCTCTTCGCACTATTGATGCAAATTTTAACAGGTTTCAAGAAGGTATAAGAGTTGTTGAAGATATCTTAAGATATGAATACAACTCTCCTTTAGCAAAAAAGCTTAAAAATATAAGACATATTCGCCTTCCAAATTACGAAGAAATAGTCAAAAAAAGAGATTCTTTAAATGATATTTTAAAATCTTCCACAAAATCCGAACAAAATAGAGAAAATTTAAAGGCTATTGTTATAGCAAATTTAAAAAGAGCCCAGCAAAGCGCCAGGGTTTTAGAAGAAATTTACAAAATTTCCGATATAAAAACCTCTGAACACTTTAAAAATGCCAGATATTTATTGTATAATTACGAAAAAGAAATTCTTTCCTTAATGGGGATATAGCTCAGCTGGGAGAGCACTACGCTGGCAGCGTAGGGGTCACGGGTTCGAGCCCCGTTATCTCCACCAATT
>JALVWY010000147.1 GCA_027023105.1 Campylobacterales bacterium | reverse complement strand
ATTTTATAAAGATAACCGCTGAATTTTATATTTTTTTTATCTATTAAATCTTTTATTTTTACTGTCTGGTCGTTTAAATTACTGAGACTCTTTTTTAAATTTAAAAGCTGATTAAACGAAGCTATATAATCATAAAATTTCATATCTTTTTGTTCTACGGATTTTGATGAAAGCTTTTGATATCTTAGATAAATAGATTTTTTTCTTTTCACAATTTCTTCTTGATTTTTAATTTCCTCTTTTAAAAAATCTATTTGATTCTTAATATTTTTTAAATTTGCTTTTTCTACTTTATCATCAAGCTTTACAATCAAAGCATTTTTTAAATTTTTGGCTTCTAAATTTTTATAAGTTTGAAGCACTTCCCCGCTGACAGCAGCTTTTATAACAAAAGTTTCAAAAGGCTGAACTTTTGCCTCATATCCGAATAAAAAAACAGCTAAAAACAGTATTAATCTTTTCATATTATTCCTTATATGTTTTCTTGTGAAAGTTTTTCAAACTCTCCCGAATCGCCTTGGATAAATGCCTTTACAACAGGGTTTTTTGAATTTTTAAACTCTTCAACACTTCCGTATTCAATGATATAACCATTATAAAGCATAGCCACAAAATCTGCACTTTTAAAAGTCTCTTTCAAATCATGGGAAATAACAATGCTTGTCATTTTATATTCTCTTGTAAGATTTTCTATCATTTTTGTAATTCTGTCACTTATAATCGGGTCAAGCCCGCTTGTAGGCTCATCATACAAAATATATTTTGGGGTCAAAATTATAGCCCTGGCGGTTGCGGCTCTTTTTCTCATTCCACCGCTTAACTCGTGCGGGTAAAGATATGCCACTCTTTTGCTGTCAAGCCCTACCATTTCAAGAGTTTTAAAAACTTTTTCTTTAATATCCTTTTCTTTCATTTTAGTATGCTCTCTAAGTGGAAAAGCCACATTATCCAAAATATTCATACTATCAAACAGTGCACCCTCTTGAAAGGTAAATCCCACTTTTTTTCTTATTTCATAAAGTGTTTTCAAATCAGCCTTTGCAACATCCAATCCATCAACCAGAATTTCTCCGCTAGTTGGTTTAAGCAAGCCTACGATATGTTTGATAATAGTGGATTTTCCCTGTCCGGAAAGTCCCAAAATATATGTAATTTTTTCATCTTCAATATTTAAATTGACATCTTTTAAAACTTCCTTAGTCCCAAAAACTTTTTTTAGATGTCTTATTTCAATCATCAAAATCCTTAATTTTTTTGCCACATTTTACCAAATTATTTTTTAATTTCCTCATAATGGAGCTCAATTCCACTGCTTGTAGTAACAAAACCTTTAATAAAAATTTTCCCTTCGTGAACCATTTTATGATGTTTTTTACAAAGAGGAATCAAATTATATTTATGATTTACAGGAATATGACCTATAAATCCCTCTTTTGCCTTTTCTTTTTCTCTTATATGATGAACATCTTCAACCGCAGCCCCGCATATGGCACAAGTTGAAACAAATAAATTTTTATTATAACGGGAGCGTTTTTTCTTTATAAGAAGCTCTATATCATTATATTCATTTGATAATTTTTTTCTGATGTTTTCAGCCGTTTTCAAAAAATCTTCATCTATATAAATTGACTTTGCAAATTCAAGACCGTATATGCTGCTTCCGCTGCCATTTTTAAGTTTTCTGTCATATACCAGCTTTTCCCCGTCAAAATGAACTTCAAGATGTTTTGCCACTACATTAGAAAGATTTTTTATCTCATCTAAATCCATTAATTTATGAAGATGTGTAGCAAATACAAAATTTATTCTCTTTTTAGCAAGTTTTACAACAGCCGCGGCTACAATGCTAAGAGCAGATAAAGTCTCGGTCCCGTGAGCTATTTCATCTCCTAAAACAAGCGAATCTTTATTTGCCCTTGAAAATATATTTTTAAGCTCAAGCATCTCTACGGCAAAAGTGGAAAGCCCTTTTGAAATATTGTCTTTTGCATCAATTCTTGTAAAAATCCCTCTAAAAGGTCTAAAACTGATTTCTCCCGGAACAAAAAAACCGCTTTGAGCCAAAAACACGGTAATTCCCGCGCTTTTCATAAGTGAGCTTTTCCCGGATGAATTAATCCCATACAAAAGCATTCCGTCATATTCACTAAAATCAACATCATTAGGGACATAAACACCGTTTTCCTGATTTACTTCTATTAAAGGATGGCGAAGATTTTTAAAAATTCTTTCATTTGAAAAAGATGGTTTTAAATAATTTCTTTTCTTAGCAATCTTAGCGGAAGATATAGCCACATCCATTTTAGCTATCTCCCGGGCAAATTCATCCAAAAAAGAAAATTCCCTTTCTATCTCTTTAAGTTTTTTAATAAAAAGAAAAGAGACTCTGCTGATAATTTTAGAATCCAAAAAAATTATCTTTTCACTTATTTCTTCTATAATATCTCCTGTTATTTTTACAGAGTTTGTCAGTTGTTTGATTTTGAAATCCCTAAAAAAGATTTTTTTATTGTCAATATCCATAAATGTATCTAAAAAACGCTCTTTTATAATATTAAATCTGCTTTTAGTTAAAGTTAAGTAATACCCTTCTTTATCTAAAACTTTTATTTCCACTTTCGTATCGTTAAAAGATTCTATTTTTTCTTTTATTTTATTAAGTTCATTAACATAATAATCTTTCTCTTTAATTATTTCATCAAGTTCTTTATCTACCCCCTCTTTAAAAAAAGATTCTTTAATATCTTCAAATTTAACATTTATTTTATTTAAATCAAATATTTTTTCCAAATAATAGATAAACGATTCTATTTTCGTAGTCTTTTTTTTAACTTTTGAATATATTTTACTCCCCGCTTTAAGAGAAGACAATAAAAAAGATATCTCAAAAGGGTGAAGTTTTTGAAGTTTTATTTTTCTGTTTATTTTTTCAATATCATAAATATCTTTTAAAAAATTTTCAAACTCTTTATAACGGTTAAGCATATATTCAACGGCTTTATATCTTTTGTTTAATTCATCTTCATCAAAAATCGGATTATAAAGTCTCTCTTTTATAAGTCTTCTTCCCATTGGAGTTTTTGTTTCGTCAATCAGCTTTAAAAGCTTATCTATTTCAAGCTGTTTTATAGGATTATTGCCTAAATATACAAATTTATCATCTTCTATAACAGTCGGTAAAACAAGCTTTTTTACCAACTCTTTATTATGAGAAATTACAAATTCAAGCAAAACGGCAAGAGATTCCGTAATTAAAGGATATTTTTCCAGATTCATAATTTCAATAGGACTTAAAAGAGTCTTTATATTATAAACTTTTTTAAAAAGCTCATTTTGATATTCTATTCTCATTCTCGTTTTATTTATAATTATATTTTTACCTGTAAGCTCTAAATAATTAACAATCTCATCACATTCAACATTCTTAAAAGTCAAAATTATTTCACTGCTTTTATATGTCTGAAGCAATCTAAACAGCTCATCTAAAGCAAATGTTTTATCCTCTTTTGTAGAGTAATTTTCATAAACAAAACTTTTACCCGTATTTAAATCCATATTGGCAAATCCTATATGAAAAGCACTGTATTTTTCAATAATTATACTCGTAACATAATTTTCGGTCTTTTTTGAATATTCAAGATTAACACCAGGTGATATAATTTCACTAAGAAATCTTTTTACATTAGGAGGAGTGCCTTTTTGTTTTATTAAAATAATCGTATATTTATTTTCATTTATCAGTTTTTCAAGATATCTGTCAAGTGCGTGATTTGGAAATCCCGCCATTAAAGGATTTTTTATATTTACTTCCGGAAGTGATTTGTTTTTTTTTGTAAGTTGGATATTTAAAATATTTGCAATTTCTCTGGCTTTTCCTACTCCGTTAGCTTCATATGTTTCAAAAAAAGTCCCGACTTCCATTAAAACAACGGCATTAGGATATAATTCATCATAATATTTTTGAATTTCAAAATAAATTTCAGTTAAAAGTTTTTTAGAATTGAGAAGTTTATTAATATCCATTTTAGCCTTTTTTATATATAATTATACCTAAAAAAGGAAATTTATGAAAAAATTAGCTTTAATTATAATAGCAACTTACTCTTTCGCCTTCAACTGGAACTCTCTAGTCGGAATTTTCAAAAAAACGGTAAATACTCTAAGTTATACAATAGCTACAAGCGGACTTAATCCAAGAGTATATGAATTTGATACACAAGGATATCCGAAGCTTCACTGCGTTGTAATTTTTAGAAACGACACTCATACCGCCCCGGCAATGCAATGTGTCCCTACCAATCCCAAATATATCAAAATGAACGAAAAATTAGCCAAATAAAATTTCCACCCCCCTGATTCTTCCTCCTAAATCTTTAAAAAATTGATATTTACAATCAAAATTATTCAAAAATCGGCTTAAAGTCTCTTTTTGATTATATCCAATTTCAATAATTACATTTTTTATTTTTAAATTTATCGCTTTTTTGATAATTCTTTTAACTATATCAAGCCCGTCATCTCCGCCAAAAAACGCCAAGTCCGGCTCAAAATCATTAGGCTTTTGCCAAGAAGTTTCTACATAAGGAGGATTTGCCACTAAAACATCAACATTTTCATTGAATAAATCACATTTTTTAAATTCAATTTCCATATTATGCAATTTTGCATTTTTTTTAGCAACTTCCAAAGCCGCATCACTTAAATCCGTTGCAATTACCTTTGCATTTGTATGTTTTGCTATTTCTATTGCAATTACCCCGCTCCCCGTGCAACAATCAATTACTTTTAAAGGGAAATTGTAATTACTTTTACATTTCCTGTTTTGTCCCATCTCTTCTAATGATTTTATTAATTCAATAGCTTTTTCAACTACAATTTCAGTATCGTCTCTTGGGATTAAAACCCCTTCTTTTATATAAAATATATCTCCGTAAAACCATACTTCTTCAAAAATATATTCAATAGGATAACCGCTCTTTACTTTCTCTTGAATTTTAAAATACTCTTTTGGAACTTTTAAAGTATCATTCAAAAAAAGCCACGCTTTATCTTTTTTTAGTAATTTTTCCAAAATATAACTTCCGTTTTCTTCTTTTAAGGCATCTTTAATCAACATCTGATATTCCCTGTTTAAATTTTATTTTTTCTAGTTATTTACATTCTCAAAAACTTAACATAATATTATCACTCTTTATTTTTAAGTTTTTCAAGTCTTTCTAAAATAGGCGGATGAGAATAATAAATAAACGAATAAATTTCACTCACTTTTGGGAAATGTTTATTTTCACTGACAAGTTTTTTAAGTGCGCTTGCAAGAGCCTTTTTATCAACAAGCTTTGCTCCGGTTTCATCGGCTGCAAATTCATTATGACGACTTATCAAATTCACAAAAGGCTGAAGAATAAAAAATATCAAATCACTGAATAAAAGAGCTAAAATTATTATATTAGCCCCCGTTTTTGGTATCATAAGCTCCTTAAACAAACTGCCGGGCAAATTCCCGAATATGAAAAACAAAACAAAAAGCATTATTCCGACTACTGCAATATTCTTTAAAATATCTTTATGTTTAAAATGCCCTAGTTCGTGTCCCAACACTGCCAAAATCTCTTTTTTATTAAGTTTTTTTAACAATGTATCAAACAAAACAACTCTTTTATTCTTTCCAAGCCCGGCAAAATAAGCATTAAGTCTTGTATCTCTTTTACTTGCATTCATTACAAAAATACCGCTGCTTTTAAAACCTACTTTGCTCATTAAATTTTCAATATCATTTTTCAACTCTTCATCTTTTAAAGGTTCAAATTTATTAAATAGCGCTGCAAAAATCGGATATAAAACATTTATCAAAATCATAACTGCAAATGTAAATAAAAATCCCCATATCCACCAGTTTTTAAAATTATCTATAAAATAAATAAGCCCGGCAAAAAAAGCTCCTCCTAAAACTATAAAAAGAACTATTTTTTTAATTTCATCAATAAAAAACAATTTCCAAGACGCAACATTAAAGCCAAATTTTTTATCTATATGCTTCTCCCAAATATTAATAGGCAAAGTTAAAATATAATTCACCCCGAAAAAAATAGCCAAAATTTCCAGCTCACTTATCAGACTATCCGGCTTATAAATTAAAAAATTAACAATAAAAAGCCCCCCGCTAAGCCAAAAAACAACTAAAAACAAAGAAATCAAAGCATTGAAAATATTCATAGTATGCTTAGTGACAGAATAAACAGCCGATATCTCAAAATCTTTTGGATTTAATAAAACAGCACCCTTTTCAAACTCTTTTTTTACGAAAAAAACTTCTTTGATTTCAAGTAAAATTTTTATAAAAACATAAAAACCATATAATCCAATTAAAATTCCTAACATTAATAACCTTTAATTTTTAATGAATTATACAATGTTTTTACATGATAATTAATTTTTAACTATTTTACATATTTTTTCTTTTATAATGGGAGATTTTTTATCAGGATCTTTTTCATCAATAACAATAATTTTCAAATTTTTTATATCTTCATAATATTTTTTAATTTCTTCTATATCTAATTGTGCGTGTAAACACCATTTATATTTTAAAACAATCATATAAATTTCTGCATTTTGAAATAAAGAATTAATTATCTTTTTTGAATCGTTAACAGATTCCTTTGTAGGACAAAAAGCACTAATTATATAATTTGGATTTGAATTAAATTTATTTAATTTTTCTTTTATAGATTTTATATAACCTTTTTCTCCCCAATCATCATTTGATGCTAATTGCACAAGAAAATTCTTATCACAAAAATTATATAATTTATTTTGACGAAATCTTTTTTTATTAAATAATTTTTCAATAATAAAACTTTTTCCCCAATTTTGAAATCCTGTAATTAAAAAAACTTTTTGTTTCATAATTTTATCCTTTTTTTATTTTATATAATTATATAAAAATTATTACTAACTAAAAAGAAATAAAATGACTATAGACACAAATAATAATGAAATAAAGAGCATATTAAGAAACTAACTTAAACAATAATTATTATCCGCAATACTGTTATATTTTTACTTTTTCCTTATTTAATCAATAGCAAAATAATAATAATAATAAAAAAAAGAGCAAAGACTTAAAAGATGAAGAGAATATAATAAGTATAAAAAGGATAATAAGGATAAAAAATTAAGATATCATAAAAGAGAGGTAAATAATAAAGCTAAAGGAAAGGGAAACCGATTAATTTCAGCGCCAGACACTGTTGAAGTGTTGAGTTAATACACACTGAGAAGCCTAGCGGGGAGTTACTTTCCCACAACCGTAAGGCTGCAGTATCATCACCGCTGGAAAGCTTAACTTCCTGGTTCGGAATGGGTCAGGGTGTTTCCCTTCCG
>JALVWY010000146.1 GCA_027023105.1 Campylobacterales bacterium | reverse complement strand
TTTTTGGATTTAGTTTATTATAAAGAGTATCAAATATCTCATTTGCCGCATCTTCGTGAGAAATGTATCTGTTCATAAACGAATTCATAAAAAGCTTAAGAGCTTTTAATTCAACCACCCGTTCATTTGGAATATATTCCAAATAAACAGTGGCAAAATCAGGATAACCGCTTCTTGGACATCTTGCCATAAATTCAGGAAGAGTGATTTTTATCAAATAGTCTTTTTTATGTTTATTTGGCCAGATTTCCATATTTTTTGCGTCAAATTCCAGTATCTCTTTTTCACCGTATTTTAAATTATCCATTGATTCTCCTAAACATCAATATTCTCAACTTCTTTTGCATTTGCCTGGATATATTCCCTTCTTGGAGCCACTTCACTTCCCATAAAAAGTTCAAAATGTCTGGCGGCTTCTTCGGCATCATCTAAAGTCACCTGTATTAGAGTTCTGTTTTCAGGCTCCATGGTTGTATCCCAAAGCTGATCCGGGTTCATTTCTCCAAGCCCTTTATATCTTTGGATATGGGCACCTTTTCTGGCTTTGCTTATTACCTCATCTAATAATTCTAAATAATCACCATTAACCAAATCATTATATTCTTTTAGTTTTTCATAAACTTTTTTTGCTTCAATAAAAAGATAATGATTTAATAATTTATCGTCAATGGTAATTTCTTCAAGACCTCTGTTTGTCTGAATATAATAGTGATTATCGTGTTTTGAAATAATATTAAATCCGAATTTTGATAAATAAATAGGAAGCTTTTCAATGTCTCCATCCTCAATCAAATATCTTATGACCTCAGGAATATTAAATCTTTTTGTAAGCTTTTCAAGTAAAAGTTTATAAAAAGCCGTATTTTTTAAAAGTTCTTTAAGTTCAGGTTTTCCAACACCTTCTATTTCAATAGAGCTAATTCCCTGTTCTATTAAAAATTCATTTAAAGCTTTGTCATCTTTTAAATATTTTTCAATTTTTCCTTTTTTGTATCTGTATAAAGGCGGCTGGGCTATATATAAATATCCTTTTTCAATAATTTCTTGAAGATGATTAAAGAAAAATGTCATAATAAGAGTTTGAATATGGCTTCCGTCAACATCGGCATCCGTCATTATTATAATTTTATTGTATCTTATTTTTTCTATGTCAAAATCAGCCCCTATTCCGGTTCCAAGAGCTGTAATTATATTTTTAATTTCTTCACTGCTTAGAGCCTTAGCATCGCTTGATTTTTGAGTATTAAGAATTTTTCCTCTAAGCGGTAATATCGCCTGAAAATATCTGTCTCTTCCTTGTTTTGCACTTCCTCCGGCACTGTCACCTTCCACCAAATAAATTTCAGATTCTTCTGCACTTTTACTTTGACAGTCCGCCAGTTTCCCCGGAAGTGTTCCAACACCGACTTTTGCCTGTTTTCTTGTTAAATCTCTGGCTCTTTTAGCAGCAACCCTGCTTCTTGCAGCGGCTATTGCCTTTTCTGAAATAAGTTTTGCGGTATTTGGATTTTCTTCAAAATATCTTGTTATATAATCGTATGTTACTTTTTGAACTATTGATTTTACATAGCTGCTTCCGAGTTTTCCTTTTGTTTGTCCTTCAAACTGAGGCTCACTCATTTTTACACTGACTATCGCATCAATACCTTCTTTTACATCATCTCCTGTAATTTTAAGGTTTTCTTTCATTTTTATGTTTTTATTAATATAATTGATTACGGCTTTGCTAAATCCTGCTTTAAATCCGCTTTCGTGCGTTCCGCCTTCGGGTGTTTTTATGTTATTTACAAAGCTTAGCGTTTTTTCATCATATCCGCTGTCATAACACAAAGCCACCTCAACATCCAATGATTTTTCTTCATCGCTGTAATGCTCGTTATAATAAATAACTTCTGTAATACACTCTTTTTTTGTAAGTGTTTTAACAAAATCTTTAATTCCGCCTTCAAAATGAAATTTCTCTTTAACCCCGTCTAATTCATTTTCAAAATATATTGTAATATTCGGGTTTAAATATGCAAGTTCTTTTAATCTTTTAATTAAAATATCGCTTTTAAATTCAGTAGTTTCAAAAATTTCATCATCCGGCCAAAACTGAATGGAAGTTCCGCTTCTGTTTGTATTCCCTATTATTTCCAAATCTGTTACGGGTTTTCCTCTTTCAAATTCCTGCTTGTGAATTTTACCGTCTCTTTTAATTGTCATAATAAGTTTTTTACTAAGTGCATTTACAACAGATACACCAACCCCGTGAAGTCCGCCGCTTACTTTGTATGTTTTATTGTCAAATTTACCGCCTGCGTGTAAAACAGTCAAAACAACAGTTGCCGCAGGGATTTTTTCTTGAGGATGAACATCAACGGGAATTCCCCTTCCGTTATCACTTATTATTGCACTTCCGTCTTTATTTATCTTTACTTTTATTTCATTGGCATATCCCGCCATTGCTTCATCAATAGAGTTATCCACAACTTCATAAACCAAATGATGAAGACCTTTAATAGAAGTATCTCCAATATACATTCCAGGTCTTTTTCTAACCGCTTCAAGACCTTTTAATACTTTAATATTACTAGCACCGTAATTTGCCATTAAATTCCTTTGTTACCTAATTATTTCAACATTATATCAAATATTAAGAGGCATTACGATTGTAATAAAATTTTCATCCTTAAGTTCAAACGGAATATTCGGTTCATTTAAATTAAGATAAAAATTTTCAGAATTTATTACATTTAAAAAATCGGTTATATATTTACTGTTTACGGCAAAAGTGAAATTTTCAATTTCCGTATTTATATTAAAACTTGTTTTAGCTTCCATATTTTCATCCGAGAAACTTTCAAATACTATTTTATCTTTTTTAATTGTTATTTTAACTTCAGTTGAAATAATGCTTATCTGTTTTAAATGTGATAAAAATTCATTTTTAGGAAGATTTAGAGAATGTTTAAATTCTTTTGGAATTATTTTTTCATATGCCGGATATTTTCCGTTTATAAGTTTTGTAAAAAACAGGGTATTTTCATTTTTTAAAATCAAATAAACTTCATCGTAAAATATCTCCATATCATTTTGAAGTATTCTTTTTATTTCGCTTATACTTCTTTTAGGAACAATTATTTTTGTTTCTTTTCCTGCTTTGTTAGTTTTGTATAAGGCGAGCCTTCTTGTATCGGTTGATACAAAATTAGTATTTTCTTTTATGTCAAAAAGTGCTCCGTTTAATTCATATTTCGGATTATTTGTATCAATTACGGGAAATATTTTTTTGATTGCATCCGAAAATGTTTCATTATCTGTTTCAAATTTGTTTAAATCGTTTGGATTTGGAAATTCAGGAAATTCTTCTGCGTTAAATGTTGAAAGTTTATAAATTGAGTTTTCTTGTGTTATTATAATTGTGTCTTCTTCCTTTTTTATTTCTATTTCTTTATTTTGAAGTGCTTTTATAATATCGCTTAATTTTTTTGCGTTTATTGTTATTTTCCCTTTTTCTAGGATTTGGGCATCTGTTTTTATTTTTAGACCTATTTCTTTATCTGTGGCTTTTAATATTAAATTTTCATTTGCTATTATAAGAACATGTGATGTTATTTGGGTATTGTCTTTTTTTTCTGTAAAGGGAACTATTTGATTCACAATACTTTCAAATACCGGTTTTTGAATTTTTATATGCATTTGATTCTCCTTTGTTTTAATTTTATATAGTAGTAATAGTAGATTTCGTTGAATAAGTGAATTTTGGCTTTAAAGCCCGATATTTGTGAAAAAAACGCGTGAAAGTGAATAACTTTTTTTTTCACATCATTCACCTTTTTTCAATATTATTTTATTTTTCAGCTCTTCAATTTTTATTCTGAAATCATTATCTTCTTTTAGTTTTTTGTTAAACGACTTAATTGCATGTGAAACCGCACTGTGGTCTTTAAGTCCGAAATATTTTGCTATTACAGGGGTTGATTCTTTCGTAAATTCCCTCGCTAAATATATAGCCGTTCTTCTTGCTGCGACTATATTTTTATTTCTGCTTTTTGAAGTTATTTCGCTTGGTTTTATATTAAACTCTTTTGCAATGAGTTCTATAATATTTTCCAGTGTAATATTTTCATTTTTGTCTTTTATATGTTCTTTTAAAGCCTGTTTTGCAAAGTCTATTGTTATTTCATTTACACCAAGAAGTTTGGCTAAAGCGTGAAGTTTTACAATCATTCCTTCAATTTCTCTTATATTGCTGTCAAGTTTTGTTGCAATAAATTCAATAATATCTTCAGGCAGATAAATTCCGTTTATTTCGCATTTTTTTCTTATAATCTCTATTTTTGTTTCAAGTTCAGGAGGTTGAATATCGGCTATAAGCCCTGCTTCAAATCTGTTTCTTAGTCTGTCTACTAAGTCGTGAAGTTTTTTCGGTGGTCTGTCGGCTGTTAGACAGATTTGTTTTTTTTGATTGTAAAGTTCGTTGAATGTGTGGAAAAACTCCTCTTGGGTCTGTTCTTTTTGAGCGAAAAACTGGACATCATCAATCAATAAACAATCGCAGTTTCTGTATTTTTCGTGGAATCTGTCCATTGTATGGTTTCTGACATTTTCTCTAAATTCATTCATAAACTGTTCGCTTGTTATGTATATAACTTTTAGTCTGTTTTTTAGATAATTGCCTATTGCCTGAATTAAGTGGGTTTTCCCAAGTCCGACCCCTCCGTATATAAAAAGAGGATTATAACTTTTACCGGGGTTTTCCGCGACACTTTTTGCAGCCGAATAGGCAAACTGATTAGAAGGACCTGTTATAAAACTTTCAAATGTATATTCCGGAATTAAAACAGAAGATGTGGAATTGAGTGTTTCTTCAAAATTTTCAAAATTTTTATGTTTAATTTCTTTTGTTATAAATTCAATAGCGGCTTCAAGACCTGTTTCTTTTTTATAAAGCTCTAAAATTTTTTTGGTATATTTTCTTTTTACATAATTTGCTATAAAAATATTCGGTGCTTTTATTATAAGCCTTGCGGAATCCGAATTTTCTTCATCAAATTCCAAATTTTTAATAAATTTATTATAATTCAGTTGATTTTCACTTTTTAAGTCATTTTTGATTTTATCAAATAGCAAATTATATATCCTTTGTGAATAACTTTTTTTTCACATAAGTGAATTCTTGTTGAAAAAGTATATGAATAGAATTTTAACATAACGATTATAAAATGTCTAATAAATTTATTCACATCGTGAATGAAATGTGAATAATACATTGAAAAGAGGTTGAATGAAAATATTGGGAATTGACCCCGGAAGTATCAGATGCGGATATGCAATTATTGAAACATCTCCTAAATTGCATTTAATTGATGCCGGATTTATAAAAATCAAAGAAAAGAATCTTCAATTTCAACTTTCAGAGCTTATTGAAGGAATTGATTTGATTTTAAGTAAAGAAATTGATGAGGTTGCAATGGAAGATATTTTTTATGCATATAACCCCAAAACGGTTCTTAAACTTGCCCAGTTTCGCGGAGCATTGTCTCTTAGAATTTTACAACTTCACGGGAATTTTGCCGAATATACACCGCTTCAGGTAAAAAAAGCTGTTACAGGAAATGGAAAATCAAAAAAAGAGCAGGTTGCTTTTATGGTAAAAAGAATCTTAGGCATAAGAGGGGATATCAAGCCTCTTGATATTACAGATGCCATTGCCGTTGCAATTACACATTCACAAAGGATAAAACATTTTTGAAATAGCCGATTTTATAGGGATTATCGCTTTTTCCATCAGTGGATTTTTAATAGGAGCAAGAAAAAATCTTGATTTATTCGGAATTTTTTTAAGCTCATACGCAACTGCTCTTGGAGGAGGAATTATAAGGGATGTTGTAAGCAAAAGAGAAATTTTTTCTTTTCACAGTCAAATACCCGGGTTGTTGGTTTTTTTGGTTATTTTATTTTCTTTAATATTTAAACTTCACAAAAAAAATATTGAAAACAAATTTATGTTTGTTTTAAGTGATACAATAGGTCTTGTCTCTTTTTCAATATCGGGTGCAATTATAGGCATTCAAAGTTCTTTTAATATATTCGGAGTTATATTTTTGTCTTTTATAACGGCAGTTGGAGGAGGGATGTTCAGGGATATACTTATAAATGAAATTCCATTTTTTTTAAGCAGAAGTTTTTATGCCAGTATATCCGTATTAATAGCATTATATTTGTCTGTTTTCGGGCTTAGTTATTTTAATTTGATATTTATTTTTGTAACAGCTGTTGTAATTAGGCTTTATGCTTATAAAAAAGATTATCATTTACCAAAAATTTAAGATATAATAAAAGAAGAGATAATTATGAAAGTTGGAGATTTAGTAATAGTTGCAAGTTTAGGGGAGATTAAAGCATATAAAGCGGCTCCTAGAACGCTTGAGGCGGAAGCCGGGCTTAAACCGAATGAAGTGAAACTTGATTTAGTAAAAGCTATTGATATAGTAGAAGCTCATAAAAAACTTAGTGATTTACTTACAGGAGTGGAAGAGGGCGTTAAAAAAGCCGGATTTTTAAACAGAGCCGCAAGCGGTGAAAAACATAATTTAAAAGAAGAAATTTACAAAGAAGCCGTAAAAGTGCTTGCTGAGGATTTAGATTCAATTATAGATGAACTAGGGGGCAGAGTATTTTTGGCACTTCCTGCAACAATTTCAAATGATGTAACTAAAAAACTTAAAAACAAAGATAAAATTACAAAACTTGTAAAAAAAGACCTTATTAAAACAGATAAGAACAGATTAATAGAAGAATTTAAAATAGGCTAAACCTATTTTTTTTCTTTTGCTATTTTGTCTAAAATTCCGTTAATAAAACTTTTTGCTTTATCTTCCGAGAAATTTTTAGCTATTTTTATAGCTTCATCTATTACTATTTGATAAGGTGTATCGGTATATTTTAGCTCATATACAGCCACTCTTAAGATTTGTTTGTCAACTTTGTCAAGTCTGTCAAAATCCCAGTCAATTAAATGGTTTTTAATAATTGTATCTATTTCATCTAAATGCTCTATTACGCCTTTTAATAAATTTCTTGCGAATTCTGCTTTTTTTTGTTTGATTCTTTTGTCTTTTAATATCTCTTCAAACTGTTCTATAGCTTGGCTGTTTCCTACATCTAAGGCATAAAGTGTCTGAACTACCGCTTCTCTTGCATGTGTTATTGTTGCCATTATATCCTCCATATTTTATAAGCTGTTAATCCAAAAAGAATAATCGTTTCAGGGATTAAAATCAGCGTTGTTTTTTCAAGTTCCACAGGTGTAAAGAAATATTTAAAAAATCTTAAAAACGCACCTGTTAAAACCCATATTATCGCACAAATTAAAATTGATAAATCAAGTCTGTTTTTT
>JALVWY010000145.1 GCA_027023105.1 Campylobacterales bacterium | reverse complement strand
GACGATATGTTAGGACTTGTTCCAAAAGAACTTAGAGAAGCCGGAGTTGCAATAGGCGCTCCAAAATATAAAGTGATTTTTAATATTATTATAAAAGCCGCAAAAGTAGGGATTATGACAGGGCTGCTTTTAGCGTTTGCAAGAATCATAGGTGAAACTGCGCCATTACTTTTTACTAGTGGAAATTCACAATATTTTACACTTAATCTTAATCAGGAATTTCCAAGCTTAACAGTTGCAATATATAATCTTGCTACAATGCCTGATAAACATTTAGTGGAAATTGCCTGGGCAGGGGCTTTTATTTTAACTGTTTTTGTTTTGATAATTAATTTACTCGGAAGATATATAACTAAGGAGAAAAAAAGATGAAATCATTTAACGAAGAGACTAAAACAACCAATGAAAAGGTGATGGATATAAAAAATTTTTATTTTACATACGCTAAAGCACCAAAACCCAGTCTAAAAAATATCAATCTGCCGATTTATGAAAATAAGGTAACGGCGCTTATAGGACCTAGCGGATGTGGAAAATCAACGCTTTTAAGAAGTTTAAATAGAATTCACGATTTATATCCCGGTAATAAATATGAAGGAGAAGTTCTTTTAAAAGATTTACAAACCGGGAAAATGGAAAATATTTTAGAATTTAAAAAAGAAAACGAGCTTATTAACCTTAGACAAAGAGTCGGAATGATTTTTCAAAAACCGACCCCTTTTCCTATGAGTATTTTTGACAATATTGCCTACGGTTTAAAACTTATGGGTAAAAAAAACAAATCAGAACTTGAAGGAAAAGTTGAAGAAGCGCTAAAAGGTGCGGCTTTATGGGAAGAAGTAAAAGACAGACTAAAAGATGATGCAAGAGGACTTAGCGGAGGTCAGCAGCAAAGGTTATGTATTGGAAGAGCTATCGCCGTTGAGCCGGAAGTTTTATTGATGGATGAACCTACAAGTGCACTTGACCCGATTTCTACAATAGCTATTGAAGAATTAGTAGCAAAACTTAAAGACAAAGTAACTATTGCGATAGTAACGCACAATATGCAACAAGCAAGCAGAATCAGTGATTATACAGCTTTTATGTATTTAGGAGAACTTATAGAATACGGCTCAACAGAGCAGATTTTCCTAAATCCGAAAGAGAAAAGAACAGCCGATTATATTGCCGGAAAATTCGGATAATAATTTTTGTTATAATTGCCGCAAAAAAAGGTAATTTATGAATATTGTTTTTATGGGAAGCCCCGATTATGCCGTTAAAATTTTGGATAATTTAATTAAAAATAATTTTAATATTGTAGCGGTTTATACTCAGCCCGATAAACCTGTCGGAAGAAAAAAAGTTTTAACTCCGACACCCGTTAAAAAATATGCCCTTGAAAATAATTTAGATGTTTTTACTCCCTCTACTCTTAAAAACGAAGATTTAAGTAAATTTTATCCAGATTTTATAGTTGTAGCGGCTTATGGACTATTGCTTCCGGAAAATGTTTTGAAAACGGCTCCTTGCATTAATCTTCATGCTTCACTTTTACCTAAATACAGAGGTGCAAGTCCTATTCAAAGTGCTGTTTTAAACGGAG
>JALVWY010000144.1 GCA_027023105.1 Campylobacterales bacterium | reverse complement strand
GTAATAAGTCCTATAAAATATCCTACCAAAAGCCCGACTCCCACAACAAAGAAAAAATCAACAACCGCAAAATCCATAGAAGAGAGTTTATGATTTATAAGCTCTAAAACAATAGTAAAAATCACAATGGAAGTGCCGTCATTTAGCAAACTTTCACTGTCAACCAAAAACCTAAGCCGCCTTGGAACCCCCAGCTTTTCAAATATGGAGATAACGGCAACAGGGTCTGTAGCCGCAACCGCCGCACCAAACAAAAGCCCAACGCTTAAATCCACACTTTGCTTGAATATATCTTCTCCAATACCCAAAAAAACATAACCCGTCACAACAGTTGAAAGAATTACTCCCGGAATAACAAGCGTTAAAATAACCGGAAAATCTCTTTTTAAATCATCAAACCTTAAATGAATCGCCGTTTGAAAAATAAGAGGCGGCAAAAATATATAATAAAGCATATCTTTTGAAAGATGCGGGGCATTTAGTAATTTCAAATACCCCAAAATAACTCCGACACTGACTAAAACTATAGTATAAGGAAGATTTATTTTTTTTGTAAGCATTGCAACGGCTGAAGTAATAATAAGTAAAATTAAAAAGGTAACTTCAATTTCCATTAAGACCTACTTTATTATAAATTTTAAAAGCGTTTTTAAAAGAGGTGAATAATAAATCAATAAGTCGGGATTTGAAATAATTTCAATAATAAGTGTTTTTAAGACATCTTCATTATTGTTTATTGCCTTTAAAATTTCGCTTATATCAATTCCCGGGTCTGTTTTTAAAAGATTTTTTTTTGCTTCTTTTATACTTATTTCATTTGGATTTTCACCTCTTAAAAGAGATTTGAATTTCTCTTTTTTAACTTCAAGTTCATTCATTATTTCTCTTTAAAACCCATAATAAACATATTCCGAAAACAAAAAATATAATACTTAAAATAAAACAAGTTGCCATAACAGTGAAAAATTTATGCAAAAACAAAAAAAGACCTCCCGTTAACATAAAAACGGCAATCAAAAACAAAATCCCGCTTATTACAATTCCTAAAATAGAAACTGAACTTTTAAAAACAGCATTTTGAAAATTTTTATACTCTTTATCCAAAAATTCTTCACTTCCGTTTTTAAAAGCCCTGATTTCCGCTTCTAATAAATCAAAAAAAGAAATTATAAAATCACTAAGTGTTACTTTCATTTTTTGATTTTACCTATTAAATATCCTATCCCAAACGCCCCGATTAAAGAAGCCACAGGATGTTTTTTACTGATTTCATAGATATCATCCACCACTTTTTTTGATTCTTCTTTAATTTCCGGTAATTTTTCATCCAATCTGTTTTTTAATTCGTCAATATCTATTTTTTCAGCCACTTCTTTTAATTTACCTACTAATTCATCTGGTATTTTTATATCAATATTTTTTTCTTTTGCCTCTTCTATCACTTGTGAAAGTTTTTCTATCTCTTCTTTTAAGTTTTCAAATTCTTTTTTTGTTTCCATAAGCAAACCTTTTTATTTATTATATATTTTTTTGAACAAAATGTAAAGAAATATTATTATCGGCACAGACTTAACACAAGTATGAATTTCAA
>JALVWY010000143.1 GCA_027023105.1 Campylobacterales bacterium | reverse complement strand
GCATATTTGCAGAAATGCTTTTATTTGAAGAGCTTAAAAAAGATTTAGACAAAAAAGAGCTTGCGGAAATTTACGCTTCTAAACTTGAAGATATTTTTGCAACACTTTTTAGACAGATTGTATTTACCAATTTTGAAAGGGAAGTTCATTCATTTGATGAACTAAAACCCAAAGAATTTAATAAAATTTGGATGAAAGAAAATCAAAAAATGTTTGGAGATAGTGTATATTTAACAAAAAATTATGAAATCTGGTGGAGTTATATTCCACATTTTATTCATTCTCCGTTTTATTGTTATTCATACTCATATGCACAGCTTTTGGTTTTAGCTCTATTTAGACTTTACAAAGAAAATTTTGAAAATTTTGAAGAAAAATATATTAAGTTTTTAACCCAGGGAGGAAGCATACCACCTAAAAAACAATTTATGGAGCTTTTCGGGCTTGATATAGAAAAAGAGGATTTTTGGCAAAAAGGAATAAAAGAAGTGGAAAATATACTTTTTGAATTTAAAGGAGTAATTAATGATATTACAAACGGCTGAATTTAGAAAAATAAAAGAAAAACACGCAAAAGAGATGCTTGAATTTTTAATTCCAAATACAAAAGAGTTTGATATTTTATGCTCAACGGATGAGATAACTTTTAATCCCAAGCTCCCTGAGCATATCACAAGCGGCTTTGGAGAGGTTTTGGTATTTACTATTGCAAATTACACTTTATCAACAGCTAAAACAGTTGATGATAAACTGACTTTTGAAGCCGGATTCGGAGAAGAAAACATAGGAAGCGTTGTAAGCGTTCCTTTAGGGGCTATTATTCAAATCACCGAGGAAGAAACTCCTCTTTTTGTAAATGTAGCCGCAACCCTGCCTACACCCGAACCGGAAAAACCGAAAAACCCGTTTGAACTAAACCCAAGAAATAAAAAGCTTATGAATTGATAAAATTCACAATAGCTTCAATCTCTTTTGTTTTATTTTTATAAGCCATAAAAGTTTTTCTTTTTAAATTGATTCCTTTCATTTTTGCCCAAAAAAGTTTCTCTTCTTTTAATTCATCTTTTATAACCATTTTTGAAATAATGGAAACAACCTGCTCGGAAGAATTTTTTATGGTAAATTTTAAAGCGGTAGAATTATGCACAACACTTACAATATCCAAATCATCACATTTAAAATTCTCTTTTTCAAAAACTTTTTTTATAAATTCTCTTGTAGAAGAGTTGGATTCCCTGCAGATAATTTTATAATTTTTCAAATCTTCCAAATCAATACTTCTTGGAAGCGGTTTATTTGAAAACACAACAAGTTCATCATCCATCCATTCAACATAATTAAGTCCGTTATCCACTTTTTTGGTGACAAATCCCAAATCAATAACAGAATTTTTTATATCTTCTAAAAGTTCTTCATTACTTTTTATAACAAGATTCATCTCTTTATTGATTAGATTTTTATAATATTTTATACATTCAGGCAGATTATAACTGCCAAGTGTCGGAGAAGCGCCTATAATAAAAGGCATATCAAGATTTTTAAATTTTTCTATTTTTTTATCAAAAATATCTAAAAACGCCTCAAAATCTTTTGCTATTTTCAAAAAATTCTGACCGTTTTTTGTAAGCATAACCCCGTTTTTTTTCCTCTCAAACAGAGTTACTCCCAGATATTTTTCCAAAATTCTTATCTGCTGGGTAACTGCAGGCTGAGAAATTCCTAAGGCTTTACTTGCTTTTGAAAAACTGAGCTCTTTATTTATTACTAAAAATGTATAAATTTTATCAAGATATTTTGTTATCATTATTTCCTCTTCATAAATTGTTTTATAACTAATTATAACTAAATCTTATATCAAAAAGCAAAAAAAATTTGTTATAATTAAATAAAAAAGCAGGACAATGGAATTTTTAGACGGATTAAACAAACAACAAAAAGAAGCTGCTACACATATTGACGGGGCTTTACTTATTTTAGCGGGGGCTGGAAGCGGAAAAACAAAAACGATTACAACAAGACTTGCTTATCTTCTAAGTCTTGGAATAGACCCGGCAAACACTCTTACTCTTACATTTACAAATAAAGCCGCAAGCGAAATGAGACAAAGAGCGCTTAGTATGATTGAAAACAATATTTCACACCCTCCTTTGCTTGTTACTTTTCATAAATTCGGACTTATTTTTTTAAAATTATATATACATATGTTAAACAGAAACAACAATTTTGTAATAATAGATAAAGACGACCAAAAAAAGATACTAAAACAAATTTCAACCGAACTGCCCCCTAATTATATGAGCAAAGAAATCAGCAGATACAAAAACTCCTTTTTAAGCCCGGATGAAGTTTATGCTCTTGCAAATGATACAAATTATAAAAAAATGGCACATATTTATGATAAATATCAAAATTATTTAATAGAAAATAATTTAGTGGATTTTGATGATTTACTGCTTCTTACATATAAAATATTAGATGAAAATGATGATTTAGCAGATGAAACAAGTAATAAATACCAATATATTATGGTTGATGAATATCAAGATACTAACGAAATTCAACTTTTACTATTAAAAAAACTTTGTAAAAATCACAATAATATATGTGTTGTAGGAGATGACGACCAGAGTATATACGGCTTTAGAGGGGCAAATCACAAAAATATTTTAGACTTTGAAAAAGATTTTAATGCTAAAGTAGTAAAACTGGAACTCAATTACCGCTCTACAAATCAAATACTAAATGCTGCAAATTCATTAATCTCTTTTAATAAACAAAGATATAATAAAAAATTAATTTCAGCCCTTGGAGACGGAAAAGAAGTAAGGGTGATAGGAAAATATAACGAACTTACAGAAGCCCAGACAATAGCTAAAGAGATAAAAAATCTTATAAACCGGGGAGTAAATCCAAAAGATATAGCTATTCTTTACAGAATTAACGCCCTTTCCCGCTCTATTGAGGACGGGCTTAGAAACGAAGGAATTGCTTATAAATTAGTAGGCGGAATGAGATTTTACGAAAGGGAAGAAATAAAAGATTTAATAAGTTATCTTAGAATTTTTGTAAATGAAAATGATGATTATTCTTTTAAAAGAATTGTAAATAAACCAAGACGGGGAATCGGAAAAACCACCATAAATAAACTGGAAAATGCAAAAGGTGAAAAATCTTTTATTGAATTTATAAAAACAAGTGAACTTGAATTTGTAAGCAAAAAAGCCGCAAAAACGCTAAAAGAATTTGTAAAAGATATGGAAGAATTAAACAAAGCTTCAATAGATAAACTCCCTGAATTTATAGAAGAAAAAATAAACCTCTCAAAAGCTTATAAAGACGAAGACAAAGCCAGAAATATAGAAGAATTTTACGGACTTATGAGAGATAAATACGATTTAACTCTAAGAGAATTTTTAAATGAGCTCTCTTTAGAATCAGACCAGGACAAAATCACAGATGAAACGATAAATCTTATGAGTATCCACGCAAGTAAAGGACTTGAATTTGAATATCTTTTCGTAATAGGTCTGGAAGAAGGATTTTTCCCACTAGGCGATGCAGACATAGAGGAAGAAAGACGCCTGGCTTATGTGGCAATTACAAGAGCAAAAAAAGAGCTGACTTTATCATTTGTTGAAAGCAGATACATAAGAGGTCAAAGAAGCAGAGTTTCAAAAAGCAGATTTCTAACAGAAGCCGGACTTATTAAAGGCGAAAGAGTAAATTTACAAGAACACAGTAGCTTAAAAACAGGCTCGCTCGTAAAACATAAAATATTCGGAACAGGAAGAGTAATAGGAATAAACAAAGCCGGAAACAAAACAAAACTCAAAATTGATTTTGGAGGCAGCATAAGAGAAATTTTAAGTGATTTTGTAGAAAAAGCGTAACTAGCAGATGAATAAATGGAAAAAATAATGAAGGAAATTAATGGAGTGTAGTAATTTATTATTTGTTGCAAACAAGCCAAGTTTCATAAGTTCAAACAAGTTTTTAAATCAACTAAAGAAAAAATACGGCATAAAAAAAATGGGATTTTCAGGAACTCTTGACCCGTTTGCGTGTGGGAGTTTAATTATTGCAAGCGGACAATATACAAAACTTTTCAGATTTCTTAAAAAAACACCAAAAACATATATGGCAACACTTATGCTAGGTGCATATTCTCCTACTCTTGATATAGAAAAAATAGAAAATATTGAGACTACCCCCAAAATAGAAATAGAAAAAATAAAAGAGACTTTAAACTCTTTTGTCGGAAAACAAACACAACTCCCTCCAAAATATTCCGCAAAAAGAATAAACGGTAAAAGAGCTTATGAATTAGAAAGAAAAAATTCCAAGTTCCAAGCTCCGGATTCCGAGTTTTTAGAAAAAGAGATTAATATTGAAATATTTAATATTAATCTTGTAAACTACTCCCATCCTTTTATCACATTCAAAGCCGTTGTCAGCGAAGGCACATATATAAGAAGTTTAGGATTTGATATAGCCGAAAAATTACATACAAAAGGAACATTAACTTATCTTGAGAGAATTAATGAAGGTGAATTTTTTTATGAATGTGAAAAAAAATTAAATCCTTATGATTACATATGGCCTGAAGAAAATCATTATAACAATGAAGAAGATTTGATTTTAGGCAGAAAACTTGATATAAATAATTTTGAAATAAAAAAAGAGGGAATTTATAAAATAAAAACACCGAAATTTTTAAGTATAATTGAAATAAAAGAAGATAAAACAAGCTATCTTCTTAACAGGATAAATTTATGTTAGTCATAAGCAGAAAATTAAATGAAAAAATAAAAATAGGTGAAAATATAGAAATTTATATAATTTCTATTGACAAAAATCAGGTAAAAATAGGTATTGAAGCTCCAAAAGAAGTTACTATTTTACGAGGTGAGCTGATAGAAAACATTAAAGAAGAGAACAAAAAAGCGGTAAAAAATATAAATATAGAAAATTTAAAAAATTTTTCAAAGGTTATAAATGAAAATAAAAGCACCGGCAAAAGTTAATATATTCTTAAAAATAACAGGTCATGACGGATATTATCATCTTTTAAATTCAAGATTTATGAAAGTCAATAATTTATATGATGAAATAGAAATTGTTGATGCCGAAAAATTTGACATAAAAGGCGATATTAACTGTGCACTAAGAGACAATACCGTTTTTAAAGCCTATGTAGAACTTACACAAGAATATCCCGAAATAAAAAAATGGTTTATAGGAAAAGAGATAAGAATTACAAAAAACATTCCTGAAATGGCGGGGCTTGGCGGAGGAAGCAGCGATGCGGCGGCATTTTTGAGACTAGTTAATGAAAAAAGCGCTCTTAATTTATCTACTGAAGAGCTTATAAAAATAGGTAAAAAAATAGGAAGCGATGTTGCGTTTTTTTTGTATGATTGTGATGTTGCAGATGTTTATGGAAAAGGAGACATTGTCAAGCCAAGAGATGAAAATGCCCTGGACTTAGAAATTTTCACTCCTCCGATTGAGTGTTCAACCCCGGATGTTTACAAAATGTATAAAGAGAGATTTTTTAATCCGGCTCCAACTGATTTGGATAAAAAAGAGACAAAAGAAATTTTACAAAATTATTCTGCAACCGAACTTAATGATTTATTAAGACCTGCTCTTATGCTATATCCTGAACTTAACAGATATTTAAATTACGGATTTTTCAGTGGAAGCGGAAGCAGTTTTTTTAAAGTTAAATCTTAAAATTTATTCCGTTTTTAATCTCTTTTTGATTAAACTGCTTTAATTTTTTAATCTCTTGCATTTCTTTAAAAAGTTTTAATTTTTCTTTTTTTAACATCTTTTTTGCTAAATCTATATAACTTAAAATTTCTTTTACTTCATCAAGAGAAGAAAAAAAAGGCTCTTTTTTTGAAAGTTCTTTTAATTTTTCCAAATCTTCATTTATTACGGCAATTTTTATATCTTTTAATGAATAAGTTTTCATTAATTAATACCCGTTTCTTCTTTCCAAGCCAAAATCAATTCTTTTAAAACATTTATTACCTGGTCAATATACTCCGTATTATTCTGAGCATTTGCTTTTGCAAGCAGTTCTAACTGATATGCATAAAGTCCGTTTAGATAATAAGCCACATCACCGCCTTTTTCAAAATCCAGTGTTCTGATAAGTTCTAAAAATATATTTGAAGCTTTATTTATAAATTTTACTTTTTTTTCTATATTTTCTTCTTTTATGGCTTTTTTTGCAAAACTTACAAATCTCAAAGCCCCCTCATACATCATCAAAACAAGTTTTTGCGGGTTATTTACACTTAAATTTAACTGATTATAATTATTCATTATATTTGCATTATATGTCATTTATTATCCTTTGGAATTTATTTCTGCCTCTATTGCCATTTTAAGAGAATTACTTTGCACATTAAACTGATTTATTGACGCATCATACGAAGCAAACTGCTCGGACATAATATTATATTTTGTAGTTAGATATTCATTCATCGCATCTATTCTCTTTTGCTCGTTTTTTTCTTCTTGTTTGAGTTGTTGAGATAATAGATTCAAAGATGAATTGTCTCCCGTTGCAATTCTCTCAAAATCAGTGTTCAATTTTGTAAAAGCATTAGTTGAGAACTGCTGGACAATATCAGGATTTTTTTCATAAGAAGCTTTAAATTTTGAAGCGTCAAAGCTTAAAAGCCCGCTTCTGTTCATACTAAATCCCAAATCGGCAGCACTGAAAATAGATTTAGTATCATAGCTAAACCCGTTTAAATCCTGCTGTTTTGCAGTATAACTTAAAGTATCATTAAACAAATCTCCGCTAAACTGAGATGCCATCATAGTAAAATCACTGTTTCCTTGAAAAAGCCCCACATTTCCACTCTCTTTATCAAAAGCGGTTAAATTTTGAAGATTACTTATCATTGCATTATAATCGGCAACGAACTGTTGCATACTTTTTGTTATATCATCTACATTTGATGTTATATTTACTCTGGAATCTCCTGTAGAATTTAAATTTATATTAACCCCTACTATTAAATCATCAATTTTATTACCGCTTCTTGTAATTTCCACACCATCATAATCAAAAATTGAATTTTGCGCCGTTTGAAGCCTGTTTGAATCTGTAAAATCGGTATTATCGTTCATATCCGTTGTTAAATTCGAATCACTGATAGAAACATCTCCTATTTGTTGAAGGTGGATTTTAATATGCCCGTCTTCATATTTTGCACTAACACCTTCAAGCGCATTACCGTTACTGTCTTTTAAATCTCCGTTATTAATATCGTTTACAAAATCTTTAACTGTAGTTCCATCTGCCACATCCATAGAATAATCGATTCCGTTAATAGTCATTTTAAATGTTTGAGTAGCACCGCTGTTATTTACTTTATCTGTATCGGCATCATAAG
>JALVWY010000142.1 GCA_027023105.1 Campylobacterales bacterium | reverse complement strand
CCTGATAGAAACAGGCTATCTTACAAATCCAACGGAGGCAAAAAGACTTTTTAATCCTCTTTATCAAGAAGACTTAGCCAAAGGTATAGCCAATGGCGTTAAAGCCTATTTTATTAAAAATCACTAAAAAGTTTATAAAATTTAAGCCTGTAACCGAAATTTATATATGTTGAATCCAGTTTTCCCATACTTTTTATTTTTCCTACAGAAACAAAAAAATGTCTGAAATTATAACCTGTCTCAATTTTTGATACCATTCCTCCGCCTACATCAACACCGCCTCCCCCGGCTGCCCCTAATGAAATTTGAGCAAATATGTTTTTATAAGAAACACCGGCATTCCACATTCCTGTAGCATAACCCCCGCTATTTCCATCAACGGCGGCACTAGCACTAATTCCACAAAAAAGATAACTGTTTATAAAATAATTAATATCCATTGTTAAATTATCAAGAACATAGCTTCTACCACTTTTATCAACAGCTTTTAAATATCTTTCATTATATAATTTAAATTCAAACTTTTTAGGAATAAAATTTTCTATTTTTTCTCTGCCCGGAATAATTAAATTAAATTTTTTATCAAAACTTCCTTTAAAAAAATATGCTTTAAAACTACCTGCACTTTTAATAAATCCTGTTTCTATATTAAAATATTTAAAATTACTCTCAATACTCCCCTTTATGCCAAATCCCCCGTCCGTATCGACTTTCCCGCCGCCGCTTGCTCCTATAAAGCCTTTTAATTTAAAAAATTTAAATTTTTTTTCCTTCCCAAAATAAATTTCGGCATATCCGTCACTATCTCCTTTTAAGGCTCCTCCTACTTCTAAAAGATTATCGTCAAAATCAATCTCAGCTCCAACCACCCCAAAAGAGAGCTGTTTTTTACCTTCTGTTGTTTTAGAATTAAGGGGATAATAATATTTATAAAAAGGTGAAAAAGTTATCGTTTTTATTTTTCCTTTTATAGATTTAGGAAGAGTAAGAAAGTAGTAATCTTTAAATTTAGTGTCATAAACAATAAAAAAGGCGTTAGAGTTTATATCTCCGTTTAAAAATTTTATTTTGTTTACACCTATTCCGAAATTTTTATATTTCAAAGCGGCATAAATTCTGCTCATTAATCCTCCGCCCTGAGGAGCAGAACCTCCTCCACCCCCTCCTAAAAAAAGACCTCCTGTTAAATGGAAAAAATTTAGAGGATAATCAATACCAACATCAATTCCGCCTACAAAAAAGCCTCCTCTTTTACCGCTGATAGCCGAATATACTCCTATACCACCATAAAAATTATTAAAATCAAACAGATAACTGCTCTCAAGAAGCCCTAAATGCTCTTTATTAAATTTTATATTTGTAAAAGAAAATCTAATTTTATTATTAACAACATTAGCAAATAAATTTATTGCTAAAATTAAAATTAAAAATTTTTTCATAATTACTAAACATCATCTCCGTTTATAAGCTCAAACTCTTTTGTTTCATAATTATAATTAAACACTTCTCCGCTTTCAATTATATAATACCATCCGTAAATATTAAGTTTTCCGCTTTCAAATCTCTCTTTTACAAAATCATATGTCAAAAGAT
>JALVWY010000141.1 GCA_027023105.1 Campylobacterales bacterium | reverse complement strand
AAATGGCTTTTAAGAGAAAAGGGCTCGGGCACAAGGGAGATGTTTTTGAATGCTCTTGGGGAATATGGTAAAAATATAAATATTTTTATGGAATTTTCAGGATTTGTGGAAATTAAAAATCTTTTAAGACACAAAGATACAATTACCTGTATTTCAAAATATGCCGTTGAAGATGAGCTTAGCAAAAAAGAGCTTTTTGAAGTAAAAGTAAAAAATTTTGAATTTAAAAGAAATTTTTATCTTATTTATCATAAAAACAGGTTTAAAACACTTCTTTTTAAAAAATTTTGTGAATTTGTAAAGGATAAAAATGTATAGTTTCAAAAAACTTATAAAAGAGATAAAGCATTATAAAAAAGAGTTTTTTTCAGCTCAGATAATCGCTTTAACAGCCACGCTTATTTCTGTGCCTATTCCGCTTTTGATGCCTCTTTTAATTGATGAAGTTTTGCTTAAAAAGGGCGGTAAATGGATTGATTTTATAAATATGTTTTTTTCAAACTGCAATGCATTTTGCTATGTTTTGGTAACTTTAATTGTAGTTGTTTTTTTAAGAGCGGCATTTATAGGGTTTAATGTTGCACAGACTTACTTTTTTGAAAAAATTACAAAAGATATAAGCTATAAAATAAGAATTAGGGTGATGGAGCATTTAAAGAGACTTTCCATTAATGAATATGAAAATCTAAAAACAGGTGATATTGCAAGCAGACTTATTACAGATGTGAATACAGTTGAAGAGTTTTTGATTAAATCTGTTTCTAAATTTGTAATTTCCGCTTTTATGCTTTTGGCTATCGGGATAGTTTTGCTTGTTATTAATCTGCCTCTTGGGCTTTTGATTATATTTTTAAATCCGTTTGTGGTGGTATTGTCTTCAAAAATTGCCAGAAAAGTAAAAAAATATAAAAAAGCTCAAAATAAGACTATTAGTGTTTTTCAAGAAGCTTTAATTGAAACGCTTGAACTATTTGAGCAGATAAAAGCTTATAATAAAGAAAAATTTTTCTTTAAAAGGCTTTTTGATTTATCAAAAGAGCTTAAAAACAGATCTTTTGATTTTTCTTACAAAAGCGAAGCTTTTTCAAAGGCTAGTCATTTAATATTTTTTATAGGATATGAAATTATAAGAGCAGGCGGGATTTTAGCGGTTGCGTATGGAAATTTAAGTATTGGGCTTATGATAGCCGTTTTTGCGTATCTTTGGTATATGATGACGCCTATTCAGGAAATTATTTCCATTCAATACAGCTTTTTTAGTGCAAGAGCGGCATTAGAGAGAATTAATGAAGTTTTAGAGCTAAAAAAAGAGCCGGTTTTTCCTATGAAAAAAAATCCTTTTAATAAGCCCGTAAAAATAGAGCTTAAAGATATTAGCTTTAAATATGATAAAGAAATAATTTTGCAAAATGTAAATGCAACGATTAATCCTTATAAAATTACGGCACTTATAGGGGCTAGCGGGGGTGGAAAAACAACACTTGCTAAAATAATTGCCGGATTTTTAATTCCAGATAGCGGAGATGTTTTATACGGGGGAGTCAGTTTTAAAGAGATAGGACTTGATAAGGTTAGAGAAAATGTAAGTCTTATTTTACAAGAGACCAGACTTTTTAATGATACACTTAGATTTAATCTGACTTTAGGTAAAGATTTTAGTGAAGAAGAGATAAAAAACGCTCTTAAAAAAGCCGAGCTTTTAGAAACAGTGGAAAAAATGCCAAAAGGGCTTGATACATTTGTCGGTAAAAACGGAATGAAACTAAGCGGCGGGCAAAAACAAAGAGTGGCTATTGCAAGGGCTTTGCTTCATAAGCCAAAAGTTGTGATTTTAGATGAATCAACCTCAGCTCTTGATATTGATACGGAAGACAGGGTATTTAAAAATATAGAAGAATTTTTGAAAAGCAGAACTTCCATAATTATTGCCCACAGAGCCGAAACTATTGCAAAGGCTGATGAGGTCTTAATGATAAAAAATAAGAGAGTTTTGAAAATTGGCGCATGAGTTGAGGGTTTGAATATATTAATTTTGCATTTTTTATTTTAAAGTGTTAAAATTGCTTAAAAAAAGGATTGCTGATGAGAAGTGATGAAGTTAAAAAAGGTTGGAACAGAGCGCCTCACAGAAGTTTGTTTAGAGCAATAGGTCTTAAAGACGAGGATTTTGACAAACCGTTTATCGGGGTTGCAAATAGTTTTATTGAAATAGTTCCTGGACACTTTTTTTTGAATAAATATTCTGAAATTGTAAAAGATGAAATTAGAAAAAACGGATGTGTGCCGTTTGAATTTAATACAATCGGTGTGGATGACGGAATTGCAATGGGACATGACGGTATGCTTTACAGCTTGCCTAGCCGTGAAATTATTGCAAACAGCGTAGAAACGGTAATGAATGCTCATAAACTTGATGCAATGATTTGTATTCCAAACTGCGATAAAATAACTCCGGGTATGGTTATGGGAGCTTTAAGAGTTAATGTTCCTGCTATTTTTGTTACAGGCGGTCCTATGAAAGCCGGGCATTTAAGTGATGGGACACCTGTTGATTTAGCGACTGTTTTTGAAGGTGTCGGTAAATTTGAAAAAGGTCAAATGAGTGAAAATGAATTAAGAGAGCTTGAGTGTGTGGCATGTCCTGGCGGGGGAAGCTGCAGCGGTATGTTTACTGCAAACTCTATGAATACGCTAATTGAAGCTATGGGAATTGCTCTTAAAGGAAACGGAACCATTGTGGCTTTAACACCGGAAAGAGAAGAACTTTTAAGAAAAGCGGCTAGAAGAATCTGTGAAATTGCAAAAGATGAAAAACTTACAGAACAATACAGAATCAAAAATATCATTAATGAAAAAGCAATTCATAACGCTTTTGTTGTTGATATGGCAATGGGCGGAAGCACAAATACTGTGCTGCATGTAACAGCTATTGCAAAAGAAGCGGGAGTTGATTTTGATTTAAAAGAACTTAATGAAATAGCAAGACACACAAGTCATATTGCAAAAATTTCTCCATCACTTCAAACGGTTCATATGGAAGATATCAATAAAGCAGGCGGAATGAGCGCTGTTATGAAAGAAATAAGTAAAAGAAGCGATACAATTCTTTATCTTGACAATCCGGTAATTGAGGGCGGAAGTGTAGCCGATAGAATTAAAGATGCAAAAGTTCTTGATACATCTGTTATTCACTCTATTGATAATCCTTACAGTAAAGTCGGGGGACTTGCCATTCTTTATGGAAACTTGGCTGAAGAAGGATGTGTTATTAAAACAGCGGGAATTATAGGAAGCAGACAATTTAGGGGAAAAGCGGTATGTTTTGATTCTCAACAAGAAGCAATTGAAGGAATCACAGGCGGAAAAGTAAAAGAGGGAGATGTGGTTGTAATCAGATACGAAGGTCCAAAAGGAGGTCCCGGAATGCAAGAAATGCTAGCTCCTACAAGCCTTATTATGGGAATGGGACTTGGTGAAAAAGTGGCTTTAATTACCGATGGAAGATTTAGCGGGGCAACAAGAGGTCTTAGTATAGGACATATTAGCCCCGAAGCCGCAGAAGGCGGAATGATAGGACTTCTTAAAGACGGGGATATTATAGAAATTGATACGGATAATTTTTCTATTAATGTAAAACTTAGCGATGAAGAAATAGAAAAAAGAAAAAAAGAATTTACTCCTATTAAAAAGGCGGTGCCTGGTAAATGGCTAAGAGAATACAGAATGCTTGTAACAAATGCAGCTAACGGGGCGATACTTCAAGCTGATTAATTAAGGACATAAATGAAAAAAGCGTTTGGGCTGTGGAGTGCGGTTTTTATGGGTATCGGCGCTATGGTGGGTGCCGGTATCTTTATTGTTATAGGGCAAGCCGGAAGTATGGCCGGAAATATTGTCTGGCTTTCTTTTATATTCGGGGGGATTATTGCGCTTCTTAGCGGATATTCCCTGGCAAAATTGGCTCTTTCTTATCCTTCAAGAGGAGGGATAATTGAGTATCTGGTTCAGGAATTCGGAGTTAATGTCTTTTCAGGCGGAATGGGTATTTTATTTTATTTTGCCCAGCTTATAGCCATAGCCGCAGTTGCAAAAAGTTTTGGGGCGTATGCCACTAAACTTTTTATAGGTAATCAGAGTATCTACTGGATAGATTTATTTGGTGTTGGAATTGTCTTTTTCTTTACGGTTGTGAATTTAATCGGTGCGGCTATGGTTGCAAAATCGGAAAATATTATTGTTATTATAAAACTTAGTGTTTTGGTTGTTTTTGTAATTGCGGCTTTATTTACTATTAAACCGGTTTTATTGTCTTTTAATGCAACACCTCCTATTAGCGGGATGTTTTTTGCTATTGGAATTACATTTTTTGCTTATCAGGGATTTAGTGTTATTACAAATACCGTGGAAGATATGAATAATCCGGCAAAAAATATGCTAAGAGCTATGCATATTTCTATTCTTATAGTGGCTTTATTGTATGTTGCTACAAGTATAGCGGTTTTGGGAAATATGCCCCTTGGTGAAGTGATTAAAGCCAAAGATTATGCCCTGGCTCTTGCCGTAAAACCTGTTTTTGGTGAAATAGGATTTAAAATTATGGCAATAACGGCTCTTATTGCAACAGCTAGTGCAATAAACGCCACTCTTTATGCGGCTACCGAAATCAGCTATGTTTTGGCAAAAGACGGTAACTTGCCAAAAGTTTATGAATATAATGTATTTAATTCTTTTGACGGGCTTATTGTAAGTGCGATTATAACTATCCCTATGATTTTGTTTTTTAATTTAGGAGAAATTACAGCAGCTGCGGCAATTTCTATGCTTATAATTCAGGCAATTACCCATTTTGGGCATTTAAAAGTTTTAAAAAACACAAAAGCAAATAAATTTGCTATATGGCTTGCATTTATTTTTATGACTGTGGTGGCCGGACTTACCGGTTATTATTCATATAAAACTTCTCCGATTGTAGTTTGGTATTTAATAGGAATTTTTATTGCCGGATTTATTATTGAAATAATTCTAAGAAAAATAAATAAAAGAGAAATCACTTCTCAGAGTTAATCCTCTTTTACTTCTATTGCCTGATATGTGTAAATAGTCGGGTGATACATTAAACAATCCCCAGGAAGTCCGGCTTTAAGACAAAGGTGTGCAAAGAAAATATCTACGCTTGGTAACTCTTCCCAAACAGATGGTAAAAATGTTGCCTGATGATTTGCAAGTTGTAAAATAACTCCATCAACCATTGGTCTTATTTTAGTTTTTAAATCATCAGGATTTTCATATTCAAGCTTCTCAGGAATTGTTAAAACGCTTACATCAATCTCCACTTCTTCAAATTCTTCTGGTGTTAAAGGCGGAAATCTTGGGTCTTCAAAAGCTGCTGCTTTTGCGTTTGCAATTACATCGTCAATAAAGGTGCGATAAGGTAAAATACTTCCAATACAGCCTCTAAGATTAGAGCCTCTTGGTTTGTTTTTCATTTTAAGCGTTACAAATGTGGCTCTTTTTTCAGACAGCCAAGGATATTTTTCTATCCATTCATCTTTATTTATTAATTTTTTACCTTCAAACTCTTCTAAAATAGAAAGCCTTGCTAATTTTGGTAAAATTTTGTAATCTTGCATTTTAACTCCTTAATGTTTTATATATTATATCATAAAAGTTTAGTAAAGTAAACTCAATCTATTTGCTAAGCTGGGCTTTTTCTTCAAGTTTATAAAGCCATATAAAAACTTCTACTACACTCTCATATATTTTAGCAGGAATTTTTTCTCCTACATCTACATTTAAAAGCATATTTGCCATTTCTTCATTTTGAAAAAGAGGTACATCATATTTTTTGGCTTTTTCTATGATTTTTTGGGCTATTTCTCCTTTTCCTTTTGCAATAACTTTTGGGGCTAAATCTTCATAAGCTTTATATTTTAATGCCACAGCCTTAGTATTTGTAAATTTTTTCATAAACGGGACCTTTTTTTGTCAGGGTTGATTTATAAAGATAAACTTCATTAGGAACTTCAAAATTTATATTTTCCCATTTTTTAAGGGCATCTTTGTAGCCTTCTTTTAAATCTTTTATTCTGCAAAGTGTAATATGTGACACAAAAGGTTTATCGTTTTTTAGATTAAATTTTTCATTTATCTGTTTATTAATTGAATCATCAATATCCGCTTTTAAATATAAAATTTTATTCCCAAACATCCCAATTCCATTCACTTTTAACTTGGAACTTGGAACTTCTAACTTTAAAGCTTCATATTTTTCCGGCTCGTCTTCTCCTATAAATTTATGTGTCAGATGTAAATTCCACCCTTCCACCCATTTTACGTCGATATATTTAGACAAATCGTTTTTAATTGCTCCATAAATTGGAAGTGTTACAGGTGTTGCTATAAAAAGTCTCATCTCATAACCTTTGAAATAAAATAAAAAATAATACTCAAAACAATACTTATTAAAATTGATGAGGTTATAGGAAAATAGAAAGTGAAATTTTCTTTTTTAATTACAATGTCTCCTGGCAAATGAAAAAGTGGAAAATCTTTAAAAAAATATAAAATTAACCCGATTATTATAAAAATTATCCCTAATAAAATAAATATTTTAGCCATTTTATTCCTACTTTTAGATTTCTTTAATTATAGTATAATTACATTAAAAAAGGATAAAAATGCCTATGACTATTACTGAAAAAATTTTTGCCGAGCATATAGGAAGAGAAGTAAAACCCGGTGAAATTATTATGTGTGATGTTGATATGACAATCGGAAACGATATCACAACTCCTATTTCAATTAAAGCATTTAAAGAAAGCGGAGCTAAAAAGTTAGCTAAACCTGATAATTTTGCAATAGTGCTTGACCATTTCATCCCTCCAAAAGATATTGCGAGTGCAAATCAGGCAAGAATAAACAGAGATTTTGCATATGAACACGATTTAAAAAACTTTTTTGATGAAAAAGATATGGGGATTGAGCATAGATTATTGCCTGAAAAAGGACTTGTAATTACGGGAGATGTAATTATAGGAGCGGATAGCCATACTTGTACGCACGGAGCATTAGGTGCATTTTCTACCGGAATGGGTTCAACTGATATTGCGTTTTGTATGATTACAGGTAAAAGCTGGTTCAAAATTCCAGAATCTATAAAAGTTGTTTTTAAAGGTGAAAGAGGAGAGCATATTTACGGAAAAGATTTAATTTTAGAGCTTATTAGACAAATCGGGGTTGACGGGGCTTTATATAAAGCGCTTGAATTTACAGGAGATACTATTGAACATCTTCCTATGGATGACAGAATGAGTTTATGTAATATGGCTATTGAAGCGGGAGCAAAAAACGGAATTGTAGCTTATGATGAAATTACTAAAAATTTCTTAGAAGAAGTAAAAAAATTTAATCCTCTAAGAGCCGAGCCAAAAA
>JALVWY010000140.1 GCA_027023105.1 Campylobacterales bacterium | reverse complement strand
TTTAAAAAAATGGAGTTTTTAAGGGATAATTTCTCTCCCTTAGATGCTTTTTATGAAGAATTATACGATTTATCAAATGAGATGAGAAAAGAGCTTGAATATCATTTTAATCTCCAAATTCACGGAATTACTAACGAAAAAGCCAAAAAATATGTAAATGAAAATAGGTTAGTTAGAGAAATGCTTTTTAGAATGCTTGATTTTATTCAGCAAAAAGCACACGAAAAGAGTATGGATGCGTTTTTGAAATTTGATGATTTTGAAGAAATTTTAAAAGCCTATTTAAAAAAAGAAGAGGGGCTTTTTATTCAGCAGTTAAGAGGCGTTTTGAATGAAGAAGAGATAAAAGAAATGGAAGAAAATATTAAAAAACTTATTTAGAGTAAAATTATTATGTTAAGTTATTTAATCTCTTCTTCCATTTACATATCTATTCGTTAACTAATTTTTCCTTGCTATTTTTTTAAACTTATGATATTCTAAAATAAAAAAGGAGAGTATATGTTTGACCCGTTTGACGAGCAAAAATCACCAAAAGAGAAATTTTTTGAAATAGTCTATAACGCAAATAAAAATCTTGTAATAGAAGAGCTTGAAAATGTATTTGAAAGACTTGCAATTCTTGAGATATTAGCAAATGAGTGTTACGGAGACGAACTTGAACAAAAAGTAATGGAAGTTAAATTCAATAGAAGCGATGAGCTTGAAGATGAAGAATTTGATTTTTATATTCACACAATGGCAAATATTTTAACAAAAAATGAATAAAATTTTTCTTCTTTTTTTGCCTTTTATTTTAAATGCCGCTTTTATAAAATTTCCATTTAAATTTTCAACCAAAAAAGACCAAATAGCCCGTTTTATAATCTATTATGATAAAAACTCCTTTGATTTAAAACTTAGATGGACTTTATACAAAAACGGTGTTTTAACAGTGCTTTATAATTATGACAAATTTCCTTATCAAATAACTCTTTTTAATAACTCAGAGCTTAATTTTTTTAAGATAAATATTGCTTCTTATACGGGATTTCAACCCGTTTTATATATAAAAGTAAACAAATTTTCTCCTAATTTGGTAGAATTTGAAATGTATTTAAATAAAAAATATAACAAAAAAATAAAAATAGATTATAAAGGCGGCAGATGAATTTTTATGATATTTTAGATGATATGTTTAGTGAATTTGAAGAGTATAAAGATATTAAAAAAGGCAAAGGCGTTAGAGGCACATTAATCACAACAATTTCTCCAAAATCGGATAAACTTGCAGCAGTTGTAGAAGCTGTTCATTTAGCAAGTTTGCTTCACGATGATGTTATAGATGAAGCGGAACTTAGAAGAGGGGAATTTTCCATCAACGCAAAATACGGGGATTTTACCGCTGTGATGCTAGGAGATATTATCTATTCAAGAGCTTTTTATGAACTTATTGATTTTGGAGAAAAGATAGCAAAAACTATTTCAAATGCTGTTTATTTGCTTTCTCAAGGAGAGCTTGAAGATGTAAATCTATCAAAAAAGATGAATTTAGATAAAAACAGATATTTAGATATGATTTATAAAAAAACAGCATCTTTAATAGAAGCAAGCTGCAA
>JALVWY010000139.1 GCA_027023105.1 Campylobacterales bacterium | reverse complement strand
GCTCAATTGAAGCTTGCATATTGTCAATAACATTTTGAAATCTGTCTTCATAATAAGAAGCCGCATTTTTAAGCATCGTGTCAAGTTCCCCTGATTCTTCTCCTGCACTAATCATTCTAAGAGCAATAAAATTAACCAAATCAACCTCTTTTAACATTTCCGCAAAACTTCTACCCTGATTAATACCTCTTGTGATATCGGATACTTTCTTTTTAATAACTTCGTTTCCGACAATACCTTCTGAAATTTTTAATGCATCAACCAAAGGAACCCCCGAACTTAAAAGAGAAGATAAAATAAGTAAAAAGCGATGAAGCGTTGCATGTTTTATAATATCTTTAATAAGATATATTTTTAGCAAAACCGCATCCGTTTTGTATTTAAAATCTTTTGAAGTTTTATAAAAAAACATTATTCCAAACAATATTACAAGAAAAGAGACTAAAACAAGCATTCCATAATGGCTTAAAACATACTCGGCTCCGAGTAAAATTCTTGTAGGAAGAGGAAGCTGGGCATGAAACTGATCAAAAATAGCTTTAAATTTAGGAACCACCAATAAAATCAAAATAACAAAAGCCACTACAATCGCTATTAATGTAATAATAGGATAACGAAGAGCTTTTATCATTTTTTTTCTGTTTTCATACATATTTTCGTAAATATCCGCAAGATAATCTAAAGCTGCTGCCAAATCTCCCGTTTGTTCCCCAAGCCTTACAAGAGCCAAAGAAACTCCTCCTATATATTGTTCATAATCACTAAACACATCAGAGAGAGTTTTACCACTATCTATAGCTTCCGCCGAATTTAAAAAAATTTCTTTTACAAGAGGATCTTTTGTATTTTTACCTATATCTTCAAGTCCGTCTTTCAAAGAAATTCCCGCTTTAATCATTACGGAAATTTGTCTTAACGAGCCTATGTAACTAGGATAATTTATTTTTTTTCTCAGAATTTTATTCGATATCATATCTTTTAAAATATTTATTTTTTCATCAAAAGGCATTGGAATTTCTTCTATTTTTACAAGTATACCTTTATGATCTTTTTTTGCATCAATTATAGCTTCAGCTTTGTTTAACGATTTAATCACAAACTCAATTTGCTCACCTTTATAAAACATAAAAACTTTATAATATTTCATAATTTTGCCACCCTATAAATTTCTTCTAATGTTGTTATTTTATTTTTAGCTTTTATTAATCCGTCAAAAAACAGATTTTTAAAACCATGTTCTTCCAAATATCTTAAAATATCTGTTTTATCCTTATTCTTTGCTATCATACTCTCAAGCTTTTCATCATGTAAAAATATTTCCGTAATAAGAGTTCTACCCAAAAATCCTGTCATATCGCATTTTTCACATCCCCTTCCTCTATAAAAAGTGGTATTGTCTCCTATAAATTTTCTAATAGGCTCCAAATAGGACTCTTTTGGTTTATAAGACTCAAGGCAATAAGGGCAATTAGTTCTAATAAGCCTTTGGGCTTCCACTCCGACTAAAGCCGCACTCACCATAAAAGGCTCGGCTCCCATATCTATCATTCTTGAAATAGCGCTCAAAGCATCGTTGGTATGAAGAGTTGATAAAACCAAATGACCTGTAAGAGCGGCTTTAATTGCAA
>JALVWY010000138.1 GCA_027023105.1 Campylobacterales bacterium | reverse complement strand
AAACTTACCATAAAAAGCGTAAAAATAGCATAAACATAAACAAAAATTATCAAATGTGAATAATTAAGCTCCATTTCTATTTTTGATAATCTCATAAATCCCAAAATAATAGCGCTTTCTAAAATCCCGCTAAAAAGAGCCCCCACCGGATAAACAGCCGCTCTTTCAATATCGGCAAGCCATAAATTCATCGGGAAAAATCCCATTTTTATAAACATACCGATACTTGCAATTAAAAATCCTATCTCAAATAAAAACGGATTTATCTGCTGATAATTTTTATTTAACATATAAAAATTCATAGCTCCGCTTCCAAGTGCACTTTTAGCTGCAGCATACATTAAAATAATCCCAAAAAGTATCAAAGAAATGGCAATAGCCCCTACTATCAAATATTTCCAGGCTTCTTTATCTGCCGCTTTTGATTGTTTTACTTTTATCATATAAACAGTAGAAAGTGTGGCAAATTCAAGTCCTATCCAGTAAAGCCCCATATTATTCGCCAAAATAGAAATCAAAAGTCCAAGCCAGAATATCCCGAAAAATCTGTAAAATCTTTTTATTGATTTTTCATCTATATTAAGTCTCTCAGGCAGGGAAATAAACGATAATGAAACTCCAATTCCAACAATACTTGAGACAAGTAACACAAAACTTCCAAGCTTATCGGCATAAAAATATCCGTTTTCAAAATGGTGGGTCATTATATAAATCACAGGCAAAATTATAACCCCGGCAACCACACTCATTAAAATTCTGTTTATTTTAAAATAACTCAAAACAAAAATTAAAACAGGCGGCAAAAATATAAAACTCATAATTTTTCTCCTTGATATTTAAACAAAATATTTATAATCACAATAAGCATCAACAAATCCACAAAAACACCAAGTTCCACAAGCATAGGCATTCCGTCTGTAGCAGACACACCCAAAAGGAAAAGAGAATTTTCAATAGACAAAAACCCTATAATTTTTGCAGCCACATTTTTATATTCCATCATTAATAAAAGCGAAAGCATAAGAGAGCTGATTGCCACCGCTATATAATTTGCATTTGAGCTGAAATTATATAAAACGGGAGTTGTAAGATACAAAGTAAAAACCAACACTATAGGAATTATAATTACCGAATAATGAATGGCAATATTTGGAACAATCTGCCTTTTGACTTTAAATTTAATAAAAAAATATTTTAAAACATACGGAATAATTAAAAACTTAACAACAATAGTAATCAAACCCATAATTATCATCTCTTTATCCGAAAGTCTGTATCCGTTGTAAAGAGCGATTATTCCTAAAAACAAAGAATTAACGGCATACCAAAAAACCAGCCTAAAAAGCCTTGTGGTAAAAAGCTCGGTAATTAAAGTCGCTAAAAAAAATCCTACTAAAACATTTAACATTTTACGCTCCTAAAATATAATAAATAACTAAAGACAAAAATCCGAAAATAATAGCAATTCCAAGAAGATTCGGAACTTTAAAAAGTCTTAATTTTGCCGTGTTTATTTCAATCCATCCTACAACCAAAGATACAAAAACAAGTTTTAAAACAAAAACACTAACAGCCAAACACCAACATAAATTTGCACCAAAAGGCAAAAAAAGCGTTACAAAAAGAGATGCAAAAACGCCGAATTTTAACGCTCCCGCCGTTTCTATAAGTGCCAAATCAGGTCCACTTCTGTCTAAAATCATAGCTTCGTGAACCATTGTAAGTTCCAAGTGAGTTTCCGGGTTATCCACGGGAATTCTTCCGTTTTCCGCTATTAATAAAATAAAAAAAGCAATTCCGGCCAGAATAAAACTTGCCGCATGATGAATAGGAAAATGGAAACTAAGATTTAAAGCCGCTTCGCCTACTCCAATATTATTTGCTATTAAAGAAATGGTAAAAACAGTCAAAATCATAGCAGGTTCCACAAGAGCGGCAATAAAAGCCTCCCTGCTTGAGCCAATCCCGCCAAACGCACTCGCACTGTCAAGTCCTAAAAGCATCAAAAAGAATGTAGAAAGACTAAGAAGCCCCGTAATGGTAAAAGCATCCATAAAAGATATATAAAAACTTCCGTGAAATATAGGAGGAAGTAAAAAAACTACAACAATAATAGGTGATAAAATCATAAAAGGCGCTATTTTAGTTATAACTGATGATTCTTTAGAATAGATAACCTCTTTTTTTATTAGTTTCATAAAATCAACATATGGCTGAAATGGAGAAACAGGTCTTTTAAAAAGCATAAACATTTTAAAACTTTTAATAAGACCCACCAAAAAAGGAGATATCATAAAAACCAGTAAAACAGTTAAAATATAATCTATCATTTTTTATCCCCTATAATCAAAATTTTGACAAAAACAGCCATTATTATAATTTCAAGTAGAATATTCCCCCAGCTTATGGCATGATAAAAGACTCTGTAACTGAATAAAACCAAAATAATAAGATTAAAAATAAGCGCTTCATATTTAACTTTTTCAAAATGTGAAAGCCTGTAAACATAATAAGCGATTATATTAACCGCTTTTTTTGTTCCCTCATAAAGAGACTTTTCAAAAAGAGGCTTTACATGCACTTCATAAAGTGAGGAAGAAAATTTTGTTTTATGCCCTGCAAGTGTCTGTGTATGGGTATGAACTTCCGGTCTATACAGCCAACCGAAAAATCTTCTGATAGGTCCGGCAAATCCTGTGGCTGAATATTGACTTTTTGCACTTGTATTATATCCGCATGCCCAGGTATGGGAGATTCTTTTTTTGATATTAAGAGATTTGTAAAAAACTAAAATCAATGCACTAACAACAATTAACCCGCCAAGCAGTAAAAGAGGCGAAACAGCCCCTCCGTTATGAGAAATAGAGTGCATTACCCAAATATTAGGGAAAATTTTGCTGTAAATATTCTCTATTGGTAAAGCCGAATTTATAAATTTAATCACAAAAGGCAAAAACAGCATTAAAGAAATAACCACCCCTGCCATAAGAATCTGCCCTGTTTGCATTAAAATATTCACCTCTTTTGCGTGTTTTGCATTTGTGCTTCTGTAAAGTCCTAAAAATGTAATTCCAAAAGCCTTTACAAAACAGGCAATGGCAAGTCCGCCGGTTAAAGCCAGGGCAAAAATGGCAAACGGAAAGAAAAGTTTTAGTGAGAGTTCATTTATCCCGCTTGAATTTAACATACTTTGAAAAATCATCCATTCGCTCAAAAATCCGTTTGTCGGAGGAAGAGCTGAAATAGAAATAGCCGCAATCAAAAACATAAAAGCGGTTATCGGCATATTTTTTATAAGCCCGCCGTATTTTTCTATATTTTTTGTATGTGTTTCGTGTAAAACGCTTCCGGCACTCATAAAAAGTAAAGATTTAAAACTCATATGGTTAAATGTATGATAAACAGCCGCTATAAACGCAAAAGCGGCTAAAAGAGGCAGTTTCAAAGTGGTAAAAATCATTCCAACCCCGATTCCTATTAAAATAATTCCTATATTTTCAACAGAGTGATTTGCAAGAAGTGCTTTTATATCGTGTTCGCTAAGAGCATATAAAACCCCAACCAAAGCACTTAACGCACCGACAACTAAAATAACAATTCCCCATTCAATCTGCCAGGAAGGCAAAATAAAAATAAATCTCAAAAATGCATAAATAGCCACTTTTAACATAACTCCGCTCATCAAAGCAGATACAGGGCTAGGAGCGGCAGGATGTGCATAAGGCAGCCATACATGAAGCGGCACAGCCCCGGCTTTAGATAAAAACCCGATAGTCATTAAAAAAAAGAGTAAAGTCGGATATTTAAAATTAAAAGCCGCTTCTTTTAAAGAAGAAAAATCACTAAACAGATTATTTCCTGATAAAAGCAGGAAAAACAATAAAATAAACACAAACCCGAAATGGGTCATAAAAAAGTAAAATCTTGCCGCCTTTAAATTACTTTGAGTAGGTTCTGTCAAAATAAGCTGCCAGCTTGTAAGGCTCATAAGCTCCCAAAAAAACAAAAAAGACATAACTTCGTTACTTAAAACCACACCTATCATACTTGCTATAAAAGCAAAATAATTAATTAAAAAATAAGTTTTTCTTTTTATGTGAGAGAGATATCCGCTCATATAAAAAAGATTAGGAATAACTCCAAGAAAAATTAAACCCAAAAACAACACTGAAAGAGAATCAAAACTAAACATATTTTTAAACCTTTAAGGTAAAATTAAGGAAAGAATTTTGATGAAATTTTACTCCTGCAAGCTTAAGGTTTGTTTAAAAAAAAGAAAAAGAAGAAGAAAAAATTACTTTTTGTAACCTAATTTTTCTAAAATAGCATCTTTACTAAATCCAAAATGTTTATAAACATCCCCTCCTTTTCCGCTAGCACCAAATGTATTCATTCCAATAACCATATCGGCATATTTATACCACTCAAGTCCTCTTGCCGCTTCAATAGCCACTACTTTACCTTTAAAAAGAGAATTTTTAAATTCTTGCGGTTGTTCTTCCAATAAATCAAAACAAGGAACACTTACAACCCTTGCGTCTATTTCATTTGCCACTTCCATAGCAAGTTCCACTTCACTTCCGCTTGCAAGCAGTGTGATATCAGCATTTCCTTCTTTTAAGATATAAGCACCTTTGCTTAAATCATTCTCTTTTAAAGTTACATTTTTTAGTCCCTGACGAGTTAGGGCAAACACAACAGGAGCATCAATGTTAAGTGCCGCCCTCCAGCAGTTTACATTTTCATTTGCATCAGCAGGTCTCATTACATATAAATTCGGAATAGCTCTAAGCGCTGTCAAATGCTCAACCGGCTCGTGTGTCGGTCCGTCTTCCCCAACCGCAATAGAATCGTGTGTGAAAATCCAATAATTTTTATGACTGCTAAGTGCTGAAATTCTTAAAGCACCTCTTAAATAATCGCTAAACACCATAAATGTAGCCGCATAAGGCAAAAGTCCGTAAGCACTAAACGCATTATTAATTGCCGCCATTGCATGCTCTCTAATTCCAAAATGTAAATTTTTTCCATAAGGGAAATTGTCTTCCCCGTTTAAATGAGTGTTGTTTGAAGGGGCTAAATCCGCACTTCCTCCTAAGAAACTTGGAATGGCTTTAGAAATAGCGTTTAAAATCGCTCCGTTACTTTTTCTTGTGGCAAGATTTGCTCCTTCTTCAAATTCAGGCCAGTTAATTTTAGAAAAATCTCTATCAAAAAACTCTTCTATTTCTTTAAGATTTGCTTTTTTATTCCATTCAGTTTCAAGTAGTTCGCCTTTTTCTTTTACACATCTAAATCTGATTAATGCGTCTTCAGGAACGAAAAATGTTTTTTCACTGTCAAATCCGGCTGCTTCTTTTGATTTTTTAATTACATCTTCGCCAAGAGGCGCACCGTGTGTTTTTTCGCTTCCTTCAAGCCCGACAGCTCCTCTTGCAATTACTGTTTTTGCAATAACAAGTGTTGGTCTTCCATCACTTTCTCTGGCTTTTATTAAAGTTTTTTTAATGTCTTCATAATCGTGCCCGTTCATTTCAAGAACTCTAAATCCCTGAGCTTCAAATCTCCCTTTAATATCTTCATTAAATACAGGCTTAACCGGTCCTTCTATTGAGATATTGTTAGAATCATAAATAATAACCAAATCTTCCAGTTTATTTGCTCCGGCAATAGAACAGGCTTCGTAACTGATTCCTTCTTCTAAATCCCCGTCCCCGCAAAAACACCACACTTTATGGTCAATTTCCGGAAATTTATTTGAAATAAATTTTTTAGCCATAGCAAATCCGACTGCATTTGCCACACCTTGCCCAAGAGGTCCTGTTGTTACTTCAATTCCGGGAGTGTGTCCAAATTCAGGGTGCCCGGGAGTCTTGCTTCCTAGTTGTCTGAAATTTTTCAAATCATCCATAGAAATATCATATCCCCACAAATAAAGCATTGAATATATAAGCGGAGTTGCGTGACCGCCTGAAAATACGACTCTGTCTCTGTTTACAAATTTCGGGTTATGCGGAGTTAGCCTTACTATATCACTAAACTCAACAAAAATATCCGCCATCCCAAGTGCCGCACCCGGATGCCCTGAGTTTGCTTTTTGCACCATATCCGCCGCTAAAAACCTGATTGTATCCGCCATCTTTTTCTTCATTTCTAAATTCATATACCTTCCTTTATTAGTTTTTATGCCTGTATAAATATTTTTTAAGTAGTTCGCCAAGCTCGTTTTTTAAATTTTCATCAAATTCATTTAATTCTTTTTCTAATTCTACCGCTAAAATATCCGCTTTTTTATTAGCTTCATTTTCTCCTAAAATTGTAACAAAAGTGTTTTTGTTTTCATCAACTCCACTGCTTTTTCCGGTTGCAGATTCATCAAGTAAATCAAGCAAATCATCCTGAACTTGAAAAAGAAGTCCTAGTTTTAACCCAAAATCATATAATTTTTCAGCTAACTCAGGTTTATTTACAATAATAGCGCCCATTTTAAGACTTGCGGCAATTAATTTTCCTGTTTTGTTAAGATGTAAAAATTTAAGTTTATCTAAATTTAATTTTTTATTTTCAAAAAAACAGTCAATAGCCTGTCCTAAAACCATTCCGTTTGCACCTGCATTTTCACTTAAAATTTTAATAAGCTCAACTTTTATGTCACTATGCATAGGAGCTTTGCTTAAAACTTCAAAAGCATATGTATTTAGAGCATCTCCTACTAAAAGGGCGGTCACTTCATCATATGTTACATGTAAAGTCGGATGATTTCTTCTAAGAGCCGCATTATCCATAACAGGTAAATCATCGTGAATGAGTGAATAAGTATGAATAAGTTCAAGTGCAAAGGCGGCATATTTTGCATTTTCCGTTAATAAAGGATTGTAAGCCCTAACAACCGCTAATAAAAGATTTGGTCTAAATCTTTTACCGCCTGCTAAGAGCATCTCATTTAAAGCCTTCTCAAAATACGGGTGAAAAGAATTTGCTTTGATTAAATGTTGTTTTATAAAATTTTCCATCTATTTCCTTAACGATATATTAATTTCTATTCCGTTTTTTTGTAGCGTAATTGTAACATTTTTGTCAAATGAAAGCATATATAAAAGCTCTTTAAAAGAATTTACATTTTTACCATTTACTTTAATAATTTTTCCGCTTTTCAAAAAATATCTGTTTTGTAAGTTTTTAGGGAGATAAGCTATTAAATTTTTATCAACTTTTATACCATAATAAAGTAAAGGGGTAAAATTATATTTCAGTTTTCTTATTTTTAAAACAAAGCTGCCTTTATCGGTAGTAATTTTTATTTTTTCTCCAGCTTTTCCAAGTAAAATCATATCTGTAAAACTTTTAGGAGTTGCTTTTTTATTATTGATTAATAAAATTTTTTCACCGGGTTTTATGTTTGTATAAAAAGGATTTGAATATAAAACTTTCATATTTTTATCAACTTTTATACCGATATCTCCCCAATATCCGTATCGGACAAAATGCATTAATCTCTTTTTATCCAAAAATCCGCCGTTTCCAACACCGTAAGCCCTGCAAAAAATATCACTTATAACGGTATTTTTAGGAACA